>JAZSIZ010000026.1:0-12121 GCA_045534015.1 Victivallaceae bacterium | reverse complement strand
TTTGTAACAGTAAATGCACCATTTGTAAGACTAAACGCACCACTTTTCATTGTTTGTAAGACTAAACGCACCGCCAAGGCTAATTAACCCTCTCAAACTTGACTAAATGGTGCATTTACTTTTACAATTCACATTTTTTATTTGGCAAGAGCCAATAACGCCGCACCGAGCAGCAGCAAAAGCAGTGCCAGAGCTTTACTTTTGATATTTTTATCCCGGAAAATGGCGGCTCCGAGAAAGAAACTTACTGCGCAGCTGCATCTTCTTACCAGAGAGATCATGGAAATGGGTGCTTCTTCACAGGCAAGAGCATAAAAGTAACTGTAATCGGCGATGATCAGCAGGATACCGGTAGCCGGAATGCTCCACTTCCAGACAAATGGATGATTATGTTTAAATATCGTCCTGATCCCCCATGCTGCTCCAAGCAGAACTACCAGATCGATGGAAAAGTACAATTGCAGCATCTGCCGGTTTATTTGCAGTGTGTTGAGTAAATATTTATCGTAAAGTGCCGAAACCGCCCCCAGAAGTGTCCCGGCGATGATCAACTGCATACCTTTGCTTTTCCACGGGAATCCCTCTTTTTTTCCGAATATGGAAAAGAACATATAGCCCAGCAGGATCGCAGCCATTCCCAGAGCTTGAAGTGCTGTGGGAAGCTCCCGGAAAATCAGGATCCCGCCGATCATCGTCCACAATGGTGATGTGGAACGGATGGGCGAAGCGAGGGATATAGGTAATTCCCGCATTGCGTAGTAAACGCATATCCAGCTGGCACTTACGATCGCAGATTTGAGCAATACCAGCAGGAATTCCACCGTTGAACAGCTCAATGCCGGAATCAATTGCCCCTGAATTGCAGTTGCTGTAACAAAAAATACACTGCCGCAGAGAGTTGCCAGAAACAGTACCGGCATGACCGAATTGTCTTTTACGGCATGTTTTTTGCAAACATCATACACGCCCAGTCCAATTGCAGAAAAAAGCGTCGGAAGCCACCATGAATTCAGCATTTTTATTTCCAATCAAAAAAGGACTCCGGAATTCCGGAGTCCGTTGAAAACATAATTGTGATCAGTTCTTTTTGCTGACACGCTCGGCATAGGTACCGGTACGGGTATCGATTTTGACAATGTCGCCTTCATTGATGAAAAGCGGAACCTGGATTTCATAACCATTGTCGATTTTTGCCGGTTTGGTGACGTTGGTGGCAGTATCACCACGGACACCGGGTTCGGTTTCAACGATCTCTTTTTCGATAAAAGTCGGCAGAGAGATGTCGATGGGTTCGCCGTTGAAAAGAACGAAGTTGCAGAGGCTTTCTTCGATCAGGAAGTAAGCTTTGTCGCCGAGAGTTTCCGGAGAGATGGACATTTCTTCATAGGTGACAGGATCGCTGAAAATGAAGTTGTGACCATCATTGTAGGAGTAATACATCTCGCGCTCTTCGATATCCGGCTCATCGATTTTATCGGTGGGGCGGTAAGTCTTTTCCATACCGGCACCGGTGATCATGTTTTTCAGACGGCAGCGATAGAGAGCGGTTCCTTTGCCGGGTTTGCAGAAATCAAACTCGGTGATGACCCACGGTGAACCGTCGATTTCGATTTTGAGACCTTTTTTGAGATCGGAAGCACTGAACATAATTTTTCTCCTGATTATAATTATTTGTTCATCGCAAATCAAATGCATTTATATAATATAGCACCGGCAGAGTGATTTTGCAAATATGATACCGGAGAGTGTGCTGTCTTTTATTATCAACAGATGCCACGCACTGACCGCACAGAGCGTTTGTCGCAGTGCCGCATGGTCTATGGGGGATTATGTTGTGGGAGGCTGCGGGAGGCTGCGGGAGGCTGTGGGAGGCTGTGGGAGGTTGCGGGAGGCTGTGGGAGTGTGCGCTTTCCCAAAAACTCCCAAAAACTCTCAAAAACTCTCAAAAAAAGGGGAGCTGTTACTTTTGCAGCAGCCCCCATGGTTCTATTTGCTCTTATTTGTATATTTCGTCGATCAAAGCCGGATCTTTACCGATCATCTCCATATATCTGGCGAGCAATCTGCGGGAAGAACCCCACTCGGTATTCGGACTCATACAGGTGAAGAAGTCATAAGTGATGAGTCTTTCCACCAGCGGCGATGCTTCGGTCAATTTCATATACAGCGAGCGGTAATCCCCCTGCCGGAAAACCCCTTTGGGTTCGCCGTGACCGGGGAAAGGCCGCTGAAATGTTTCGATATTGCTCCACATTTCAATGCCGCATCTCTTGAAAAGATCGCCGACCGCCTTATACCATTTGGATAAACCGTTGTCCTGAATCTCCCCCTGAAAACATGCCGGAACAGCGATACCATCCTGCAAAGCGCAGTAATCGAGCATACCGGCGACATCCTCAAAGAAGTAACGCCCGTAAATATCCACCCATTCATCCACGGTGTAACGGCGGGACATATCGCCGGTAAGCGCACTGAATCCGGGGGACATAAAGGTTTTCTTTTCCGGGAAATTCTTTCTGAAATAGATCAATTCTTCCCGGCATATATCCAGAAAATTGTAGTGCCACGGCAATGCTTCCAAAGTGACATACAAGCCATGCAGGCACTTGTAATTTGCATATTTTGCAACTGTCCGGTCATAATAGCGTTTGGTATCATCGATCTCTTTTTTCCAGTCGCCCAGATGTAGATTGGTGATATTCTGCGGGCCGCCGAGGAAGAGTTTCATATTGTGCTTTTCGGCGAGGCGGAAAACCATATCAAGCAGGTTCTCATCTTCCGGCCAGGTGGTGGAACGGGGATCTTCGGCGGAAATGCGCAATCCGTCTCTTTCGCATTCGGTACGGATCACAAAAAGATGGTCGATGCCGAGAGCTTCCATCATATTGAAATCCTGTTCCCACTCTTTTAAGCCGGAGTTGCTGATCCCGGTGTCAGAGATCATCATATTGACGAATGTTCCGGTGATCGGTTTTATAACTGCATTTTTTAACATTGGTTCAACTTTCTGTCATTGTTTGTTTTTCTGGAAAAATTCTTTGCTTGCCCTGCCGTAAACCGGAGTTATTGCATGTCCGGTATCGGGCATCGGGAGCAGATTTTTTTCACTTTTGAGCTGATTGTAAAGTATATATCCTCCGGCGGCAGGGGCGGTGTAGTCGATGAAACCTACCGCAACCAGAGTCGGCACTTTGATCAGAGCTGCGAAGTTCACCGCATCATAATACCCGGCGGTAACGGCGGCATCTTTGCGGTGTTTCAACAATCCGGGCCAGCCGGATTGTCTGCCCTGCAGATGACCGAAGTGGTCGCACATCGCCGGTACATTGATGCTCAAAGCGGTAACTTTTCCGTGGATCGCCGTCAACGCAGTGGCGAGAAATCCACCCTGACTGGAACCGGTGGCAAAGAGATTTTTTCCGTCGTATTCCTCCCGGGCAATGGCATAATCGGTGAAAGCACAAATGGCGATGATACTTTTATAATAGAAGTAAGTTTCCGGTTTTTCCGCTCCGAAATAGAAGTAGCTCATACCGAACTTTTTATCTGCGTCACGGAAATATTGATTGCGGAGCTTCTGATCCGCCGTCCACGGATAACGGTGGACATTCACATGCAGACCGATGTGATTCGCCGTACCGCCGACCCAGGGTTTGCCGAATCCGGGCCCGGCGCCGGGGAGGTTGACCGTCAACGGATATTTTCCCGGTTTAGCCGGAGTGATCAAAATTCCCTGAAAGGTATCGCCATCGACCGTGACCGAAAGCAGAGCCGCTTTGCGGTCTTTGTAGAAGTTGGCAGGGAAGGGCGTGGCAGTGACTTTGAGCGTTTTGCTCTTTTCTCTTGCCTGGCTCCAGAATTTTGCGAAATCTGCCGGGGCAGGGCGACCGGGAAGCAGTTTTTCCGGCGAACAGGCGATGCCCCGGATTTTCACTCCTTTGGAAACGATGGCTTTACCTTTGGCATCCTTTGCCTGAATGATCCGCACGGTGAGGACCATCGGTTCTTCCACCTTGTAATTCACCACGACCGGATTTTGTTTGGCAAAATCGCAATTGACTGCCAGCAGACGTTTGTTGAAAGAGTTATTCAATATAAAGGTACAGCTGCCCTCATTCCACGCTTCGCCGTCAGCTTGAGCGGTGATGGTGAATGTGAGCGTATCGCCCACTTTTGCCTGGGTACGGTTCTCTTTTTCACTGAAGGTGATTTCCGGGGTGGAGGCTTTACCGATCTGCACTTTTTTGCCTTTCAGCACCCGGTCAAGAAATTTGCCGACTTTTTCCCGGTATGATTCTGTGTTTTTTCCGGAAAGGTCATAATTTTCCAGCCCGGTAACAACGTTGCCGGGGATATTGAGCAATTCTTCACGCTCCTTGCGGTCGGCTGCGGAAAGTTTTGCCGGGTCGATGGCTTTGAGCAGATGGTAGTATTCAATATCTTCAAAACCGTCACGCATCGCTTTCAAACGCAGACAGGAAGCCGGACCCTTATCCGTGGGATAGATCAGCAATCCGCAGCCGTTGTACGGGCTTGTGTTGTTGCCGGTGTGAGTGGTCAACGGACCGGTGGTGATCATATCCTGATATTTGTTGCCGCTGATTACTCCGTAATAGAGGAAACCGTCAGCACCGAATTTTTTCTGGGCGAATCCGCAGAGCAGCCGGGGAGCGGTAAGGGATTTTTCAATAAGCATATCCATACCGGGATCCCAGCAGCAGACGTAGTACCACACCTCTTTGCCCTCTTTCTGCACCTGCCGGACAAGGTCGATCTGTTCGATGAAGCGTTCCGCCTGCGGACACCAGGCATCCACGACCTTGTCAAGTCCGTTCTTTTTGCCGAACTCCCGGTCTTCGGTGGTGGTGATGATTTTCAGTTTCGGATATTTGGCTTTGACCTTTTTCATCAACTGCATTGCGGCGAAAAACTTGTCATTTTTGATCTCGTCAAATCCGTAACAATATGCGCCATCCATCAATCCGGCTGCTTCAAGGGCGGGAATGGTCTTATTAAGATTGTTCATTACCATATTTTCCACCCACGGAGCAAAGGGCTGACCGATTTTCGCATCTTTGGGGGGCAGATAGGTTACGCTGAAACTGCGTCCGCCGCCGTTGCGCCAACGCTGCACATCATCTTTTGCCAGACGGCGCAAAGTGATATAGAGCGGAGCCGGGGTGACGTTGTGTTCCAGCAGCAATGTTTCAGTATCGATTTCCAGCTGACGCAGTTTCTTTGCTTCATCGGAAAGCGACTCATATTTGCGCTGACCTCTGCGGTAGGCGATAAATTCCGCCGCCACTTCCGCCCGCCGTTCTTTGGGGATGAAAGCCGCATGGTTGCTGTCGGTATGAAAGTTGATCAACGAGGGCTGAGTGGGAAATTTGGGCAATTGGAAATTCCACACCTTGATATTTACCGGGATTTTCAATGCCGGTGCGCCGGGGGCGGTCACCGTGACCGTTGCCTTATAATTGCCAGCCGGACAATCATAAGCGGTGCAGACATCCAGCCAGACAGCCTGCCACACATTGGCATCCAGCGGGAATTTATCGGCATAAGGGAGCAATGGATCGGGCCACCAGGTGCATTTTTCCGTCCGGTAGCTGGGTTTGGGAACTTTGACATGTCCCACCAGCAACGGTTTGACGGACAATTTGCCATTGGGGGAATCCAACGTAACTTTAACGTTGACATCTTTCAAATCTTTTCTGGCACGCAAAACGATCTGCACGCCTTCGCGTTCCCGTCTGGCAAGGGAGAGTGCGGGAGTGCCGGCAATAATTCCCTCAAAGGGGAGTTCAGAGCGGTAAACTTTCTGCATACCGCTTGTCCATGCGTAACCCCAGAGGGCATCGGCAGGGTAGTTGCGGTTGAATTCATCAATATTTTTCTGACAGAGGATCTGCCACATTCTGATTTTCAACTCTTCATATTTGGCAGAAATTTCCTGCAGTTTTTCAGCCCGTTTGAGCAGATCATCTTTGGAATCAGCAATGTTGCGCACGCTGTCAAGCAGGGCAGTGTGTTCCTTTGCCATTCCGGCTTTCTGCCATTGGGCGATGGAAGTTTCCCGCATGATGCGGCGGGTAAATTCATCACACTTTTTCCGGAACGATTCTTCGGAAGTGGTCAGCCGGATATTGTCGATATAGATGATGCGCTCCACCGGAGAATCCCCTATGACAAAGCGGATAGCCCGGATCTCTTTGCCCCGGATGGCTTCCGGCAGATGCCAGACGATTTCCCCTTTTTTCTTATCCAGTTTTGCCCCGTAAAACGGGTAGGATATCGCATTCTGATCCAGTACGCTCATGGTCAGCCGGTCATATTCCGGAGTGGGGTTGGTGTAATCAAAACGCAACTCATCAAAGTTATCCCAATTGCGCAGATGTTTGGGGAAACGGTAGAGCAGTCTGGGCCAGCGGCTTTCACCTTTGCCGCCGATGGGCATAAATATTTTGCCGGTACCTTTGCCGGAAATTACCAGCGCAGGATCATCAATGTGGGTCATGCTGTTGGCATTGCCTTTCAGACCCTCAAAACTTTTTGCCTGTTTGGGATCTTCAAAGTCGATCAGCATCAATTCGCTGCCGGCGGAAAGCAGCGCAGCTGACCATAAAAGAATCAGAGTGAATAACTTTTTCATAATATTACCACATTACAATTCAGGATTTTTACCGATAGTCGGATTCAGCCAGTAGTAGTTGTTGACGGCATCATCTCTGCCGGTGGGGGATTCCGTAATCCGGTCGGCGTGACCATCGAAACAGAAGATATTGGCACTCTCATTGTGACGCAAAGATGCTTCACCCACACTGGTTCCGTTTTTAGCTCCCCAGCTGGCATGTCTGCGTCCGGAACCGCCTTTGATGTCGCTCATGACCATTACGGATGAGGGAGCCTTGATCTCACTGCTTTTCTTATCGGATATATAATAATTCATACCGTAATGCAGATCCGCAATAACAGCAAATTGTTCCACGCTCAAATCGACCGACGGGCATACGGTAAGAGCTGGATTTTTGTAATCATAGACTCCGTCAAGTACATAATACCAGTAACCTTTTTCTCTTTTTGCGTTATAGTATGAACTGTAGGGCATGACTTCTTCATTCTCATTCAGATACAAAGTGAGTTTCTGGCTTATACTTTTCAAATTGGATAAGCAACTGCTGCTGCGCCCGCGCTCTCTGGCACTGTTCAAGGCAGGAAGCAATATCGCCGCCAGAATCGCAATAATAGCGATGACAACCAGCAATTCGATCAGAGTGAAGCCGTACGGCTTCCTGTTGCAGCTGCAACAGGAAAAACTTTTCTCATTCGTCATAAAAACTTTTCCTTTCTGCAAAGATGCTTGTTTTGCGGGAGATGTTAAATTTTGATCATACGATCTTTTTTTCATACGATTCCCTTTCTTGATTAAGTTGTTGACATAGTTCGGCAACTGTGCATGATGTTGCTCTGACAAAATTAATATATAGCAGGAAATTTTGGAATGCAATTAAATAAAAATTGCATTTATTAAACAAAAATAACATTGTTTTGCAGGGGGTATTCCACCCGGTGCAGGAAGCGGGGTAAAATTATTTGGAAGTGTTCAGCTTCAGGTTTTTACGGAAAGCTGCCCGTTCCCGGTATTCGCCGGGGGAGCAGTGGTAAACTTTGCGGAAGGCATTGTAAAAACCCGGAACGCTTTGAAAACCGCACTCATCGGCGATCCGCTGGATGGCAAGACCGCTCAACAGCAGATTGGCGGCATGAACCAGTCTCCGGCGCAGGATATATTCCCCGGGAGACATCTTCAGGTGCTGCATAAACAGCCGGTGAAGTTGTACGGATGAACACTTTACCGTATCGGTCAATTCTTTTATGCTTACCGCATCGGGGATTCTGGTATTGATATGCAGTAAAGCATTCTGCAGAATGGTCGGCAGTGTTTCACCGGCACTATAGCCGGTGGTGATGAATTGCCGGAGTAACGTACCGTAACACCAGATGGTGAGAAATTCGTTGTCGGTTTGCGGATTCAGGAATAATTCCGAGGCTTCATGGATAAAATTTTCCAGCGTCCCGGGATCCTGCCATTGTCCGATCGATGGGACAGGACGATTGAATGAATTTACCTCAAAGGTGAATACGGCACAACGGTAACGGTAACTTTCATCTGCGTTGTTGAAAATGTCAAATTCTCCGCTGCGGTGCCAGAATATAGTACCTTTGCCGAAACGCTGATTTTTGCCGCGCTCATCCGGATAAAAAACTTCTCCGGAAAGCAGGATTTCAATATTTTCCCGGTTCGGATCCAGTTTTTCCGGAATATTATTGCGGTTGTCCGGATCGGCATAAACTCCGACTCTTGACAATCTTTCAACGTGGCTGATACTTTGCAAAGGCATAAACTTACAGACCGAGGATGAATTTCCAGAGATCTTTGGGAACTTTATAGGCGGTACTTTCAGGGACTTTGTGGGATTCAACGTGACCGTCATACATCAGGTCGTTGTAGGTTTCATTGGCAAAACTGTTGGAGGAGATTTTTCCGCCGTGTACGCCCAGACTGACCTCTCTGTTGCTTGCTCCGGGCATATGTCCGACAGAAAGGGGGGCATTAAGCCGTGCCGCCGTGTTGAGTTTGCCGCTGTTATCGGGAGTCTGGGAACCGCCGGCCGGATAAAGTTCTTCGTAATGGTAGGCATCAAAGTAAGCATATGTTCCCATCACCCAGGCATTCGTGCTGATTCCATTTGTCCATACCCAGTCCTGGGCGAGAACAGAATCCGGAACCGACGGACAGTACAGAATTTCCGGTCTCGGATGGGTTTTTCTGCATCCGTTGGCATAGACTTTACTGTAATACGGCAGCAGAAGTCCGATACCGACTGCATAAGCTGATTGTCCGCACATACTGCTGATATAATAGGCTTCGTGATTCAAACCGGAACCTCTGCCCAGTCCCCGGGAGGCACAGACCGTTTGTCCGCCCGGAGGCAGCTGGTCATCGAAATCATTGGTATACATGAAAAAGTATGATCCGATCTGTTTCTGATTGTTGATACAGCTTGCCGTTCTGCCGCGCTCACGGGCGGAGTTGAGGGCGGGCAGCAATATCGCCGCCAGAATGGCAATAATGGCGATGACCACGAGAAGTTCGATCAGGGTGAAGCAGTACTGCTTCACCTGTCCACGGACAGGTGAATATCCATCTTTGTCGTCATCGGCATGATTACGGTTGAGCTTTGAGGTGGTTACCAGTAATTCGATCAAAGTGAAATTGAATAATCTGTTTTTTCTGCCGGCATGAGGAAGCATGTTTTTACTCATTGTATAATAGTCCTTTTTTTATCTACAGCACAATGGATAGATGTCTTGTTCCTTAATTATACGGCATAAAATCAGAAAAAGCAATAGCTGAATTGAAAAAAACAGCTTTTTTTATCTGATTCATATATCGCTTCCGTCAAAAATCATTTTCAACAGCGATTGTTTCAACTCATCCATGCTCAATTTCCAGTTGCTGTTGACGGGAACCAGTTCTCTGCTGTTTTCCCGTCTGCCCATCATCAGCGGACCCCGCCAGAAGCAATCTGCTCTGCCGCTGCGTGTTTTGCGGCGCAATGTCGGATATTCCCCGTGAGCGACATTGCCGTTTTCCCAGCCGTTTTCCACCGTGAATATGCGGATGTTTTCCACTGCTGTGCCGGCTTGAGCGATGATCTTTACCGTAACTGACGCCGCTTCGGGATAAGCGGCAGTTACCTCTATTGTCAAGCCGTCGGCAAAGGTGTATCTGCCCGACAGCGGCAGGTTGACCAACAGGGTGTTGCCCTGCAGCATAAGAGCCTTGCTGCCGCAAGCGTAGAATCCTTCGCCACCCCGCATGGTACAGCACCATGTCGCTTCCGGATAGCGCACCTGAAGCAACGGCTGATCATCGTGCAGACAAGTATCACAGCCCATACCTCCGCTGTTGCGCTGACCGGCTTCCACTCCGGAAAACCAGATGCGGTGTGCTGAATCAAGATAGTCTGCTTTGCCGGTGAGCCGGGCGAGATCCATCGCCACCATGAATGAATCGATCACTGCGCACGGTTCTGTCCATTCGGGGCGTTCAAACCAATTGTCATTTGCGTAATTTTCGGTCATGCCGAATTGCCGGTAGAAGCCGAAAAGTTCTTCGGCATAATCCAGCAGTTCCTTATCCCGGGTTTTTTCATAACAGCGGATCACCGCCCGCAGAAAACTCAATGTGGCATGGGTCTGCATACGCATTTTACGCAAGTTGATTTTACGGAAAATGGTGATCATATCCTGCGGCAGAGTGCCCAGCGGGATCTGAAACACATCCGATGCCTGCAATGCTCCATCCAACAAGATGAATACCGCACCTATATCGGTGCTTACCTGCCAACGGCCGATTTTGCGGTCACTACTTCCGGATGCTTCTCCGGCGGCTTCCCGCATGCCGTCACTCACCGGATACTCGGCAATTTTTCCGATCACCGGAACAACCAGATTGTTCAGGATATTTTTTGCCCCGTCAGCAAAGAAGCTGTCCCCGGTATTGATGAATTGTTCCGCCATTGCCCGCAACAGCCAGCCGTGACCGGCAAGCTGCTGTTCATTGATCGCTTCCGGATCGAGGAATTCTCCGAAAAATCCCTGCGCATTGACTTTCTGCGGAAAAGCTTCCATGACCGGTTTGAGAAAGGGGGAAGTTTTACCCAGCAATCTGCCCAGCAGTGCCCATGCCAGCAGTGTGCGCCCTTCAAAATCGCCCTGCCAGCCATATCCGGCAGGGTGAAAGAATGCTTCGGGGGAATAGATGCCATCGGTGTGCAGTCGCTGCCAGAGCAATTCTGCCCTGTCGGCGAAATCGCCGGAAAATTCCCATTTGACCGGGAAGACGTTTTTTACCTCATCCATAATATTTTATCCTTTATCGGCTGTTACTTGCTATTCTGCGGCAATTTCTATTTTTCCGGATAATATAATCTGTCAAAACAAAATTTCAAGCAGGGAATACCTTTAACTTGAAAATAGTCTGATTACAGGGTATATTAAAAAATGATTATTTTCTTTGAAACATCAATATAGGGATTCTGAAAAATGCCGATCACAGACATTTTGACAAAAAACGCCATTGAGAAAGAAAATGAGGTGGCGTTGGTTGAGATCAATCCGCAGGAGTTGGAAAAACGTCACACCACCTGGCGCGATTATGCTCTTATTGAACCGAGCCGTACCGATTCTTTCCGTTCCGAATTGACCTGGGGAGAGTTTGACCGCAAAGCCAACCGGCTTGCCAACTTCCTGCTGACCCGTCATATCCGCAAGGGGGATAAAGTTGCCATTTTGCTGATGAATTGTCTGGAGTGGCTGCCGATCTATTTCGGTATTCTCAAAAGCGGAGCCATGGCAGTACCGATGAATTTCCGCTATACCGCCGATGAGATACGCTACTGCCTTGATCTGGCAGATGCCGATTATCTGATTTTCGGCCCTGAATTTGTCGGCAGGGTGGAAGATATCTGCGACCGTCTGCCCAAAGTCAAGTCATTTATTTATGTCGGCGAAGATTGTCCCTCTTTTGCCGAATCTTACAGCAGTCTGGTGGCTTATTGTTCCAGTAAAAATCCGCAGATTGCTATTGACAATGAAGATGATGCGGCGATCTATTTTTCCAGCGGCACAACCGGATTCCCCAAGGCGATCGTCCACCGTCACCGCAGTTTGATGCACTCTTGCGAAGTCGAGCAGAATCACCATCAGCAAAGTGACAAAGATGTTTTTCTCTGTATTCCGCCCTTGTATCATACCGGGGCGAAAATGCACTGGTTCGGCAGTTTCCTTGTCGGCGGTAAAGCCGTTCTTCTCAAAGGTGTCAAGCCCGAATGGATCCTGCGTGCCGTTTCGGAGGAAAAATGTTCCATCGTCTGGCTGTTGGTTCCGTGGGCACAGGACATCCTTGATGCCATTGACAGCGGCGAAATCAAATTGAGTGATTATGAACTTGACCAGTGGCGGCTTATGCACATCGGCGCACAGCCGGTTCCGCCCAGTCTGATCAAACGCTGGAAAAATTGTTTCCCGTCACACGATTACGATACCAACTACG
>JAZSIZ010000088.1:0-14963 GCA_045534015.1 Victivallaceae bacterium | reverse complement strand
GCGACAATGTCGGGTTTTGCGACGAGTACGCAGAGGGAGTATACGACTGTATTCGACCTCTGCGGCGCAGGAGCAAGGCGCGAGATTGACCACGATGCGCCACCGCAGTAAAGATTTTTCACAAAAATTGAGACAATAATCAAAAATTGGGTAATGTCCTAAATGTTGTGAAACTGATATGTACAGTTATGTCAAAAGAAGTTTGACAGCAACAAAAAGATGACGGCTTTGGCTTATTCATGCCTCAATAAAGCGGCTGCCGCACGGCAGTGCTGTCAATTCATTTATTGCCCAGACCAATGCATCCAGACGATCGGGAGAAGCGGCAGCTCTGCCGGGTTTCAGTTCACACATTTCAGATTCCAATTCCGGAAATATTCCGACATGATGGATGAGCCTTTTTTCATAAAATGCCGCCACCGGTTCTGCTCTGGAATATTTATCCTTCCCGGCACGAACCGCTTTTATGCGTACATCCGGTGCTTCCCGGGCAAAAAGTGCATTGAACAACTCTCCGCCGTTATTCACCTCGATCACCACCTTTTCCGCCTGCCATTTCCGGTACAGGGCAACGACCCGGCAAATCCATTCCGATGGCGTACTTTTTCTGCTTTCATCTGCCAGAATATAGTATTCGCCGTCGATCCCCAAACCGGCAGCCACAATGCCGGTGCAGTCGCTTTTATCTGATGAAGTTACTGCCGGATCGACACCGATAACCACTTTTTCCAGTTCCGGAACCACGTTTTTCCGGGCAGAATCGATCATATCAAAATTCCACAATGCTCCGGCTTCCTCCTCCTGCCACTGCCCGTGCAGAAAACGCAGACGCTCTTTCAGCGGCAGATTGGCAAGAGTTTTCTCAATATATCCAACTGGCAGATTGCAGCGATTGTCACCCGGATTCATCTGCATTGCCGCATAATCCGCCGGATCCGGCAGATCTTTTCCGGTTACCGGATCACGCTTGAGTACAAAAAGTTTGTAGCACCAGTGATTTTTACCCGGCGGATTGCAATCGTAATACGCCCGGTTGATCAAAGACGGGATATTCTGTGCCAGCCGGGTCAATGCGGTCTGCACACTGCGGTAATCCAACTCTGAACACTCATTGAAGTAGATCGTGGCAAACTCTTTGCCCAATATTTTATCTGCTCTTTCCCCGTCATCAAGTCCGACCAGCCAGATTTCCGAGGAGTTGCTGAACCGGAAAAAATTTTCCGCCCGGTTGAAGTGCCACCTGATATGATCTCCGTAACGGCTGCGCAGTACTTTGGGCATGGTATCCATACCTATTGTCGTGCGGGTACTGGCACAATATTTGCGGATAACCGCATGACGACTGCCGGGAAAACGTAATGCCCGTGCCGCCAGTGAACAGCACAGGGCAAAACTTTTTCCCGATCTGGAACCGCCGAAAAGCATTATATGCCGGGCATCCGAACCAAGCAGACGCAATGCTTTTTTCTGTACCGGTGTATAAGAAAACATTTTCAGCTCCCAATTCAACCGGAAACAGCGGCAGTCCGTATTTTTGCCATGAAATTACGGCGGCTGCGGCTCAATTTGGGCATGAGCATCATAAACAAGCCGGATAATTCCGGATGTTTGATGATCATATTCAACACCTTGCGGTGCATCGCCTGCCGGGAACATCCGAACTCCTTACTCAATTTACTTATACTCAACTCCCGATTGTCATGCCAGCTGCAGCATATTCCGGCGATAACTCCCAGAGTATGATCATCCAGCATCAACAGATAATTGAAAAAGTGTGCCAGAGCGGAAATCATATCCTGTTCACCGCTGACATTGTTTTCATGGTTCCACTTGCGGTGCGGAGCAACTTTTTCCCACGAACTGAAGCGGTGGTCACGCTCATGGCTGCCGAATCCGGCGGTATATAATCTGCACGATTCGCCATATTCACACTTCCGGCATTCCGGCGAATCAGAGAATCTGCCGTAACATGAAAATTCTTTTGCCATAATTCAACCTCTTTCCAAATGTAATGTACCGCAGTTTTCCGCTTCCGCAGTTGTACCGGTACTGCTGTTTCCACTGCTGCTGTTTTCCGGATATTTCTTTTTTTCCGCCGCCGCATTTTCCAACAGCGAAGCGAGCAATGCCGCCGGACGCTGACCGAGAACCGACTCCTGTCCGCTGAATTTACGGCTGTTTCCAGCCGAGGAAAGCGATGCGGTTCTGGTATATGCTCCGGTAAGATATTCCGGATTCAACAGCAGAAAAATGGTCTGTTCGGCAACTGCCGCTTCAAAAAATTCCTGTTCACTATCCTTTACGGTGTATCCGGCAAGGGCACTGCGGACATCACGCAATGCCACAGCAGCCGTGCCGGCACGCTCCGGACCGCTGAAATTGAAATACTGCTCTTTCAGCGGATGAGCGGAAAAAAATTCATCCACTTTTGATAACTGCATAGGCTCATTCCTTTTTTGACATCCCCCCATTCAGGTCAACACTTTTTACGGTGTTTTCCGTCATGGGGGGAAGTTTTACTTTATGCGCCGCAAAAATCTTTCACAGAAATTTTATTGCAGCACAAAATACCGGCATCACTGCAAGAATTATTTCCCGCGCAAAGCCGCGATCGCTTCACTGCTGGCAAGCAGATTTTTGATCCGGCAGCAACGCTGTTTCACGTTTTTGAATTCAAAGGTCAATTCACCGATCGCCACCCGGCGGATGCCGTCAAAACCATTGGGAGTGGCATCCATATCAGTAATTCCCCTGCCGGCAAGAGCCGCCAGTGCGAAACAATTTCCGTCGAGAAGCCATGCATCACCGTCGGGCATATCCGGATCTGCCATAATGGTCATGCCTTTGCCGTTGATCTCGTTGACAATGACCGCAACATAAGCTCCGCGGCGGTCATCGGAACGCAGAATTGAAATACGGTCACGGTATTCATTGGAAATCACCCGTGCCTGACCGGGGGAACAGAGGATCTGCATGGGATCACCACCCTCGCCGAGAACCGCCTGCGCCGCATCATTGATCAGAAAACTGTCAAGTTTGCATTTTCCGGCATCCAGCACCGGAACGCCCGGCTGCGTACCGAAGAAATACAATCCTCCGGCTTCACCTCTGGTATTGGCAGTACCTTCAACCCGTCTGCCGAAAAGAGCCACCCGGTTGAGATCCCGTGCCATATCAGCCAGAGCAAAAGCAGTCTGACGGTTGAGCTGATTGTCAGCATTGCCGTAAAGACTTACTGCCAGAGCAGTTCCGGAAAGCACGATCTCTTTGCGGAAGATCTGCGTGGCATTCCACTCAACTGTGGAAAGGTGATAATTTTCCTCGCCGTCGCCATTGGAACTGCCCTCATTCATGGGAGTGGAAACAATGATGAATTTACCGCCCTGTTCAGGCAGTGATGCCACATCGCTGTATTCAGAACCGTTAACTGCAGCGATTTCCAGTTTCACGCTGTCGCCATTGATTTCAGCAACATTGAAAAGTGCCGGATCATCCTTGAGAGCCACCAGCGTACCGCATTTGAGTTTGGCAACATCGCCGGGACTCAAAGTCAGCACCCCGCCGGAAACCGCAACTGCAGTCACACCTCTGCCGGTAAGCTGATCTTCCAGATATTCATGTTTCGCAGAAGATGCATCCGGTGCCGGTTTGAAGTTGGAAATAAAACGCGGTTCATCCTTGATGACTGCCGCCATCACATCGGAAAGATCACGTTTACGATTGGCAAAAGAGTAGTTGTAAAGCATAATATTTTTTTCCTTTTTAAGTGAGGCATTGCGCCTCTGTTGTTTGAATTTGCGACGGCTTTCACCGCCATTTTGCACTTTCAGTGCATTTTTTACTGTTTTTCTGCACAGTCATTCCTGACCGGCAATCTCTTATTTCAACGGCTCACAGCATCGGGCGCACTGTCAATTGAAAGTGCGATCAAACTGATCCTGTCACCGGTAAAAGCTTCCCGCTGATCCCCGGCAGGAGAAGCACTTGCTGAATTGTTTCCGGCACTGCTGCCCGGTATGATACGGGCATTGAAGCACCCCGGAGATGTCGATGCCAATTCCCGGGCGAACCGGCGCAATGCATCAGGGTCAAGTACCGTTATTCCCTGACGTCTGGCGCAGAATTCCAGATATTCCGGATCGGTACATCCGGTTTCATGGCTGATCTTTTCAAGAATGCTTTTTTCCTGCAATTGGGCATATCTGTGTTCGAGTGCCGCATACTCTTTCTCCCAATCAGTCACAGCATCAGCAGTTTCCGTTGCTGAATCCTCCTTCTGCGGCACAAATGCATTTTCTGCAGTTTCAGCACAACCATTTTCTACTTGCATGGTACAAAATCCTCCTTTTCGATTTCTTCAATGATCTCCTGTTTTTCTTTCATACTGATATGACCGATATTATCCAGCAGGTCAACTGCGGTTTTGCCAACTGCCCTGCGGTAGGCATTGCCGGCCGGGATCTCTGACAATTGCAGCAGACCGGCAATGCCTCCGGCAAGATCATTGACCGCAAAACGGCGGTTGTAGTGAATATCCGGCAGCGGCAAATCCAGATCGTAACGGCGCATAAGTTTCCATGCTTCCAGCTCCACCTGCTCCAGCAGTTCAGCTCTGGCGGCAAGAAACTGGCTCATGTTCTGAAAATCCCATGCTTTGGATTCTGCACTCTGTCCGACTTTGCTCTGTCCCTGCACTGCCAGACCGACCACATCAAAAAGTTCCTGCTTCAGATAACGGTTCTCTTCCCGGATAGTGTCGGTCGCCACCCCGGATGGACTGATGAAACGGCTGATCCCTTTTTCCTCAACCGATTCGATAATGGCGGCACTGCGGGCAACCGTGGCAGCAAAATTGTCGCTTTTTCCATCCTGAACCGTCAACTTTCTGGCACACCGGGCAAACGAATCGGAAACCACCAGCATACCGAACATCTGTTTGACTGTATTCATCTGGGCTTCGGATTCATTATTCATGATCGCTTCACTTATCCGCACCACATCTTCAAACCAGTGGTTGGCTTCCAGACCGAATCCATCCGGCTCGGTTACCGGTATCAGCGGTACACAGCCGGTGGGATTCACACCGGAAGCAGTTTCTGTAACCACGGTGTTCTCCTGTTCAAAAAGCCGCCAGCTGTTCCGGTCATACAACCTTCTTCTTTTCACCCTGACCGGCGGAGCAAAAGGATCTGCGCAGATCATCTCTTCTTCGGCGATCAACGCCCAGAGCAGTTTACCGTCACTCCCATACGCCCAATCCACCACCTGCAGCGGAGATAAAGCCCGGGCATATGGACGCAAACGCTCCTTTTTTGCCTCTTCCAGTGTCGGAGTCCCTGAAAAGAACGGCATTTCCACCAGCAGCCATGCCCTGCCGTAGACATTGAGCAAAGTCGATAACTGCCGCATAACGTCATTGGTACGCAAACCGGTGCGGCTCCAATCTTCCACCAGTTCCGCATCGGCATTGCGCCGCACCGGATCGACACTCATAGCGTACTGCGTGATCCGGCGGGCTATCGCCCGGGGGTAGTTGAAATAATAGGCACGGCGGCGGCGTTCAGCAAATTCCAGATCGATTTCCGACACATGCCGGATCAGGGCCTGTTCAATATAACTGCCTCCGCCGGAATATGCTTCCGCCGATCTGCGCCAGCGGCGCTCATTGGCACTGAACTGGGGATTTTTGCGGTAGAATATATAGTTTCTCAAGATAATTTTCCTTTCGATCAATCAGTTGAAGTTATTGTCTGCGTCAAAGTGCATTTTCTTCCCCGGTGAAGCTGATCTCCCCACTTCCGCCGGAATTGTCCTGTCGCTTTTTCCACCGTTCCGGAGAACGGTTTTCCAACCAGTACATCGCTGCTCTCACATCCGGCAGCACTGCTTTCCCGGAAGCATCCTCATATCCTGTTGCCCGGCGGAAGAGAGCTTCTTCGACCTGTTCCAGAAGTATTCTGTCACTTTCCTCCTGACTCCGGTTTGCATTTTTCATCATATTGACCTCCTTTACATAAATACCCCCTGCACTTATGCCGGTTATTGTCAACCTTTTTTTGAAAAATTGCTCTCAACAAATCCTTCAATGCCCCTGCTGAATAAACTTTTCCACTGGGGGCGATCAATGGATCTGCAATAAATCCGGTTCCGACATCCATCTGATACATCCTTTCTGAAATAACTCATAACTTTCTTTTTTAATTGCATGCATGCAATTGCGTCCGGCAAAAAAATGCAGCCGCCCATTTCAGCCGACAAAATCCAATATAATTGCATCCGTGCAATTTTCAAGAGTAAAAAAGCAAAATTTTTCAAAAAAATTGCTTGCATGCATGTAATTTTGATGTATATTATTGAATGTAAGCAGAAAAACCGATAAAAGGAGGGAACCATGAGGATCGATGATCACATATTGCGGGCATTGCGTAAAGCGGTAAATGAAGCCGGAGATGCCAAAATATTTGCAGCCCGGTGCCGGGTGAGTGCCTCAAATATTTCGCGCTATTTGAGCGGCAAAGTGCGTTCCATCACCGATGAATGCTGGGAAAAGCTTCAAGTACACCTCGATCTGGATTCCACACCGCATGCCGCCGGGACAATCGCCAATACTCCGGAATTGCGCAAATTCATTCTGGATGCCATGGAAAAATGCGGTATGGAAAACAGCGATCAACTGCGCCGTGCCATCGGTTATGATTCACCGCACACGATACGCCGTCTTTTTGAAGGCGAATTGAATTGGTTCCCCGATGTTCTCTCTGCGGTCTTCGATACATTAAATTGCGATGCATCAGCTTCTCCGCTTTCTCCGGCGGAAAAAGCCATGCTTGCCCCCCGGGGACTTTTCCGGGATGGCGCAATGCTGGTGCGCCCGGTGCCGGTGGTCGAATGGGCAAATGCCGCCAGCCATCTGGAACTTATGGAATCAGACAATACCATCATGCGGCAATGGGATCCGGAAACAACTCCCACAGTACCGGTTCCTGCTGATTCCAGGCGCGACACCCACGCATTCAAGGTACACGGCATTTCCATGGAACCGAGAATACTTGATGATGACATCGTACTGGTGGAACCGGCAGAAAATTTTGAAGTGATCCCCGACAATAAAGTCGTGGTCGTACGCTTTTCAGAAAACAGCACTATTCCGGAAAAAGTAGTTTGCAAACGTTTACGCAAACAAAGCGGAAATCAATTGCTGCTGACCAGCGATAATCCGGAAGGAAAAATCATTCCTTTCACCCGTGAAGATGTCGCATGGGTCGGTATCGTTGTCCGCAAAATAAGCGAAATGTGATCACTTCTGCTCCGCCGGGGCAATAAGTACCGCCTGATACGCCTGAAGCGGGGGAAGCGTGTAAATAATTTCATGCTCCGACTGCGCTTCCGGAATCAATTTTTCCGGCTTTCCACCCATTGTATGCAGTTCAAATCCGGTTGCCTCCGGATCACGCAATGCGATCTTGAGCGGCAGAGTGATCCCTGTTCCCAGATTGAGCAGAAATACCCCGGCAGTTCTGCCGTTTTCACCGGTATGAGCAACGACCCAGACCGCAAAACCGCCGGTCAGCAGCCGGACGGGCATACCGCCATATAAAGAATCATCCAGGGAGTCAAGGATCATTTTGCGCCGGGATTGTGTCCACAGCCAGCGGTTGTCAAGCGTCTGTATCAGAATGATCCTGCCGCCGTAACCGCTGTCAAAAGAACAACTGCCGCAACATCCGGGACAACCGGTCAAGCTGCTCAATTCTGTCACATTATCATCCATCGCTTTGATGATACCGGTCACATCAGCGGCGGTATAACCATCGGCAAAAAGTTCCAGAATCTTTCCGGCACCGCCAGCCATATCAAATCCGGCAAGTGGTTCCACTTTGACTTTCTGCAAAAATTTTTCCCCGGGGAAACGCCGTGTCAGCACTCTCCATGCTCCGGTATCCAAAAGTACCGGCCGGGAGAAACAATCCCGGAAATCCTCTTGCGCCAATTCTCCGGCACATCTTTCATCCAGCATGAAACACTGCGGTGCTGCTGCCATGCGGGTCACCGGCAGTGAATTGCAGACAATGCGGGTTTCTGTTTCAAATCCTTCGCCATCCCATTGGGGATGGGCAAGCTTGTTCCCCCCGCGGTAAAGAGCGATACCAGATGGCAAAGTACCGTTGAAAGTCTCTTTAACTGCCAGCAGAAACGGTTTGTATGCATAAAGCAGATCAAAGAAAAAACGGTCATTTTCAGGACTTTCCCCATTGGCATCCGCTCCCCGGTACAATGCCAGAGAATCCACACCGCAAGCGAGCATGACTGCCGCTTCGGTCAACTGGCCCGCCGGATTTTTTCCGGCAGCGACATGAGGATAATTTTCCACTTCGGCACAAATCTGATCGACAAAACCGTATTTGCGGCAATTTGCCGCCTCTTTGAGCATATCAAGAGCTTTGCGGACCATATCCCGGGGATTGGCATCGGTAAAATACAATGCTCCGGGCCGGATACCGACAGTGTGTCCACTGCCGCTCAATGCTTTCAGGCTCTCCCTGTGATCCTCACCGTCATAGACCCATGATGAAGATACCGCCTGCAATCCCAGACGGCAGTTTGGAGCAGCTTCATCGGCGGCTTTACGGAAAACTGCGGCAAACTCGCTTAATCTGCGGCTGTTGAAATTCTGCCATTTTTTCCGGATCTGAATTGCCGCTTCATCCGCCTCGCCCTCCAATGCCGCCTTGAGAGTTTCTCGGGTGACAGCACAATCATAATCCCGGTTGAAGCGTTCCATACAGCGGTCACAGCAGCAGATGATACCGCATTTTCTGCACAATCTCAAATCATCATCCGGCCAGTAGGAATCCGGCTGCAGAATTTCCATAAATATCCGTGCCTGACGGAAAGTATAATCCTGTACCGCCGGAGAAAGCGGGCAGAAGATCCCGGGGGTGATCTCTCCGTCAACAGTAACGCTCCAGCAATCTTCAGAAAATCCCGGATATTCAGCATTCTCCCCACTGTGACCGAGAGTAATACCCTGCTGAAAGGAAAAATCTATATTCAATTCCCGGCACCGCTCACGGAAGATCAATGATCCGGCAGCTTCCTGCGGAATAAGTTCCGGTTTCTGATAGCTGCCTCCGGCAAACCAGATCTCGTTGACCAGACCGGGATATTTTTCCTGTGCTTCAAAAACAGTCTGCAATGCCTTTTCATTGCCTTTACCACTTCCATAACAGCGGATGATTATAAACGGTACCATTTTTTCTGCTCCATCTTTATTAAGCTGCGTATAAATATAGTACGCCGGAAAATGATTTTCAAGTCTTCTTCCGGAATAAGAAGCCCCCGTAGCTGTGTTTTGTTTCAAATGTTTCATCAGGATGATATGGAAATTTTCAGCTGAATGTGCTATATTTCATAGCGTACAGAAGTATCAACAGAAAGCAAAGGATCAGGATCATGAGCAAATTTTTACCCGGTTTCAAGCGCTTCAGTGTCGGAGTTAACTACTGGGCATCCCACGCAGGAACCCGGATGTGGAGTGATTTTTCAATTGAGGAAGTGGAAAAAGATTTTGCTGCGATGCATGATTCCGGTATCAATACAGTGCGTATATTCCCGCTCTGGGAAGATTTCCAACCGGTAAAAATCATCGCCGACTGCGGAAATATCTACCGGGAACTCGGATTCAAAGACGGTTCTCCGCTTCCGGCGACCGGATTGAAAAGTTACGGTATCGATCCGGTGATGATGGAAAGATTCCGTGCCGTTGCCGATTGTGCGCTGAAATATGATCTGCAGCTGGTTGTCGGTCTGCTGACCGGATGGATGTCCGGAACCATGTTTGTTCCGCCCGCCATTGCCGGAAAAAATCTGATCAGCGATTTTCAGGCTGTGCGCCTGGCAAATATGTTTCTGCGCGGATTTGTCAATGAGATGAAAGATCATCCTGCCATCGTCGCCTGGGAACCGGGAAATGAGTGCAACTGCCTTTCCAGCGGCATTGCCGATTGCGCCTGGAACTGGCTGAATATGGTCTGTTCCACCATCCGTCTTGCCGATCCGTCGCGTCCGGTATATTCCGGCATGCACGGCGGCAAAACTGATCCCAAACGCTCCTATGACCTGATGACTCAAGGTGAATTATGCGATGCATTGACCACCCATCCCTATCCGGCATTCACTGCACATTGCGGCAAAAGTGCGCTGAACAACATTCCGGCGATCTATCATGCCACGGCGGAAACCATCTTCTATCGGGGAGTTTCCGGTAAACCGGCATTCATCGAGGAGATCGGAGCATTCGGGCCGAATTATCTTTCCGGGAAACGGACAGACGCCTATCTTTATACCACTCTTTATTCTGCACTGGTACACGATTTCGGATCAGTTTTGTGGTGGTGCGGATTTTCCTTTGACCGCTGTGCCGATCTTTATCCCTACCGCTGGGGAGCAATGGAAAGGGAATTGGGCGCATTGAAATCAGACCGTACACCTGACGGTGCCGCCAAAGCTATGAAACGTTTTGCCGATGAATTGAAAGAACTGCCGGAATTTTCCTCCCGTAAAGTTGATGCAGTGGTGGTGCTTTCCACTCTGCCGGAAGTATGGAAAACAGCTTACGGTTCATTCATCTTGAGCAAACAGGCAGGTTTTGAAATCGAATTTGTCAACATCGCTTCAATAGATGAACTGCCGGAAAGCAAAGTTTTCATCGTCCCGTCGATCGCCGGATTTGAAGTTATGGAAATCAGTAAATACCGGTTGCTCCTGGAAGCTGCCGGCAAAGGGGCAACTGTGATCTTCACCGCTGATAACGGATATTTGCAGCCGTTTGCCCAATATTTCGGCTGCGAAGTAGATTACCGTACCGAAGTCGGCGAAACTGTCACATTCACTCTCAACGGACAAAAATTTTCCACCCGGCAGAGTGCCACCAGAAAACTTGCCGCTCTGGATTGCAAAGTACTGGCGTATGATCAGGATAACTTCCCGATGATCACCGCAAAAAATTACGGGCAGGGTAAACTTATATTTGTCAATGCCGCATTGGAGGATAATGCTCTTGAACCGGGAAATGAACTTTATAAAGTCTACCGTGAACTGGCTGGATACGCCGGTATCGATGTGATGGAAAAAGCTCCGGAAATCGGCGTTACCCGCCATATCACTGCTGACGGAAAAGAGTTGAAATTTTTCATCAATTATGCCGATCATAAAGTTGACGGAATGCCCGGCAACAGCGTAAAATACGAAATCATACAATGATCCGGGGGCGGTGGTGCATCATACCGTTTGGGTTTGTGCCGCCCGTGGCATGCAGTCTGTGGTGGTGGTTTGCAGAGCGTTATACCTGTGGCATGCGGGGGGGGTATGGGAGATTGTGGGAAATTGTGAGAGATTGTGCGTTCTCAAAACCTCTCAAAATCTCTCAAAAATTCCCAAAAATTCCCAAAAATTCTCATAATACCCGGCTCCACCCGCGGTCTGCGTGCCGCATTCCGTAATGCTCCGTAAAAAAATACCTTGTGCAGTCTGCAATGCGTTCTGTTCGCATGAGGGGATAGGCAACCGTTTCACGGTTTCCTCCCCTCATACTCCCCAACCTTTCCGCACACATTTTCCAAGCAGATTCAGTGCGACAGTTTCCACAAAATTATTGCGCCTGCGTTCACGGGGCGACTGCCTTTGGCAGTCTTTCCGTTCACTCGCGGCTTATTGCTCGCCCTCCGCTCATCCTCGCAACTATTGTTGCTCGGCTTTTGCTCTTAACGGGCAAAAGTATATTCGCATGCGTGCTGCGCGCTCGGCGGCAACCGCCTCGCACCCGTGCGTTGAATGTGCCACAGAGGGCATCAAAAAATGCGGCTTGCATTTGTCTTTGTGGTCTGCATGCCGCATTCCGTAACTATCCGTAACCATCCGTAAAAAGCGGGGGTGCAGTCTGCGCGGGTGGTTTGCCGGATGTTATACCGGAATCGGCACCAAATAAAACTCCCGCTATATTCGCATTATTTCTACTAATGGCAGAAGTTGTAAAAAATTTTGTTCCTTTCGTGGAAACAGGAAACTTTACTCCGGTTCAATGATTGGACATCCATCACATTCCTTGAGCTGGGGACGAGGGCAAGGCGGAATCCGACGTTGTTGTTCCGGTTCGTCGGGTTGTTGTTATTCCGGTTCGCCGAACGGCAGTTCTGCGCGTTGTTGTTCCAACTGCCGCCCCGTATTACACGGTTCGAGCCAATGGAGCAAAGTCCTTGAAAAATAATTTTTGTCTGAATCCCAATGAATCTGCTCTTTGTATAAAAGCCAAAAGCGGCAATGCTTTTTCTGCAGAGTGTAAAACATTTGCCTCTCTTATTTTTTTGCGGAAACGCTGTTTTGCTTTCAGCGTCAATCGTAATTTATCAGCCAGCACCCGGTAACTCAAAAAAGATATTCCCATAACAGTACGATTGAGCGATTCCGGATTCAATTCAAGTTTCAGATCATTGCAAAGAATTTTTTCCACTTCTCCTTTCATGCGGATTAATTCACTTTTGTCATTGGAAAACAAAATAAAATCATCCATATATCTGACAAAACCGGGAACTTTAAAAAACTCCTTCAGTTTATGATCCATAACAGCCAGATAAAGATTGGCAAAATATTGGCTCAACAAATTTCCGATAGGCAATCCCCGTCCTGGGGTGACAAAATAGGTATCAAGCAGATTGGCGAAAAAATTCATCAGATATGGATCTTTAAAACGTCGGTCAAGGATATTGAGCAACGTTTTGTGGTCTATCGAATCAAAATATTTATGGACATCAAATTTGATATACCATTTAAAACGGGAACAAAAGTATTGAGTTCTGGTAAGACATGCATCAACGCCCTTATTTTTCCGGCAGGCGAAAGAATCAAAAATCTGATATTTTTCAAAATACGGTTCACAAATGTTTACGACAGCATGCTGAATTACCCGTTCTCTGAAATCAGCGGCACAAATAACCCGCTCTTTCGGATCATAAATTGTGAAGTAGTGATAATTTCCCAGAGTTACATTGCATGAAAGCAATTCATTGCGTATTTTCAACAGATTATTCTGCAAATCACTGCGGAAGTTTTTAACCTCTTTCTTGCCGGATTTTCCCCGCTGAGCTTTCCAGAAAGCCAATTCGAGATTTTCAATTTCCGCTATTTTCCAATACAGATTTCCCGCCCGCTTCATTTTTCATCTGATTCCATAATTCGAGGAAACGTTTTCCGTATTTTTCCATTTTTTTATCGCCGATACCATCCACCGATTTCAGCGTATGTTCATTGATTTCCGGTTGCTGAGCGACAGCGGCGAGCTGTTCATCCAGAAAGATGGCATAAGCCGGCACCGCATCTTCTACTGCCAGAGTTTTTCTGCACTCCCGCAAAATTCTGAATTTTTCAAAATCTTCAGAAGACAGTACTTTTCGGTAATCAATTTTTTCTTTACTGACCTGCCGGGGATTTTCCGGAGGCTTACTGCCTTCAATATATTCCACGCAGCAGCACCAGCAGCTCATTTGTCCGTTGTTGACCAATTCCCGCTGGACATTCAAAATACGATGTCCACGTAAAAAGGCATTTAATTCTTCTTCCATAACAGAATTGCCTTCGCCCATTGCCGGAATGGTAAAAAATTTTAATTGCATCTGTTTCCCCGTTTTTATATTGACCGCCTGACGGCGGTATTCTGTTTGCGCTCATTCATTACGCAAACCACTGCTCCGGGCGGCTCCGCCATGCCCGGAAGCGTGTTTGCTTCTTTTCATTCGCTTTTTCTTTTTTTCAGCTCAAAGAATGTGTTATCCAATCATTGACTGGGGACGAGGGCAAGGCGGAATCCGACGTAGTCGTCCCGGTACGCCGGGTTGCTGCCATACCGGTCCGCCGAACGGCAGTACTGCGCGTAGCCGTTCCAACTGCCGCCCCGTATCACACGGTCCGAGCCTGTCGTACATAACGGATCCCAGATGCCATCCCGGTATGTATCTGTAACAACACCATTGTTATAATTGCAACTATCCAGACACCACTCCCAGACATTACCGTGCATGTCATACAAGCCCCAGTTGTTGTAATAACGTTTTGAACCAACTGGTTTTGTTGAACTGCTGGAATAATTCATTTTGTTTGAGTCAGCACTATCCCTATAAGAGTACGCTGTGGTCGTTCCCGCTCTGCAGGCATATTCCCATTGTGCCTCGGTCGGCAAGGTGAATTTCCAACCCTCCGGAGCATAACCACGTTTATTCAATTCATTGCAAAAATCCAATGCCTCATTATAATTGACAAAATACATCGGGTGCTGACCACCTACTCCGGTCACACTTCCATAAGCATTACCTTTGTTTTTCTGCTGATACACATCTGTTCCCATCAACGCCTGCCACTGCGCCTGTGTAACCTCATATTTGCCCAAATAGAAGTCTTCGGTCAAATATACTTTGTGCCGAGGTTTTTCATCACCATCTCCATCATAGCTCCCCATCATAAAACCATCTTTTTTGCAATTGGGGATACGCACCATTTCAAGTTTTACCCCATTGGGCAACTGGGCGGTAAAAGTCTGCCCGGATAAACTGCCGCTTACAGCGGCTCGTTCTTCCGCCTCCTTTTTGCGACGCTCTTCCTCTTTGCGTTTTTCTTCCGCTTCCTGTTTTTGGCGTTCAAGTTCTTTACGTTCTTCTTCTGCTTCGCGTGCCTTACGTTTAGCTTCTTCAGCTTGGCGTTCAAGTTCTTTACGTTCTTCTTCTGCTTCCCGTGCCCTGCGCTCGGCTTCTTCGCGTTGTTTGTCTGCAGCTTTGGCTTTGCGCTCAAGTTCTATTTGCTGCTCTTTCGCTTCTTTCGCCTTGCGTTCAGCCTCTTCGCGTTGTTCTTTCGCTTCTTTTGCTTTACGCTCGGCTTCTTTTAACTGCTCTTCCGCTTCTTTTTTCTTAATTTCATTG
>JAZSIZ010000033.1:0-17165 GCA_045534015.1 Victivallaceae bacterium | reverse complement strand
AAACACCTTTTTCACCTTTTAAAGCAAAAATTTCAATAGTTTTTTGAGAAATGTCCAGTCCGAAGTAGATTTTTTCTTGTTTCAGTGATACATTATTCATGGTTTGTCCTCCTGATTTTTAAAGCGCACTATGCGACTTTGTTTTGTTCTCGGATTTAACATAAATCCATTTTTATCAAGAGGCAAACCACTTTTTGTTTTCAGACAAAAAATGAGAGACCTCTTGTGTCTCTCATAATATCTTTTTTCCAAAAAGCGTTGACTGAGCTGCGACAACGGAGCAGCGAGACAGCCCGCAACCTGCCGAGCAGGTGCGCCACCGAAGTGAAGATTTTTTACAAAAAATTGTTCTATTTAACAATTTCCACGGTGCGTTCCGGACCGAAGAAGACCAGCGGATTTTTACCGGCGGGAAAGTTCAGGAAAATATTCTGACTGTAATCCACATCAGCTTTGCCGAAGTTGATTTCGACCACCGCTTTATCCGGCAGTGCCGTAACAAGTTTTTTGGGTCGTTTCAGCTTTTGTGCCGCACCGCCATCCACCGAGAGCATCCATGATTCATTGGCAGTAGTTTCAAAGGCGAATTGCTTATTGCCCAGTTGGTTTCCGGCAACAAATATTTTCTGGGGTCCGAAAAGGTAGATCATGTTATTGTTGCGCGGATTATCAGCTTTGCCGAATCCGGCAACCAGAGCGGCATACGGAGTAGCGGTTTCGATGCTGTACCATGCCTGACCGCCCCAACCGGCATTGGTAACCAATGCGTAAGTTCCGGTATGGGGAGCTTTGACGGTGAAGCGGGCTTTGGTGCCGTAGGTAAGAGATTCGTTGCGCAGGATATTTTTCTGCTGATCCATAACGGCATACTGCAATCCGGAGGGGCGTCCTTTGCCCGCCAGATGAGCGAGGGTCACATCGATATCTTCACCGGCTTTGAGGTAGAAAAGCACCACCTGCTGTTCACGCACGATGTACTGTTTGACTGAACCAGCCATACTGCCGGAACCGACCGGTTTCAAAGTCGGGATCACCAGATCTTTGGTGACCAGCGGAGCAACTTTGGTTTTGGCTTTCTTGAAAGGTATGCGCTTGGGATTATTCAAAGTTTTCGCCGCCATATCGGCACGCAAAGCGGCATTGGCTTTGCCGAAAGCCGCCAGATGTTCAGCCGGTTTCAGCCCTTTGGGAGTGACTTTGGGCTGGGCTTCATCGAGCATCCACAAGACCCAGATGGAGTAACCGTCAAGATTGGCTCCGGCGTGATAAGCGTGGATGGCGATATCTTCGGTATCGTAGTTATCCGGACGCAGCCAGGTGACATAACGGTTGTTGGGGTGGTGTTTCTTTGCCAGAGCCGCCCGGTTGCGTATGGCATCTTCCCAACCGGCACCGTTGTAGAGTTCCCAGCCATCCACGATAGCGGGGACTTTGTCGGTGGCAAGATTGCGATCCATCAATTCAGAGAAAACTCCGTGATGGGCGGGCATGTAGCCCAGAACCAGATCGGGAGCGATGGCGTGGAGTTCATCGGCAAAAGTTTTGATGGTTTTGCTGACTTCCTGCTTGAAAAATTCAGCATAGAGCTTTTCAGCTTTTTTCTCCTGCAAAAGCGGGAAACGCTTGTCTGCCGGAGTATCGGCGGCAAAACCGGCATTGGCAGCGCAGAAACGCTGCCAGGTGGCATCATCGTAACTGACGATGTAAGGGGTCACTTCGATGTCGAATTTCAAAGCCAGATAGGGGATCTCTTTATGGATTTTGGCAAAAGAATAGGCGTGTTCAAACAACGCTCTCCATGAGCGGATGTCGTTGAGGGCGAAAACGTCGGAAATTTCCAGACCGTCGGCAGTCACCACTGCCGGACAGGCGGCATGTTCTTCCCAGCCGGTGAAACGTTTACCGGCATTGGAAGCCGGATAAAGGTAGATCTGGAAGAGCAGACCGCGGCTGGTGGCGTGATCATAAAGTTTTTTGATGTCGCCTTTGTATTTTTCCACCTGAACTTTGCGGACGCCTTTGGGGAGAGTCTGCTGCATTTTCACTTCGATGGAGTTGAACTTCTGTTCACCCATTTTATCGATCATGCGCCAGATGTGTCCGCCCTCGATCGGCTGACCGAGAAAAAGTCCGCCGTAACCTGACATAAATCTTTCGGGCAATTCCACTGCGCCGCAGGTCAAAGCAGCGGCGGCAACTAAAGATGATATTTTTTTCAACATGATTTATTTTCCTGATTCTATATTAACACCTTATTATTACTTATGCGGTTCGTCGTTGTTGGTACCGCAACAGGCGGCGGGCCAGTTGTAGTTAAGTTCAACCCGGTGTACCGGATAGGTCGCCTGAATCGCCTCATCGGTCTCTACATGACCATCTACCATCAGAATATTGGCTTTGTCATTGTGCCAGTTGGTCTGTTTGTAAGCCGGATCGGTTTTGCTCCGGAACAATCCTTCCCCCATGAATACAGTAGGCTCAGTATTGTTGGCATAGTTGTACCAGTAATAGTCCATAAGCATCGGACGCGCTGAAGCACTGGAGATCTGACCGACTTTGCGATAGGTGCCGAAACGTTCCGTTCCCTTGAAACCGGTATTTTTGGTATTACTGCGGAAAAATGAAGAACTGTAGCCGTAAGAGCGTTCAGGAATCTTGCCTGCTTTATTCAGATACGGGCAGCTGGGGCATTGGAATACTTCGGTATTGCTCTGACCGTTGAATGCCACTTTGCCGATGTGCCAGTACCACGCAAATCCATTATCATCCTGACAGGGCGGGAAATAATCATCATAGGCCTGGCTGTAAAAAAGGATGCCGTTGCCAAGCTGTTTGAGGTTGTTGATGCAGGAAGCACTTCTGCCGCGCTCACGGGCGGAGTTGAGGGCGGGCAGCAGTATTGCCGCCAGAATGGCGATGATCGCGATGACTACGAGGAGTTCTATAAGAGTAAAGCACCCGTGCTTTACTCCACCATGGTGGAGCTGTTTTGACATTTTTTCTATCCTTTCAATTGTCTGGTTTGGTTGCATCAAGACATGTAAAGTCTCTTATATTATACTCAAAAGTACGATAAATGTCAATAGCAGAAGTAAAAAAAAGTAAAAATTTCCCACCGGAAACAGCATTTGCCAAGGTATGTCCGGCAGATTTGCGGATGCCGGAAAAATCTTGAAAAAAATTTTAAAAAAATTCTTGACAATCACAAAAGTGCAGGATATTGTATAATATGTCATACTTATTATGCATAAATCAAACTTTCTGCAAAAGGTTAAGAATATGTTGATGAAAGAAGTTTCCAGTTCCACGCTTGCCGACGGTGTGGAAAGCAGTATTTTAAGTTTCATAAAGCGCAAAACATTGCAGCCCGGTGATCTGCTTCCCCGGGAAGAGGAAATAGCAGATGATCTCAATGTGAGCCGTTTAAGTGTACGCGAGGGCTTGGGCAGATTGAAGGCTCTGGGATTGGTCGAACCCCGCAAGCGGCGCGGTACAGTATTGCGCAAACCCCGTCCTTTCCACACCTTCAGCAAGATCGCCCGTACCAATATGTTTTCCAATGAAGAACGGCGGGATTTCATGGAAATGCGTGTCGCTCTGGAACTTGGAATGAGCGAATTGATCTATATGCGCAAAAAAGAGAAAGATATTGCCAAACTCCGGGAACTTGCGATGGATACCGATTGTTTCTATGCTGATGTGAATTTTCACTCATTTCTGATGTCCATTTCCGGCAACAGCAATGTCAATGAGTTCCGGCAGGTGCTGGCAGAATTTTTTGAGATCCCCAGTCTGCCTGATCCGGAGCGGACAGAAAAGAGCAAGCAGCAGCACCTTGAGTTATGTGATGTTCTTGAACACGGCACGGCGGCAGAGTTTCACGATGCCATGCGTAAACACTTCCAGCCGTATTTCAAATATTTTTACGGTGAATCAGACAATGTTTATGTGGGAAAAAAGTAAAAACAGCTATCCCGGATGGTCAATCTTAACACATAAAAACGAAAGGAAAAAGTACGATGAAAAACCTGACCCTCTCCGCACGGAAAGTAAAACTCAACGGTTTTACTCTTATCGAACTGCTCGTTGTCATCGCTATCATTGCCATTCTTGCGGCAATATTACTCCCTGCCCTCAATTCCGCCCGGGCGCGCGGACGGGATGCCAGCTGCAAATCAAATTTGAAACAATTGATTATGGGGCTGCAGAATTATGCCGATGATTACGATGGCTTTTCACCGAAACACGCAAATAACAACTACACTTACAGCGACGGATCCACCGGCGCAGCGGCATGGTCAGATATTATTGTCGATCTGGGATATATCGGCAGCGGCAAACTGCGGGAACAGAAACAGGGGTCCCTGCCTTTCTGGTGCAGCTCAACAGCGACAGCCGGTGAAGCCGGAGACTATGGTATAAACTACCATATCGCCCGTCATGAATCTGCCAATGATCCCGCCGGAAACAATACTGCCAAATGCTACACTCCCAAATGGGGCAGAGTTGCCACACCGTCACGTTTTCTGGTACTGGCTGACTGTGCAACCGCAGTTTCCAATACCACAGGAGCAGGCGAAAAAGTCGGCAGAACCTACTTCGGAGCCAACTCCAGTTTCTTTGGCGGTGATTGGTGTTCTGATTTTGCCAGTGATTGTCCCTACGGTATTTCCATAGTACGGCACAACGATAAAGCCAATACTGCTCTTGCCGACGGTCACGTGGATGCGATCCAGAAAGAGGAGATGCCCACCACCTACAATCAAGCTTCACAATTGACCAAATATGCTTTGAATAGAAGACAGATCGAAAAAATTTAAGAGGTGAAATCATGAAAAAATTTATTCTGCTGCTGCTGGCAATGACCGGAATGGCTGTTTTTGCAGAAGATGCTGCAAAAGAGATGAATCTTGCCAATTTCCGCATTTACAAAGATAAAAAACGGGCAGGTATCGTGGAAACTATTCCAAAAACCGCAGAAACACCGCTCCGGAAAAGATTTGTTGCAGATACCTCGGCAGACAGCTACATCGTTCAGATCTATGGTCACGATCCCGTGGCTCTGGATGATGTGAAAACCTATACGCTCACCTACACCGTAAGTGCAGATGCTTCCGCCGGCGGTGACATCGGTTTCGCTTTGAAAACCAAAAACAAAAAGTATGGCTGGTACGGTTCGCTCCGCGCCGGAGTGGGCAAAGCGGAAACACTCACCCCCGGCACTCACACCATCGTTGCCACTGTAGATCTGAAAACTTACAAGCTGCCGGAATTGGGCTACCTCTGCCCGACAGTCACCGTCAAAGGTTTGAAAAAAGGTACGGTGACCATCGAATCAATAAAGGTGACAACCTCCAAATAATCAATTACTTACGCCACAATTAAACATCCATTGATAAAACATAAGGAAAAACTTGATGTTAAAGCAACTGTGCCTTTTTTGTGCCTTGATCCCGGTCTTGGCAATTGCGGCAGACGGCATAAAAAACTCTGTCCGTCTGGATGCGCTGCACCCCTATGTCTACCCGAAGCAGGGTTCCAAATATCTGAAAATCAAACCGGATAAAAATTATCCTCTGGGCAGATTCCAGTTCCTTGCCGACAAATCCAAACCCAACTACCGGGTGGAAGCATACTTCCACGATCCGGCAACTTTGGAACAATACAAACGCTATACGGTGAAATTCACTGTCAGTGATGATGTTACGCTGGCGGCGCAGTTGAGTTTCGGCTTGAAACCCAAAAATAAAAAGTTCGGCTGGTACGGCTCATTCAAAGGGATCAAAACGGCACAATTCCCCTTGATCCCCGGCAACCATCAGCTGACTGTGGAAATCGATCTCAAACAGCAGAAACTGCCCGATCTTGGTTATGTCTGCCCCATTATCAATGTCAGCAAACTTACTCAAGGTACGGTGACCATCCACTCCATCGAGGTGGAAACCATGGCGAGCAGCTACGAGCCGCCCAAACCGCCGCCGGTGCCGCAAGTACCCGGTCTTGCCGGTTTTACTGTGCAGAAAAATGCATTGACCCATTTTCAATGGGATGGGGAAATCTCTCTGACCAAATTCGTCACCCGGATGAATTACACCACTTTGGGACTGGATATTATCGATCTTACCCCTGCCAATCCGGCAGTGGCGTGGCAGTGGCCCGACGGCGATACCATTCTTGCCGAATATAAAAATGGCATCTGGCAGATCCGCACCGGAGAAAAACCGGGAAAATACAGCGCATCATACACAGTCAAAGGCGACAAAATCACCACGGCGGCAACTGCTGAAGGTGTGATTTTCCGTTCTGCCGGTAAAGATATTTTTGTTCCAGGCGGTTTGAATAGCGTCGGCAGAGCATTGCTGGTCAAAAACGGTACTCCGGCATTGAAAGTGCGCCAGTTGCGTATCATCGATCAGGCAATGGCAATGATCGTGGTGGAAGAGGCGGAAAGAACTTTGAAAAATGCCTCCGTACTCTTTAATGAAAATGAAAATTATATCAGCAATGTCTGGAACGGCAACAACCGTCTCCGGGCATGGGTCAACAGCTTTGTTTTCCACGAAAAAAGTCTTGCCGACCGCAAAGCACAGCTCAACAAATCCACCGGGAACTACCTGCCGGTGATCTTATCTGTCCCCTCCATGCGTGACCGGCTGGCTTCGCTGGTCTATCTGGGCGTATTGAGCTACTGGGAACCCACCGGTTATTGGGGCGATGTTTTCAATAAACGCTACTTTGACACTCTTGACGGTCAGCCGCAGGTGCAGGCGGCACTGCGTTATGCCGAAAAGGTGGAATCTCTGGTCAACCGTGCCAGAAGAGTTTCAAAAGCCAGCTTTACCGAGGGTGTCAAAGCTGACGGTTTGGAACTGAGTGCCGGATTTGCCCGTCACTCTCTTACTCATGTTTTCCGTTATGCCGGTGCCACCGGAAAATTGACCAAAGAAGTAACTTTGGACATCGCCGCCGGTGAAACCGAAAGTGCCCAGCTCGTTTTGAGTACCGCCCGTTACGGTGTCAATGGCTTGAGCATCAACTGCCGTGCCGTTACTCCCAATGCTCCGGCTGTCAAAATCTATTCAATGGAGTACATCCGGCTGATGGCAGTCCCCAATCCTCAATTGCCGCTCTCACTGGGCGGTGACAAAGATATGCCCGATGTGTTGAAAAATTACACTCCCGGTCAGAAATTCGCCATGGAATCCTACTGCAATCAACCCATCCAGATTGATCTCCGCAGCACAAAAAATGCCAAAGCCGGCATCTATGAATATGTCGTCGAAGTGCTGAAAGATGACAAAGTCGTTGCTTCTCTGCCTTTGAAAGTCAAAGTGCGCAATTTCAGCTTCGGCGATGATTATATTCCCACGCTGGGCGGCTGGCGTCAGGCAGCATTCCACCAGTGGTACGGCGACAAGGGCAAAACTGCCCGCCGCAATCTGATCACCACCATGCTGGAACACCGGCTCAATCCCACTGATCTTTACTTCTACAGTCCCACCAATGAAGATACCGCCTGGGCGATCGAACAGGGTCTTACCGGAGTAAATCTGGGCAGACAGCCGCTGCAGAGTCTGGCTCATCCCGATCCCCGGATGGTGAAATTCATCGAATTGTACGGCAGTAATGACGGCGAAAACTTCACCCGCATCCCGGCAGAAGCGAAAATCTCCCCCCGTCCCCTGAAATGCGGTACCGATGAACACGATCTGCTCATCACTCCCAAAGGAGCCACCGGCAAATACAAATATCTCAAAGTCCACTACAGCGAAACCCGGGATTGGGACGAGAATCTGCCTACGGAAAAATTCTTCCTGTTGAGCAGCAGTTACGGCGATCCGCTCATCGTAACCACCGCCGACGGCAAAAGTTCCGGAGCAAAAAATATCCATGTGATGCGTCAGGATATGCTTCCTGCCCGCACCGGTTTGAAGTCCATGCGTCCGTTGGTGGATTACTGGTTTGACAATCTGCGGAACAAAGAGAATCTTGCCAGTGTGGTTTTTGAAGCCGGAAACAGTGATCTGACCTCCATCCGTCTGGTCAACCGGAGCATCGAAAGCACTTACAACGATCTGATGAAAAAGTACAACTTCATCCGCTCCCTCCCCGGCGGCGATAAAATCGACATTTATCTCTACGGTTTTGATGAATCCCGCATGCATGTGAATGACCGGATCCGTTCCGCCTTTGCCAATGCCAAAAAGATCCTGCCCCAAGATATCATCATCGTTTCCACCGCCGCTGAATTGGTCAGTGCGCAGGATGTCTTTGATAATCTGGATGTCCATTGCCCTGCCAACGGTTTTGCCCTCACCCGGCTCAACCAGCGCATCAAACGTGATCACGGTACGAAATTCTGGACCTATGTCGGCGGCGGCGGATACTATCCCATGGCGAATTTTGAGCGGGTCGATCAGCCGTTGATCTTCGCCAGAGCTTTCACCTGGGAAATGATCGCTTTTGACTTCATTGAGGGTATGCTCTATTGGGATTTCCACATGTGGCGTTACAACAGCCATCTGAAAGGGAACAACGATATTGACTGGTCTCTCTGGAACCCCACCCACAATACCAATAACGGTATGGGAGCGATCTTCTATCCCGGGCCAAACGGCGAAATGTATCCTTCCCGCCGTGCCACCGCTCTGCGTGACGGTCTGGAGGATGTACTGGCTGTCAGATTGGCAAAACGGCTCATCGCCGCCAAACCGGCAGCGGAACAGGCCGCGCTCAAAGCTGAATTGCAGAAAATCTGCGACATCTACTGCACCGGTATGAGTGTTTACTGTAAAGATATAGATACTATGGATGCCACCCGTACCAGGCTCTATGACTTCATTGAAAAATTGCAAAAATAAAGGTTGTTTTGAAATGATTTTCTTTGATGAAGACTGCAATGCCCGTTACTATTACGCAGAAGCAGGCACTATTATGCCCAAAGATCTCGACCATATCGTAGATGATCTGCTGAATACCGATGTAAAAGTACTGGTTGTCGGCTGCGGCGGTCAGACTGCCATGTACCCGGGGGCAAAAGCGATCCGGGAGTTTGTGGCAGGTTTTGACATCAGCAAAGGTCTGGATCAGCCCTGGTTCCGCGGTCAATTGGGTACTCCGGCAGCCTACCGCAATGCCGCCAATATCGTGGTATTGAAAAATATGGGGGTGGATTCCAATGATTATCTGCTCAAACGTGCCGCCGCAAAAGGTCTGGGCAAATGGATCACCATCCGCATGAATGACCAGCACTGTACCTGGCTGGAGCATTCTCCGGGGCATGGCGATCTGTGGATGGATCACCCGGAATTGCGGACTCAAACCTGCGCACCACAATCCGGATTATCCTACGAACATAAAGAAGTCCGGCAGATGTATTTTGACTCGATCAGAGAGCAATTGGAGTTGTATGATGTCGACGGCATCGTGCTGGATTGGATGCGCCATGTCCCCCACTTCAACGATGGCGAAGGGGAAAAGAATATTCCGGTGATGAATGAATATATACACTCCATCCGGCTGCTTGCCGATGAATATGCCGCCAAACGGGGACATAAGATCCTGATCGCGCCCAGAGTTCCGGCGACAGTGGCATCCGCCCGTTATCACGGTCTGGATGCCGTGGCATGGGCGCAAGCCGGAGATATTGACCGGATCATTATTTCCCCCAAATATCTGCGCAGTTACATTCTCGATCCGGGAGCGTGGAAAGCAGCTGTCGGCAATGATGATTTCCCGGTGACCGCCTGTATCGACACTCCGCATCAGCCCTATCCGGGTTATCCTGCGGGGGCACCTGCCGGTGCGTGGACACGTGAGCCATTTGACCGGAGGCAGCTGCCCTTTATCCGGGGAGCCAGCCGGGTGGCTCTGGGGAACAAATCTGACGGAATATACTTTTTCAACTTTATGAATATCCGCAACAAAAAGAAGATGCTTGAGGTTTTTGATGAGTGCGGCAAATGGGAAAATCTGCAGGGCAAAAATTTTTCCATCGATATTTCCTACGATGATCTGCACATGGATGAACCCAACTTTCTCAAAGGCTGGCGGGCGGAAAGCAATGATGCTTACTTTTCCGTCTGGCGCAAAAATCTGAAAGATCAGGGCATATATCCCTATCAATTGCCGCAGGAGTTAGCTCCCGGTGAAAGCTGTGAATTCACCTTTGTCACCGGCGAAGTGCCTGAAGCAGATCCGCAAATCGCCTTTTCCTTTGAAGGTCTGGCAGATGCCGATGTTGAATTCGGCGGCGTAAAGTGTGTATTGGAAAACAGCAGATATTTTCTGCGCAGTGTAAAATACAGCGGTACGCAGGCGGTAATCAAAGTGACCAACCGCTCAAATCAGGAAATAAAAATAGAACGGGCATCCATGCACTTTTCATGGGATGGAGAATTTCCTGAATTATATAATCCGGAAAACGAAGTAACGATCGGTGTTGCCGCCGATCTGTAAGATACTGAAAGGAAATAAATCATGGCAAGCAAGACTTATTCGGCGACCGTCACTCCGCTGCTGGCTGACGGATCATTGGACAAAGCAGGATTGAAAAACATTTTTGAACGCAATATCCGCCACGGACTTACCGGCGTATTTCTCCTCGGTTCCATGGGCGAATGGGGCAGTTTCAGCGATGCTTTCAAGGAAGATTATGTCAAGACTGCCTGTGACATCGTCGGAAATAAAATGGAACTGCTCGTCGGCATCAATGCCACCAGTCTGCCGCTGGCTCTGGACAATATGAAGCGTTACAGTCAGTATCAGTTTGACAGTTATGTATTCATGCACCCCGCCCGCACCAGCGCACTTGATCCGGTAAAATCACTGCTGAAAGTTCTCGATGAAGCCGACCGGCCGGTATATTTCTACTACTGTCCGCCCAATAATAATATCAACTTCTCGCTTGACCAATTTGCCGCCGTGATGGCACATCCCAATCTTAAAGGAATCAAAAATTCTTCCAGCAATATGTGGCTGCGTAAGGAGCTGTTGGTTCTCCGTGAAGAAAAAGGCTTCAAAACCCTCTTTATGGAAGGTCAGGAATGGGCGGTCGATGAAGCACTGATGGTCGGCTGCGACGGCATGATCTCCGGAATGGGTGCGCTCTGTTCAAAAATCATGGTCGATATCGCCAAAGCGGCGGATAAAAAGGACTGGACCGAAGCCAACCGTTTGCAGAATCTCTTTATCCAAATATTCCACGGCGTTTACGGCATAAACCTCGCCAATGTCTGGAACGGTCAGAAATACGCTTTGACCAAACTCGGATTGTGCAGTACTCCGTACACTATCGCCCAGGAGATGTCCGGGCTTACCGATGAAGCCAAAATACGTATCGAAGCATGTATTGCCAAATATAAAGAGGTTCTTGACTGATGAATGTAATGGAAATGTTTTCCCTCAAGGGGAAAGTCGCTCTGGTTACCGGTGCCGGCAACCGCATCGGTTACGGAGCGCAGTGTGCAGAAGCACTCTATGAAGCCGGGGCAGAAGTTTATATCGCTTCACGGAATCTGGATAAACTCAACGCCTTTGCCGCCGATTATCCCGGAATGAAAGTATTGCAGCTGGATCTGGAAGATGAGGAGCAGGTGCGCAATATCATCCCGCAGATCATCGGTCAATCCGGCAAACTGGATATTCTTATCAACAATGCCGTCGCCCGGACTGCTTTGAGCAAATGGGATCTGCCCATGGCGGAATTTGACCGCAGCTTCCACGCCAATGCTTCAGCACTTTTTCTGCTTACCCGCATCGCCGCTGAAGCAATGAAAGAAAGTGGCGGCAATATCATCAACATCGGTTCATACATGGGTATCCTCGGTCTGGATCAGGCAAATTACGAAGGTACGGGAATGCAAACTGACGGCGACATACTGCCCAGTCCGGCATATCACTATGAAAAGGGCGGTATGCTCAATTTCACCCGCTGGGCGGCAAGCGTACTTGGGAAATACAATATCCGGGTCAATTGCGTGACTTTGATCGGTCTGGAACCGCTGGATGGAGAAAGAAACCGCTTTCACAAACAGCACGCCGGACGCACTTTGCTCAACCGCTGCTGCGGCAATGAGGACTTGAAAGGCGGAATCGTCTACCTTGCCAGTGAAGCATCTGCATTTGTCACCGGAACCAATCTGGTAATCGATGGCGGATATTCTGCAATATAAAATACGGAGAATGTAAAATGTTGCGTTATCAGGAAAACAATGAATTGCACCGTGACTTTCACGGCACGACCAATACCACACTTGATTATATTGCCGACCATTACGGCGTGGATGCACTCAAAGGAATCCTGCAGACCACCGGCAAAAAGGTTTACAAATCGATCCACGACAAACTTGCCAAAGGTGATGCTTCAGAATTGCTGGAACACCTCAACTGGTTCTACTTCCGGGAAGGGGCAAAATATCAGCTGACCGTGGATGAAAATGAGATCAAACTGGAAGTTTTCGAGTGTCCGGCAATCCGTCACCTTAAAAAGATGGGACTGGAAATTTCCAAACATGTCTGTCTGCAGACCGGCGAAGTCAATGCCGGTATGTGCAAAGAGACCATGTGGGAATCCAGCGTGGAAGTGCTTGGCGAAGGTCACTGCATCCAGACTTTCCGCAGAAAACAGCAGTAAGGGAGTGGTACAATGAGTAAATTGCGGGCAGGAATCATCGGTTGCGGCATAATCTGCCGTAATTACCTGCGCTTTTCTCTGAATGTTTATCCGCAGCTGGAAATTGCAGCATGTGCCGATATAGTTCCCGGAAAAGCGGAAGAATTGGCACAGGAATTTCCGGCTTTACGCCCGATGAGCGTGGCAGAAATGATGGCGGATAAATCTATTGATATGGTGCTTAATTTCACCATCCCGGCGGCACATTTTGATATTGCCATGCAGGCATTGAATGCCGGAAAACATGTTTATTCGGAAAAACCGATCGTCATCAGCCGTCACGAAGCGGAAGTTCTCTGCCGTACTGCCGGTGAAAAAGGGTTGCGTCTCGGGTGTGCACCGGATACTTTTCTCGGCGGCGGCGTACAAAGCGTAATCAAATTGATCAATGATGGAGCAGTAGGCAGAGTGATCGCCATTTCCGGCAATATGCTCTTTCACGGCCCCGAATCGTTCCATCCCAATTCCGAATTTTACTATCAGCCCGGAGGCGGTCCGCTCTTTGATATGGCTCCGTATTATCTGAATGCTTTCATCGCCATGCTCGGTCCGGTCAAAGCAGTTTCCTGCCATGCGGTGAAAGGTTTTGAGACCCGCCATTTCGGATGCGGTCCCAAAATTCCGGATGCCAAAAAGGGTAAACCGATCCCGGTGGAAGTATACACCCATTGGAATACCATTTTGGAATTTGCCAACGGCACTTTGGGCAACTTCAATGCCAGTTGGGATGTGTGGGGATCAGAAATGCCGAAAATAGAGATCCACGGCACCACCGGTTCGATCGTTTTCACCGATCCGAACTCCTTTACCGGCAAAATCAGACTTTTCCGGGAAAGTTCCGGTGAGTGGGAAGATGTACCGCTGACCCACAATGATGATTGCGGCAGAGGTATCGGCATTGCAGATATGGCGCAAGGGATTATCGACAACCGTCCGCACCGGGCATCCGGTGAAATGGCTCTGCATGTTTTCGACATTATGCAGTCTGCTCTGGAATCGGCAGAATCAGGTAGAAGCGTAACGCTGACCACCACTTGTGATCGTCCGGCGCCGTTGATGCCGGGATCGAAAAAGGGGAAGAGCAATTGAAAATGGATAAAAATATCTTGAAACCAGCCATCCAGCTTTATTCTCTCCGGCGCACATTGACAGAAAATTTCGATGACACTGTCGCCAAAGTTGCCCAAATGGGCTTCAAGGGTGTGGAGATCGCCTTCAACTACGGCGGCAAAACTCCGCAGGAATTGAAAGAACTTTTTGCCGCCCATGATCTTACAGTGATCGGCATTTATGAATTGCTGGACAAAGTGACCGATCCGTCATCCATCCTCTATGACTACATGGCGGTGTTGAAATGCAAATATGTGACTTTCGGCGTAAGTCCGCAATATTTTGCCGAAAATTTTGCCGTTGGTCTGGAACTCTATGTAAAAAGCATCAACACGATTTGCTCCAAAGGTTATATTCCCTGTTATCATGCTCATACCCATGAGTTTATCGATAACGGCAATGGCTGCATCATGGATAGGTTGATGAATGAAATCATTTCAGAAAAGGTACTTTTTGAACCGGATACCGGCTGGCTGCAGATGGCTGGTCAGCCGGTAGTGCCGTATATGGAAAAATATGCCGCAAAAACGAAGCTGATCCACTTCAAAGATGTTACTGCCGGTAATGAAGTAACTGAACTTGGCAAAGGGGTGATTGATTTTGCTCCGGTATATGGGTTTGCAAAAAAACTCCAAGCAGAATACCTGATCTATGAGCAGGATACGCCAAGTGTGAGTGAACTTGAAAGTGCCGCAGAAAGTGTAGAATTTCTTAAAAATTTATCATACAGGTGATATGCTATGATACCGAGTGACCACTTTGTCCGTTTTTATAATGAAGTATTTAAATTTCTGGATGAAAAGAATGGTTTGGAAGAGTACTATCTGGAAATAAGCCGCCATCAGGAATACCACTGCTATAAATGCTTTATGGAAGAAGGTCTGGAAGGCATGGAAAAGTATTGGGGCCATATCCGCATTGAAGAAAACTGCGTATCAACATCGTATATCAAAGATGGTGTACGCTATTCACATATGGCAAAGTGTCCCAGTTTGAGCAAAGTTCTGGATAACGACGCCGGAGCGTGTGAAAAGTATTGCCTGCACTGCCCCGGATGGGTCGCTCCGCTGGTGACCAAATGCGGTTTTTATTACATCAAATATCAGCGTGCGCTGGATGTGCCGGAGTGCTTTTCGGTTTTCTCCGAGAACCGGGAAAAAATTGAAGCTGTCCGCGAAGAGCTGGTGAAAGACAAATTCAAATATATTTTCGACAATCTGGATAAAACTGAAGAAGTGGAAGCGAACAGAAAAAAACGACATGAATTACATAAAGGTCTGCTGAAATGATACCGAGTGATCACTTTGTCCGTTTTTATAATGAAGTATTTAAATTTCTTGACAAGCGAAACGGCTTGAGAGATTATTACGATACGATCAGCACCCATCAGCAAAGAGAATTGTTGGAAAAATTCCGCTCCGGCGGAGTGAAAGCGATGGCAGAGTATTGGGATCATATCCGCATTGAAGAAAATTGCGGCATGGAACTTTACCATACGGAAGACAGTTTCACGCTGGTAATGACCAAATGTCCGAGTCTGACCAAAGTCATGGACAATGATGCCGGGGTGTGCGAAAAATATTGTCAGCATTGCCCGGGATGGGTACTGCCGCTGTTTACGGCAAGCGGTTTTTACTGTGTTTACAATGTTATCGGTCTGTTGACTCCGCGCTGTGAAATAAAAGTTTTCACCGACCGGGAAAAAGCGGAAGAATGCAAAGCCGATCTGCTGGCTTCCAACGTTCCGGCAGAGTGTATTTTTGATAATCTGTAACGGGAAAGAGAAAAAATGAATGACCATATCGTACAAACTGTTGCTGATGAATTAAAAGAATTGATCAAACTCACCGGCTGCCGCCTTGCCGGTTCCGCCGCCGAAAGAAAAGGGGCGGAATTTATGGCGGAGAAATTCCGCAAATATGGTGCTGCCTCGGTGGAGTTGGAAACTTTTCCAATGATGGCTGTCGAAGTGAAAAAGCAGTCGCTGGAAGTCCGGATAAACGGCAAATGGCAAAACATTCCGGTCAATATCTTAAGCGGCGGTGTTCCCGGAACTGACGGAAAAATCATAGAAGCTGAACCGGTGATGTTTTATTCTGCTGTGGATTATCAGCGTGAAGATTTGAGTTATCTTAAAGGTAAAGCGGTCATCCATTTCGGTACCAATTATGCGCCATTGGCAAATTATCAGCGGCTGATAGATGCTGAACCGGCATTCATTCTGCTGGCTGATACCCGCTTTGCCGGCAAAGATAACCGGGTCAATGCCATTTTGCCCCATTATGTCCGGCAGGCTGGTGCCGTTCCCTCGGTCTCTGTGGCTCTGGGGGAAGTGTGGGGATGGGCGATGCAGAATGGCGACATGCTCCGGCTCTGCATCGACGGCGGTTCATTCCCCCGGGAATCGGTGAATGTGATCGCCACTTATCCGGGCAGTGATCCGGATGCCGGAGTGATCTATATCGGTTCACATATCGATTCTCAAGCCACTTCGCCGGGGGCGGATGACAACGCTTCGGGTATGATGTTCCAATTGGCCCTGGCACGGGAACTGGCGGCAGACAAACTGCGCCACACCATCTGTTACGGAGCATTCGGCACGGAAGAACAATTATCGGTCGGCAGTACCGCATACGTCAAACGGCACCGGGAAGAGATAATCCGCCGGGGCAGATTTATGATCAATGCCGACACTTGCGGTACGCTGCTGGGGTGGGACGAGGTCAACTGCTGTGCGGAAAAGAAGGTGTGGGAAACTTTGCAGCAGATCATGGAAGCAAACGGAGTTTATGCCAATGTGAATTTTGAACCCGATCCTTTTACCGATCTTATGCCTTTCAACAGCTGCTCAGTACCGGGGATATGGCTCAGCCGGAAAAATTGTCTGACCGGCAGATTCCAGCACCACTGTACGCTGGATACTCCTGAAGCGATCTCGCCGGAAGTGCTTGCCGTGCGCGCCCGCATTGCCGCAGAATTGATCCGCAGGATCGACAGCGGGGAATTGCCGGTCACACCTTTGGATAAGGCAATGCAAGACGCAGTAAATGCTTCATGGCAGGAGTTTTTCGGAGAAACTCCACTGATTGAAAAATGACAGCCGGTGCTGCAAAAAATTTTTTCACAGAATAAATACACACAGAAAACGGGCTGTTGCAAAACCCTTAACAAATAAAAAATCAGTTCAGAAGTATTTTCTGTTCATTTGCCGGTAGTTGCAGACACTTATCCGGCACTGTCGTTGAAACTTGCCGGAGAATACTGATTCTGCTCATGCATTTGGTTTGAGCTATTTAAAGTGTTGCCGCAAGGTAAGCAATCAAACCGTCAGTAATGCACCGAGCCTGAAAGGCGCAGGTGCGAGGGGGTTGCGGGGGATTTT
>JAZSIZ010000107.1:0-84827 GCA_045534015.1 Victivallaceae bacterium | reverse complement strand
TTGTCTTCCTAAGACCGCTTGGCCTCCGACTTGGCTTCATGATAAGCGGTGATGCGGCGTTCCCGGTCATTGATCTTGCGGCTGCGGCGTTCGGTGCCGAAACTTACTTTGTCGCGCGCCTCTTCCATGTCCGCTTGGGTGACCTCTTCATGTCCCCGCCGGGCGGCGAGCAGGGCGGCTTCGTTGCACAAATTCGCCAGTTCCGCACCGCTGAAGCCGGGGGTCGCCCGGGCGACGATATCCAGATCGACATCGTCTGCGGTTTTGATTTTTTTGACGTGAACATCGAGGATTTGACGGCGGCCGCGGATATCCGGAAGATCCATCACCACCTGCCGGTCAAAACGTCCGGGACGCAGCAGTGCCGGGTCAAGTACGTCAGGGCGGTTGGTGGCGGCAAGGACGATCACACCGTTGCTGCTCTCCAAGCCGTCCATTTCAACGAGCATGGCGTTGAGGGTCTGTTCGCGTTCGTCATGGCCGCCGCCCCAGCCGGAGAAGCGGGAACGTCCGACCGCGTCGATTTCGTCGATAAATATAAGGCAGGGCATATTTTTCCGTGCCTGTTCAAACATATCCCGGACGCGGCTGGCGCCGACGCCGACGAACATTTCCACAAAGTCTGAACCGCTGATGGAAAAGAACGGTACTCCGGCTTCACAGGCAACCGCTTTTGCCATAAGAGTTTTACCGGTACCGGGATTGCCGACCAGCAGACAGCCTTTGGGAACCTTGCCGCCGACCAGCTGGAAGCGCAGCGGATCACGGAGATATTCGACGATTTCAGAAATCTCCTCTTTGGCTTCATCGGCTCCGGCAATATCTTCAAAATGGACATTCAATTCATTCGGCGGGATCATCCGGGCTTTGCTCTTGCCGAAATCCATCGCACCGTGCCCATTCATTTTCATCTGCCGCGCCGTGATGAAGTAGATCACGCCGATGATGATGAGAATAGGCAGTAAACTGGCGAAAATAAAATTCCAGAAACCGGAATTGTCCGGTTCAACAGTTATTTTTGCATCGGATTCCCGCATTGCTTTTTCCAGAGAATCAGACATTACCACGCGGGTGACATAGTATGTCGGAGAGTTGTTGCCCTCTTCTTTTTCTTCTTTTTTCAATTCACCTTCGATATGGAAAATGCCGTCACCATCGGCAACCATATTGACGGTACTTATCGTGTTGTCCTTGAGCTGCTTCTCAAATTCGCTCTGATTGATCTCCTGCTGCTGTTCCGGGCTGAAAGCTTTGAAAAGCAGCATAATACCGATCATGATCATGATCAGCAGCCAAACCAATCCCGCCCGGGAACGGTTCGGGGATTTCGGCGGAACTGCCGGTTTTTTCCGGTTTTCCGGCATCCGGCCATTATCGTTATTACTCATCGCATCCTCAAAAATTCAAAAAATATCCTGCGGCCGATCATTTACTGATGAAGCTGGTCAGGAAAGTGTAGATAACAAAACCGAGCACCAGCGCACCGCCTGCGATAAGGATTATATTCAAAAGTTTATTGGTTTTTGCCTTCTGATTTTTTTCCCGCATGGTTCTGGCACTGAAGTTGGTCAGTGTCTGTGTGGTTGTGGTGCTGGTTCCGGCATTGCCCAGATCGATGGTGTGGGTGATATGAGTATCATCGCTTTTGCTGTCGACACCGTCGAAAAGGACTTCCACATGACCGAAAGAGATCAGGTCTGAATTTTTCAAAACCTGTTCAGTGATCGGCTCATTATTGATTTTTGTGCCGTTGGTACTGTCGTTATCCCGCAGAATATAGCATACTTCACCATTTTTTGTGGTGCGGATAATGTCGGCGTGATGACTGCTGACACTGCCGTCAGCAAGTTGGATATCGGCACCGTCTTTTCTGCCGATGCTCATGACGTCGCGGTCGATTTCAAAACTTTTGCCGCGCAATTTTTCGTAGAGAACAGTAAATTTAGGTTTTTTTTCCATGATTGCGAACCACATTTTTTTATCCGGTTTCCCGGATAGTTTAACATAATATATTATTAGTGTGGCAATATAACACCAGATTGCGTTGTTTGCAATGTTAAAAATGGATATTTTGGACTTTTTTTTGAAATATTTTATCTTTTTTGCAAATAAAGGAGATTATTTTTGCAAGCGCGGTTGAAAAATTGCTGTTTCCGGATTACTTTAATTATGAGATTTTGTTGCATTTACCAAAGAGTTTTCAGGAGTGTTTTTTTTGATGGGAGATATCCGGGAGTTTTTTTGCAGACAGACTGATTCCGGTCGTGTTAAAATCGCTGTTTGTATGAGTGGAACCGGCAGCAATGCCGATGTTATTTTGAAACGGGCTTCCGGAGAAGACTGTAATTTCAAGGTCGCGGTTATCTTTACCGATGCTCCGGAAACTTCCCTTGCGTTGGAGCTTGGCAAAAAGTACGGTGTTCCGGTGGAATCTCTGGATATACGCCGGTTCTATGCCGACCATGGTGAAAACAGTATCAAACTGGATAGTGACCGCCGCCGTGAACTGCGTGATCTGTGGAGCGGAAAGGTTCTGGAATTATTGAAGCCGTACGATTGCAGTTTTGCAGTTTTTGCCGGATTTGTTCCATTGACCAATATGGCGGAAAAAATGCCGTGTCTCAATGTCCATCCGGGGGATCTGACAGTTACGGAAGCCGGTGAAAGAATCTACGCCGGATTGCATTACGCTCCTGTGGAACGTGCCATTTGCAACGGTGAGAAAAATTTGCGCAGCAGTGTAATTCTCGTGCAGAGTTTTGCCGGGAAAAAAGATGTTGATGCCGGTCCGGTTCTGGGAATTTCCGCTCCGGTGAAAATCGACCGTGCCGGATTTTCCGCAGATGAGCTGTCGGCTGTAAAAAATGCCCGGGAAAAAGGTGCTGTCGATGATGAATTGCGGACTATTGCCAAGGCCAATATCGAGCGGCTCAAAACCGGTGGTGATCATGTCGTTCTGCCGCAGGTTATTGAATTTTTTGCCGCCGGCAGGTACGGGTGTGATGAAAATGGCAACCTCTGTCTGAAATCTGTAAAGGAAGACAAGTGGGAACGCATAGAGACCGTTGAATTTTCCTCCGGAGATAAACCGAAGGTGAAACTGGTGAAGAAAAAGAAGAAAAAATCGCGCAACCGCTTCGTCCGTTTCTGGAAATATATGTATACCAAGATCGTCCGGGGGCAGGGATCGCCTGATTACGTCGCCCGGGGATGGGCATTGGGTATGTTTGTCGGCTGTGTGGTTCCGGTTTTCTGTCAGTTGATCGTGGCAGTGCCGTTGTCTTTTGTTGTTCGCGGTTCCAAAGTCGGAGCTGCGCTGGGAACGTTTATAACCACCCCTCCGACGGCTATATTCATCTATCCGGTGCTGATCTGGGTCGGCAACAAGCTTACCGGGGGGGATCTTTCGGCGGATGCCGGAGACAAGCTTCTGGAAATTTTCAACAGCGAAACTCTTTCTTTTGCTGAAAAATGGAGTGAATTCGGCAGTCTCGGCGGCGATGTGGTCACTGCATTTTTTGCCGGTGGATTGGCATGGGCGGCAATAATGACTCCGCTTACTTACTTCGGTGTCCGCCGTCTGGTTATCAGTTACCGCAAAAAACGTGAACTCAAGAAAATCAATGCTCTTAAAAGAATGCAGGCGTGAATTATGACCAGGAAAGAGTTGTGTGTCGGGCTGAATATGATTTCCGGTCTGGGGTACAGCCGTTACATAACTTTGCTGGAAACTTTCGGTACTCCTGATAATGTCAGACGGGCGGAACGATGCCGTCTGGAAAATGTAAAAGGCATTGGCAGAGTGCTTGCCGAGCGGATTGTGGAATTTGACTGGGATGCGGAGCTGGCACGGGAATTTGCGATCGCCGCCCGTGGAAATGTGCGCATAATCACGATCGATGAGCCGGATTATCCGGAAGAGCTGCGGGTGCTTTTTGATCCGCCGTTGTGTCTGTATATCCGTGGAAAACTTCCGGGAAATTTTGACCGCTGGATCTCCATTGTCGGCAGCCGCCGTGTTTCCAGATACGGTGTTGCAATGACGGAATCTTTTGCCGCCGGAGCGGTTGCCGGTAATTACGGCGTCATATCCGGTCTTGCTGCCGGAGTTGATACCATTGCCCACCGGGCGGTGGTGAATAATGGCGGTGTTACCATTGGAGTTCTCGGCAGCGGTCTGATGCACATGTATCCGAAAGAAAACATCCAGCTGGCAAAGGATATTGTCAATTCCGGCGGCGCGGTTATTTCTGAATTTCCTCTGGATTATCCGATCAGCCGTCACAATTTTCCCCGGCGCAACCGGATCGTTGCCACGTTGAGTAAAGCGGTCGTTGTGGTCGAAGCCGGTCTGGACAGCGGAGCATTGATCACTGCCGGATTGGCTTCAGATTTCGGCAGAGATGTTTTTGCAGTTCCCGGCAGAGCAGATAATCCGCAGGCTAAAGGTTGTCACAGACTTATCCGTGAAGGGGCGTTTCTTGCGGAAAGTTTTGATGATGTGCTTATGACGCTGGAATCCGGTCTGCATCCGATAGAAAGAGCTTCCATGACAAATATTTCAGATTGCGACACTCTTGATCCTGAAGAAAAATTCATCTATTCGCTTCTTTGGGAAAGTGAAGCTGATCTTGAAGAGCTTCAGGAGAAAAGCGGCATGGATTCCGGAACTTTGCTGGCGATCCTGATGAAAATGGAAATGAAACTGCTTGTTGAGCGTGATGCCGGTCAGTATTACCGGGTCGTGATAAAGAAAGATGATTTCAGGTGATTCGCAATTAAATAGAATTTGACCGGTTCCGCATATGCGATCCCGGTCTTTTTCATATGCATTTTTTTATTTAATAATCCTGTCCGGATCATAGTCTGCACGGTGTTCTTCCACATACGCCAGCCAATCTTTCTCAAGAGAAAAATTCAGCCATCCCGGGCGGGCAACATATGGAGTATCCATGGTTTCAAAGCGGAGTACAAATGGTGTTTCATCCTCTTCAAATTTGAAATTCACACTCACCACCGTCTGCATATCAATGACCTCTTTCATGGTGTTGATATGTTTTTCCGGATCGGTCACCAGTTTCAGGTGGCGCGGCATCAGGAAATATAACGTGCCATACTCCCCGGCGGGGCGGCAGATGGTTCCACTCAAGGTCATGTCTGACTCATCGAACTTCAGATTTTTCACCTCTGCCCGCCCCTGTTCCACATGGATATTTGTACCGATGAGCCACGGGTATTCTCTTGCTTCGCTGATCCGGTACAAACGGCAATCCGCTGCCGGTACGGAGCAGGGGAAAGATTTCTTGAATGTGCCGATATATTCATTGTTCCAGAATTCATAAATACGGTACTCTTTTTCCGGATCGCATCCCAGACGTGCCAATTCGATCCGGTCGGTATAGACTGCCGGAGCGTTGCCGGCGGTGTTGAAAACAGCGGCAATGGTATATTTGTCATAGTCGGTTTCAACTCTTTTTACCTGAATACGGCAGCCGCCCTCTGCGCTGGTGCGGTCGAAAAGGTCAACCGGCTTGAGGATGCCTCCGGTACGGGGAAAACACATTTTCAGCATCCGCATCCGCTCGGGGGAAATATGTTCCAGATCATCAAGCACGGCCAGCGGACTGTCGCCATTCAAGCCGAAAACTGTTACATTGATCCGGGCTTGATCGGCAGGAACCGGATAATCCAGTTTTATGGCATTCAGGTCATTTACATATACTTTATAGTTTGTGAAGTATGCGGCAGCTGCATTCTGCACAAAGGAGTGGTAGTTGGAAAAATGGTAATCATGGCGGCAGTAATCTGAATTCCGCCAGTTGGGGAATGGATGCTGGGGGCGCACTTCACCGTAGTCCCGTACCACCCGGGCTGAATTGACACAGCCGATGAATGACGGTGAAGAAGCTACGGCGGTCTGCAAATGGGTGTCCCATCCGGCAACTTCACGGATCACCCGGAAAATCTCCCGGGATGCTTCCACAGGCAGCAGCGATTCATCATAACGCTTTGCCCCGGGGACGGTTCGCAGGAAGTCCATCATATAGCCCCGGCAGCCCATTTTACGGTATGCGGCAAAGACTTTCCGCAGATACTCTTTAGTTTTGGGGTGAGTACCATCGAGAAAATATTTGGTCAATGGATCATAAGCATAACGGCCTCTGCCCAATTCCCATCCGGTATCAAAAGGCACGGTTATGGGATTATCATCCTGATCTTTCAACAGGTTTTCCCGGTTTTCTTCCAGAGTTTCTTCAGCTTCGCCGAAAAACCAGAATGGAGAAAACCAGAATTTGAAAATGTTTCCCTGGGCGTGATATTTTTTCAGCAGTTCCGGATAAGGTATTTGGCTGACATTATCTTCAAACTCCAGCCAATGTCCGGGAAGTCCGCCTTTGATAATCTGATGGGTTCCGCCGGTGAGGTGATAAGGACCGAATTTACCGAACTCCCGTTCAGCGATCCCGGCACGCTTTGCCATGGTTTCCGAAAAATCTTTTCCGGTCAATTTGCAGGCAAAATCTACTTTGAGTGTTCCGTCAAAGCAGGGATTATACCGCCGGTTGACTCCATCTGCCCAATCTTCAAGAGCGGTGTATGGATCATCATAGTAGCGAATGAGCAGTTCTTCCGACTCGATTTTGCATCCCGGTTCAAGGCGGAATTGACAGGCATCACAAGAGGATGTAAAATCCGTTACCATACCATTTTCATACTTTATCCGGTGAGAAACGGTCATCCGGATAATGGTGGTAAAAGCGATCTGCAGTGTGTGATGGCTGCTTCTGTCGGTGATCAGACAGAGGGTGGAGGATAAAAGATTTTTATCAGCGGCAAAATTTTCGATTGAAATTTCCCACGGTATCCAGCTGAAAAAGAGGGCATCTTCCGGCTTGCCGCCGAGAGCCAGAGAGTTTGTTTTGCCATGCAGCAGATTCCAGATGCCGATGCGGATCATGGATGAACTTTCGTTTTTCAGCGTTGCTTTGACCGCAACTCCGGTATCGGTCTGCCGGACATCCCAAATCCACTTGATGCCGTGATCAGCGCAGTTTTCTGCGGGAATGAGAGAACCATCCAATTCGACACTGCCACTGAGATTATTCATACTGAAAAGTGGAGTGTTTTCTGTTGCAAAAGAGAGCCGGTCGTTTCCAAAATTCCAGTTCATATTCAAATCCCCTCATGTTTTATCAGTATTTTTAAATTTTATTTTTGCTGCAGTTCTTTATGCAATTCTCCGGCGTGACGCATGGCGGAGTCTCCACCTCCGAGCATTCGAGCCAATTCCGGAACCGGATCGTCAAGCAGTGTTACATTGGAAACAGTTCTGCCGTTGGCGGTTGTTTTTATTACCTGAAAGTGCTGATCGGCACGTGCTGCGACCTGCGCGAGGTGTGAGATACACAATATCTGCCGTTTTGCGCCCAGAGCATGAAGTTCCCTGCCGACTTTATTGGCGGTTTCGCCGCCGATATTCATATCGATTTCATCGAAAATCACCGTCGGGATATTGTCAACATCGGCAAGAACAGTTTTCAAAGCCAGCATGACCCGGGATAATTCGCCGCTGCTGGCAACTTTGCGCAGGGGACGGAGTTCTTCACCCCGGTTGGCATTGAAAAGAAATTCGATCCTGTCCATACCGGAAGATCCGGGGGCAACGGTGGAAAATTCCACATCCATGGCTGCGCCTTCAAAACCGATAGCGGAAAGTTTTTCCACGGTTTGCGCAAGAAATTTTTTTGCGGTATTTTTTCTTGAAAGGGAAAGTTCCTCTGCTGTTGCAGTCAAACGTGCGGTCAATTCCTTCTCTTTGCGATCAAATTCTTTACGGATTTTTTCCGCATCTTGGAATTGCTGTAATTTTTCCTCTGCCTGATTGCGGATTTCAAAAACCTGTTCCAATGTCGGACCGTAACGGCGTTTGAGGGTATGGATCTCGCCCAGCCGGGCTTCGATCACAGCCAGAGATTCCGGATCGAGTTCAACATTTTCTGTGAGGGAGGCAAGAGAACCGGACAATCCGGCGATTTCAGATTGCAGATTGGAACAGATTTCCAGAGCTTCCTGTGCCAGAGAGGGATCGATTTTTTCCAGTTCGCACAAATGGTGATAAACGGTTCCGAGCTGATCGGCGATACCGTTTTCATTTTCCGTGAGCATGCCGGTTAACATGTTGAGCGTTTCCAGCACCATTCTGGAATTTGCTCCGAGCCGCTGTTTGGCAGCAAGTTCATCATCTTCTCCCGGAGCCGGATTTATCCGGTCGATTTCAGATACGGTCAGAGAGAAACGGTCTGCATCACTGGCATCGGGCATGGAGTTTTCAAAATCAGATTTTTCCCGGGCAAGATCCTGTAAGGCGGCATGGAGTTCTGCGCATTTCCGGCGCAGCGGTTGTAAATTGCCGAATTCATCCAGCAATTCAAGTTGTCTTGCCGGAACCGTCAGAGATATCTGTTCATTTGCTCCGTGGAGGTCGATCAGACGGCTGCCGACATCGGCGAGCAGTTTTGCTCCCACCGGAATATCATTGATAAAGTTGCGCGTGGCATTGATCCCGACCACCCGGCGCAGCTGCAAAAGCGGTTCTGCTGCGGAAAATTCAATTCCGGCATCTTCCAGTATGACGGATATTTCCTGCCGGATATTTTCCGGGATGGTAAATTCTCCGCTTACGGTGTATTGTCTGCATCCGGCGCGGATCCCGCCGCGGTCTACTCTGCCGCCGGTCAATAATTCGATCGAACTCATCAGAATGGATTTGCCTGCCCCTGATTCTCCGGTGACAACGGTGAATCCCGGGGAAAATTCAACTTCGGCGTTTTCGATCAGTGCAAAATCATTGATCTTGAGAAAGGTCAGCATACAGTATCAAGCTCCGGAGTGTTGAGCAATTCCCACAGCAGCTGCAAAGCCCCGGCAACGGCACGTTCCCGGATCATCTGCCGGTTGCCCCGCAGATGCAGTTCTCTTACAGCGCAAACGCCTTTTACGCAAGCTGCCACATAGACCAATCCGACCGGTTTTTCCGGAGTTCCTCCATCCGGACCGGCGATCCCGGTGGTACTTACGGAGCAATCGCTATTCAGAGCTTTGCATGCTCCTTTTGCCATATATTCAGCACATTCAGCACTTACTGCCCCCACGGAGGCAAGAATATTTTCCGGTACTTCAAGCAGATTGTTTTTTACCTGATTGGCATAGGAAACTATGCCGCCTTGAAACACTGCAGAAGCTCCGGGTAAAGATACTATGGCATTGGCAACCATTCCGCCGGTGCATGATTCGGCGCAGCCGAAAGTAAGTTTACCGGCGGCAAGTTTTTTCAGCAATGCGGATGGCAGATCGAAACAATTTACTTCCAGGGCGTTTTTACCGATCGCCTGACGGCATTTACCGATCGCGGCGGCAAGCAGGAGTTCATCTTTTCCGGAAAGGAAAAGTTTGGTTCCGCCCGGCATTGCAGTATAAGCGACTTCCAGCGGGAGTTGTTCAAGCAGCGGTTCGACGGTTTTGGCGACCATTACTTCGCCCATGCCGTAAATGAAAAATCCGGAAGTGAACAATTTTTCCGGTGCATGGCTGACGATCTCATCCAGCATCCCGTTGTTCAGAACTGTTTCAAACTCTGCCGGAGGTCCCGGCAGCAGATATATGTGCCGGTTCCGGCTGCCGTATTCAACATCAAAACTGATTCCGGATGCAACTCCGGCAGGATTGTCAAAATATCTGCCGCCTCTGATGATTTGAGCCTGTTTATATTGAAATTTCGGGCATCTTGAGTTGTGGCGCAAAGCCCAGAGTTTTTCCACTTTCTCTTTCAGGGCGGGAACTTCTTCCAGTTCAGTCCCGAAAAAGCGGTTGACGGTGTGCAGTGTAATATCATCGGCAGTCGGTCCCAAACCGCCGCTGATGATAATGGTGTCGGCGACTTTCAGCGCACAGGATATGGCATAACAGAGTTCTCCGGCATGATCACCGATGCTCAACTCCATCACCGGGGGCAGGGCATGGGCGGCAAGTTTACTGCCCAGAAGGTGCATATTGGTATTGCAGCAGCCGCCTTTGAGCAATTCAGTACCGGTACAGATAACGGCAATAGACATATAACGCTCCAATTAACGATTTTTCTATAATATAATATGAAACCGCAAAGGTTGCAAACTTTTTACTGTAATATTTTCCGGAAAACCTTTTTCCCCGCAGTGGTGCGGAAAAATAAATTTTTTTATCCGGGACGGGATAAAATTGTATGGCATACATTGACAGAATAACTTATCAGGGGTATATTAATTGCATACATTATTGGAAACTGTATGCAATTGACAAAAAAGGTTACAGGTAATGAAAAGAGTTCTTTCCATTCAGGATATTTCATGTGTCGGCAAATGTTCATTGACCGTTGCATTGCCGATTATTTCGGCGGCAGGGATTGAAACTGCGATCCTGCCGACAGCGGTGCTTTCCACCCATACGGCATTCAGCCGTTTCACTTTCCGGGATTTGACAGATGATATTCAGACTATCACAGATCACTGGCTGGAAGAAAAGATCGTTTTTGACGGTGTCGCCACCGGTTATCTCGGCTCTTTCCGTCAGATCGAACTGGTGGAAAAGATTTTTGCGGATTTTTACCATGACGGAATGCTCCGCTTTGTCGACCCGGCGATGGGAGATAACGGCAAGCTTTATGTCGGCTTTGATGAAGCATTTGCCAAACGCATGGGAGAATTGTGCGGCAAAGCGGATATAATTGTACCCAATCTTACCGAAGCGGCTTTCATGCTCGGTGAAAAGTATATGGAATCCGGATATTCTGCTGATGACATCAAAGCTCTGCTCAAAAGACTTTGCGCTCTGGGGTGTCCGGAGGCAGCTGTTACCGGAGTTTCTCTTGAACCGGGCAAATGCGGTGTGATGGCTTATGACAGCCGTACGGACAATTATTGTGAATATTACAGTGAGAGGATCCCAACATCATTCCACGGAACCGGAGATGTGTTTTCCAGTGCCTGTTTTGCAGCTCTCATGCGCGGGAAAAGTCTGGAAAAAGCTCTTGAGATTGCGGTTGAATTCACGGTGGAATCGATCCGGCAGACTATCTCTTATGAAGGGCACAACTGGTACGGGGTTGACTTTGAAAGTGCATTCCCGCTGCTGCTTAAATTACTTGAAGATTGATTTCAGATTCCACCAGCGATTTTGGAGTGCTGAAAACGGGTATTGAAAGGATATCTGCCGGAAGGACAGGTGTCATTCGATATCCGTTTTTTTTAGTTTCCGGCAACCGGATTTTTCCAGTAAACTGCCTCGCTGAAAAATTAATTAAATTTATTTTTAATCAACTTGACATTCAATATTCTTGTGCTATATTTATTATGGAATATAAAAGTTTTATATAAATTTTTTATAAAAGTTATTATGGCTGTAACACTAAAACAAATAGCTGATATTGCCGGACTTTCGGTATCTGCGGTTTCCCAGATCATTAATCGCCGGGAGTGTAATTTTTGCAGTGATGCGCGGAAAGAGGAAGTATTTCGCATTGCCCGTGAACTTGGTTACAAACAGAAGTTTGCGGATAAGATCAAGCGTGGTGATCAGACCCGCACGGTGGCGATCCTCAAACGTAACAACCTGACTATGGAAGCCAACAATCTGGCAATGCTGATGCTCAACAAATTTGAAGAGATCGGCTATTCCTGTTATGTGGTGAATTTTGACCGTGACTGCGATGCATTGCCGCGGGTGCGTGATTTGATTGACCGCGGGGTGGAGAGATTCGTGCTTATGGGGCCGGTATGGGGCGGTAATGCGGATGATGAAAAAGAAAAGTATCAGGCATTGACCGCCTTGATCGAGCGCAATAAACGCACTTACATATCTTACGGTGCATCGACTGACCGTTATGTGATGCAGGATTTTGCTCCTGCGGTCAGGGAAACTGTGGAGTTTTTTCAGAAAAACGGGGCAGATGAATTCAAAATGCTGCTGCCTGATACCGGAAGTAACCGTGAAAAGGCATTGTGTGCCAGTTTCCCGGAATTGAGCATGAGTGAAGTACGGGAAAAGTATATTCATGATATTGGTGAAATTTATTCACTTGATACCATTGATGATGTGGTGAAACGCGGATATAGCGAGACGGAAAAGGTGTTGAAGCAATACCCCGGAATCAAGGGAATTTATTATTTGAGTGACCAGTTGGCTCTTGGAGGAGTCCGTTGTCTGATTGAACGCGGGATCGTGCCGGGTAAAGATATTCTGCTTGCCGGATTCAACGATTTTCCCGGAGCCCGTTACTGCGGTTATCCGATCTCCACTGCGGCGCATGATTTGGAGGCATTGGCATCTGCTCTGGTGGAAGAAAGCGGCAAAAGCGGAGAATGTCACATCGAGATTGCTCCGAAGATAATTTTAAGAGAAAAACAGATGTCATTGGTTTAAAACTTATACAGTAAATTTTTAATCCTAAAAAAGGAGAAAGAGTTATGAGAAAATCAAATAGTCTCCGCCATGGCGGAGTAAAACGAAACCGTTTTACTCTTATTGAGTTACTCGTTGTTATCGCTATTATCGCCATTTTGGCAGCGATCCTGCTTCCTGCACTCAATTCCGCCCGTGAGCGCGGCCGGTCGGCAAGTTGCATCAACAATCTCAAACAGCAGGGCATGGCATTTCAAATGTATGCACAAAACAATGAAGATTTCGTGCTGCGCTATTCAAAAAACTTTATTCAGAATGTGAATTGCTCGTGGATAGGTTACATGATCACCACCGGATTGGCTGATCCCGGAACCTTTATGTGTCCGTCACTGGCAGACATCAGCGTGGCAGCTAAAAGTCAGTCGTATGTATCTGTTAATGCCGCCACAAATGTTACTGCCGGAATTACGTACAGCGGCTATGGATTTAATTATAAATATGCCGGCAGCGGCAGATATGTTCGCGGAGTGGATACCAAAAGAGACTGGGATGTGTGCAATGCAAAGTATACAGATCTGCCCCAGGCGTCAAATATGCTTTTTGTAATAGATGCCTGTCAGATCGTTGGCGGTGAAAAAAGCGGATATTACCGCATTGATGTCATAAAGCAAAGTGCAGCCAGTTATGGAAATCCGGATGGCCGCCACAATGGAAGCGGCAATATCCTCTGGGGTGATGCTCATGTCGGCAGCAGTGAAAAGCTGGACGAGACTGATCCGTATAATACTCTTGACCCTAAAGACGGGCATGGTGCCTGTGCAATTTTCAATGGTTACAAGGATCTTATCTGATAAAATGAAGCGGTTGATTTTATTCGCAGGGGCTTTTGGTGCCTTTTTTCAGGCCTTCGGCGACCCGATGCCGGATGCTGATGCCAGACGTTATCTGGCGGAATTGGCACAGAACAGCCGTACCTATCAGCGGCGCACTCCCCGGATGCACATTTTCAGCCGGGCACAGTTGAAATATGGTTTACAGCGCAACGATTTTCTGTTGCGATGGTGTGACCGCCCCCTGATGCAGGATTCATCTTTTGCAACGAGCGGTAATTTTACCGTGGATAATTCGGGGAATTTTTCTTCGACCGCATTTATCAATCCCCGCAGTTATCAGGTGGAATCTTTTCTGTTGCGCCGCTTTCATCTTTCCGGTTTCGCTTTCTTTCCGGAAACCACCGGCAGACGTGACATTTACAATCATGTCGGCAGGGAAGGTACCGCAGATATCATGTTGCTGCCGGAGTTGTTCTTCCAATTTTCCACTTTTGATGATGCCCAGCTGGAAGCCCGCTGTCGGGCGGCGGCCGAGGCGTTGAATAATCCGCATACTTTCCGGATCGACGGCAAGGTGGTCATCACCAGTTATCCGGCGTGCAGTGAGCGTGAACTTGAAGTATGGGCAAGATTCCGGGAGGAGTTGCGCCGCCGGCACGGCGACAAATTTATCGTCATGCCGTGGCTGGTGTTGAATCACGGCATCAAGCCGACCGGAGCAAACGGTCAGTGGAGCGTGGCGGATATTCAGCGGATGCAGGAGCGTTTGCGCACCTATTTGCGTAAAGTCGATGGTTTTTATTACAATACTCCGCCGTTCTACAACCGCCGTTATCAGTGGGAATTTGACCGCACCGTGGCAATCCCCATTATCCACAGTGTACTCAATGAACCGGAATTCCGCAACAAATATCTTGGTTGGGGCGTGAAAGTCGGTCACATGAATTGCCACCATCAACCTTTTTCTGCAGATGCTTTCGGTACAGATATGCTCCGTGGTTCTGTGGAAGCCGCAGTGCTGGCAAAGGCTGATTTTGTCAACTGTGTCGAATGGGATGAGGAAAATGAAAACACCTGTTTCCGTCCGTTGACCACGACCGGATTTTCCACGCTGCGTTTGATCCGGGCATTTGAACAAATGGCAAACAACCGGGGCCGCTTCACCATGCTTGAGGGTGACGATCCGTCGATCCCGAATCTGGTGTTAAGTTACCGCCGGGTGGTTTCTGCCGGAGAGTTGCTGGAGTTTGAAGTGGCTAATATCCCCGATGGCACTGTTTCGGGGGATTGGCAGATATCTTTGTCACTGGTGGATAATGACGGTAAAGTTGTGCGTACTTTTCCGGCGAAAACGCTCAAAGGTGACCTGATCAATGCGATACTTTTCACCGTACCCAGTGAAATATTGCTCAATCACCGTTTCCTCAATCCGGTGCTGACGGTCAACGGCAGAGTTTTCGATGCCGGATTTTACCCGTTGGAGATCCGCACCTGGTGGCATTGGGACTATCTCTGGGCGAAACACGTTTTGCGTGATATCCCGCAGAATACTTCGGTTACCATGCTCTTGTCCGAACCGGATGAAAACGGTTTGATTGCCGCCACGGTAAAGGTGTCTTCACCTGAAGTGTTGCGGAGTATTGAGATCATTACCGGAGATAATGTGGTAGCTTACAGCCATTCGGATAATGGAGAATTTTTCCGGGAAACAGCGGAATTGGCCGGATTCAGGGTTTCCATTCAGGGATCGGTGAAAAGTGAATATATGCTCGACGGATATGTCAAATTGATCAATGTACCCGGATTGCAGGTTTCTCCGAGAACTGTTTATACCGGTACGGATGATCACTGGGTATTTCCGAAACGCATCCAGAATGAGAATATGTTGCACCGTTATTTCACCATTCCCCGCAGTGCGTTGGAAAATGCTGAAATCGAAATCCATCTGCCGGGCATGGCTGAACACCGCCGGATAAAACTTGCGGATGTTATGTGTGACGGTTCGATCGCCATTCCCGGACCGCACAGCATCAATCTGGTGATCACCCGCAATAATTTTCAGGCCAGAATGCCGGAACCGCTGACGGGTAAAGAGTATGAATTTACCGTATATTTGCGGCCGGATCTGCCGGAAGCCGGATTCTTTGTGCAGACGGTGGATGCCAAATACCGGATTTTCCGCAGCCGGAAAATATCAGTTTGGAAACCTTCCGGCAGAAGGCAGGGATTTCACGTCTTTTCCGTGGCATTGAACCGCCGCCGTCTGGTTTTTGCCGATGCTGATTTGTTGCGGACTTTGACTTGGGATTTTTCCGGCACGAGAGGTTCGGTAGTTCCATCAAACATCGGCAGCCGCTGGGATGGTATTCTGGGCGGTTATGTGCCGCTGGTCACCGGTTTCGGTTCCGGTGAAAGGGCATACGGCAACGCGCTGCGGGGTTATCTTACCCGGCACATTTTGCCGGATACCACTCCGGAAGTGGTGGTGGATGACGGCATCCCGGCGTTGCAGTTTGACGGCAGTCAATATCTGGCTCTGCCGATGGCGATGATCCCGCCTTTTGCCGGATTCAAAGTGGAAATGGAAGTTTTTATCGGCGCAAAAAATGACAAAGTGCAGGCGTTGCTTTCTGATTCCCGGCAGGGCTTTACCCTGTTGCTCAATAAAGGTGCAGTGCCGACGGCATACGTTTACCGCAATCAGTACACTGAAACAGATGGCAGACAGGCGTTTGTTTATACCACCGGCGGCGCACTCAAGGAGAACAGTTGGAATAAAATAGTTGTTTATGCCAATCAGCAGGCCCTTTGGATCGAGGTCAACGGTATTGCCGGCGATCCGATTCCTTCCGGCGGTTATCACCGTTATCCGCGTTCAACCAGTTGCGGTGCATCGGATAACGGGGAATTTTTCGTCGGCAGGATCCGGAACTTGAAAATCACACCATTTTAAGAAAGGTTTCTGGTGAAAAATTATGAAAAGTTCAGATAAATTCAGTTTTGCCCATTTTACGGATATTCACATCGGCACATCGGTAAATCCGGCGATGACAGCGGCCAATTTGACCTGGGCATTGAGTGAATTGGAAACGTTTGATCCCAAGCCGGAAGTGATTATTTGTTCCGGAGATTCGGTTTGTGACGGAACCCGGGAGGAACTGGCAGAATTCAAAGGAGTTATGGATAAATCCTCTATTCCGTGGCACGCATTGCCTGCCAATCACGATCTGTGGGGTGAGGAGAGCGATGATGTCTGGCAGGAGATTATCGGTCCAATGCGCAAAAGCGCGGTGGTCGGCAACTTCAAATTTCTGATGTGGAACGATATCAAACGTGTGGAAAACGGTTGGCTCAATTCTCTGCCGGAAGAGGAATATGCGTGGCTTGAATCCGAGTTGATCGATGCTGAAAAACGTGATCTCAATGTTATTGCCGCCATTCATAATCCGATGGATCTGCGCAATAAATATACTACTCACTTTACCCGCTGGAGCAATGAAGATACTGAAAAATTGATGTCGCTTTTTGCCCGTTACAACGTCAAAGCTGTCATCAGCGGCGATTATCATGTCAACGATTGCTGGCAGATAAATGGTGTGACCAATATCAATTCCGCTTCTCTGGCGGGATTTATCTGGAATGGTCAGGATAACTTTCCGGTCAAGCCGGGATACCGGCTTTTTGACTGGGATGGGGAAAAGCTGCGTACATTCTGGCGGCAGGGCTCTTATTGGAATTTACCGGGCAGTCCGGAAAAGAAGCAGCGTTATTGCTGGACATGGGAGTTGTATCACTTCCGCGAAGCCGGAAATATGTACTGGCCGATCATGCACTATGAAAGAGCGCAGGTCAGTTTGAGTTCCATCGGCGGAGTGTGGACCGGTGGCGCACGTCCGGTATTCCGCAAGATGTTCATTTTTGACCAAACCAAACTTCAGGTACAGAGTTTCTCGCAACTTTTGAATGTCACCAAGGTCAGTTGGAGTTTGAATGAAAATGATTGGCGGCCGATGACCAAGGTCTGGAATGGCATCTGGGATGAGTGGGAAGCCGATTTTGATCCCGATGAATTCCGCGGTGGAGAATATTTGTTGAAAGTCATGGCAGAAACCGATGCCGGAGCCAAATATTACGACACCGTGCCGGTGGTTCTGTGCGGGCCGAGAAATGCTCCGCGGGGCACCGCACCGGTTGTTGCCGGAGGATTGGAAGTCCGGCAGGCATTCCGGATTCCGTTTGATTGATCAGCAGGAGGTGAAAGTGTATAAAAGTAATAGAAATCATCCCGATTTCAACGAGGTTATCCATGCTGAATTGCTGGTCGTCGGCGGCGGTGTCGCCGGAGTGACGGCAGCATTGGCTGCGGCCAGAGAGGGGGTGAAAACGGTTCTGATTCATAACCGTCCGGTTTTAGGTGGAGTTTCCAGTGTCGAATATGGCGATGGTGATGCCCGTTGTGTCAATGGAGCATATAATTACACACATCGAAACGCCAGAGAGTGTGGAATAATTGAGGAGTTGAAAAACTCCAATGGGTGGCACTTCGCCAATGGTTATTCATCCTGTTGGAGTCAGGTTTTGAGAGAGGCCGTTGAAAGTGAAAAATTGATCACTTTGCTGATGAATACCGAGGCTTTGGCAGTGGAAATGGCTGACGGGCGGATCCGGGCAGTCAAAGCGCGCGGACTGGGTACTGAAATAAATTATACGGTTTATGCCGCAACTTTTATCGATGCCAGCGGGGATGGTTTTTTTGCCGCTTCCGGTGCAGAATACCGCATGGGGCGCGAGGGCAAAGATGAATTCGGTGAATCTCTGGCGCCGGAGTTGCCGGATGACAAGACCATGGGCAGTTCTATCGTTTTCCGGGCGGTTGATGCCGGGCATCCGGTAAAATTCAAAGCCCCGGCCGGAGCGTATCATTTTGATTCTGATGCGGATTTGCCTTTCCGCACTCATTCCAACCCGAAAAAAGGTTACTGGTGGTTGGAATATGGCGGCATTTTGGATACCATCCGTGATAATGAAAAAATTTATCAGGAGTTGCGCAATATTCTTTTCGGCATTTGGGATCATGTGAAAAACGGTGGCGATCACGGCGCGGATAACTATGTTATCGACTGGATTTCTCCCATCCCCGGCAAACGGGAATCCCGCCGTTTTACGGGAGAGATGATCCTGACACAAAATGATATTATGAGCGACCGGGAGTTCCCGGATGCGGTAGCTTACGGCGGTTGGCCGATCGACATTCATCCGCCGGAAGGTATTTTTGCGCCGGGGCATCCAGGCAGTGAACCGCCGTTTTTCTTTCCGCCGCTTTATGCGATTCCGTTCCGGGTGCTTTATTCCGTGAATATTCCCAATTTGATGATGGCGGGACGTAACATCAGTGTTTCTCATGTCGCATTGGGCACGACCCGGTTGATGGCGACTTGTGCGTTGTGCGCTCAAGCAGTGGGCAGTGCGGCGGCTTTGATGAAAAAATATGAGTGTACTCCGGCTGAAATTTATCGGGAACATCTTACTGAATTGCGGGTTTTACTGCAAAAGAATGACAGCGTATTACCGGGGCGTCCGGTAGTGGTGGATGATGATCTTTGCCGCAGTGCCGTATTGACGGCGTCTTCGGCATTGACTTTGCCGAAGGTGGATGTCGATGGCTGGGAAAATTTGACGTGGGAGCCGAAAAACTCTCTTGATCCCTGTGATGTTCCGCCGGAAGATCGCAGAAAAGGTCAGCATTTCATCATAACGACAGAATTTTTGCAGTCGGTTTCGCTGGTATTGAATAATGCGGCGCAGGAAACATTGCCGGTTACTGCCAGAATACGCAAAGACGATTTCAGTGATGATCTGGCAGTTGCAACGGTGTCGGTCGTTCCCGGTGAAAATCAGGTTGTGAAGTTTGATTTTGACCTGAATACACTTCCGGGAGAATATGTGCTGATCCTTGATCCGCAGGAAGATGTGGCGTTTGCCACCGGCAAGACGCACTTGCCGGGAATATTCCGTAAAGCCGATGGTTGCTATCACAATTTCAACAATATTGTTATGCAGATCGTGCCGGAGCAACGGCCGTATGAGGTGGAAAATCTGCAAAATGATTATGGCCGTCCGGCAGCGGGCAAACCGAATATCTGGATCGCTCAACCGGGATTTCCGCAGTCGGTGGATGTCAGATGGGAAAATGAAGTTACGTTCGACCGTTTGGATTTGGTTTTCGATACTAATTTGGATGAATACCGTTATAATGCGATCGCTCCGGAGTGTATCCGTGATTTTCAGGTCATCGCAGAAAAAGCTGGAAAAACGGTCGTTTTGCTGGATGAAAAGGATAATTATTGCCGCTTCCGGCGTTTCGATTTTGCGGAACCGCTGACTGTCAGAAATTTACAGATAAAATTGCTGGCTTCAAATGGTGATAAATTTGCCCGTATGTATGGAATCCATGCTTATTTGAGAAATAAAAAGTGAGGAAAAAATGAAAAAATTTATTTTATTGACGATGCTCTTTATGGCGGCACTTACGCTTCATGCTTTGGATGCGGTACGGGTGGATGTGCGTTGTACCGGCGGTATGAGTGTTGCTCAAGTCAGTGCTGAAGGTTTGAGTGTTGCAACTACTCCGGCACGGGCAACGGAAAATATCACCAATATCGTGTTGATGTCCGGTAATCTGAATGATCAGTGGCAGAAGTTTGAATTTACTTTCACTCCGGCAGCTGACGGCAGGATTGCACTGCGTTTTCACACTCCGGGCTCACGCAATGTGCAGGCGATCAAGCCGGTGTTGATCGATGATGTCCAGGTAATCGGCGGTACTTTACTTAACGGCAGTTTTGAAATTGTGCAGAACAACCGTCCGGCCAACTGGGGATTCGGAAAAAATGCTGCTATAATTACCGGTGAATTGGTTTACGATGGCGAAAGATGTATCAGAGTGATCTTTAACAGCGGTATGGCGACACAAATCATGATTGTTACCGGTGGGGAAAAGGTGACGGTCTCTTTCCGGGCCCGCCTTGCCCAATAAACATTTCTGTGATGTAAAAATCCGGCCGTTGCCATTGTTCAACGATGATGGCAACGGTTGTTTTTTATTCCAGCTCACCTTTGCGGTAACTGATTGATTCAAAGAGGTGTTCATCTTTTATGACAGAACTTCCGGCAAGGTCGGCGATGGTACGGGCGACTTTCAGGATTCTGGTATAGGCTCGCGGGCTTAATTTGAAACGGCTGATCGCATCTTTGAGCAGAACTTCTCCTGATTTCGGCACGGCGCAGAATTGCTGTATAGCCTTGGGAGTAAGCTGACTGTTGCTGAAAAATCCCAGCTTTTCATAACGTTCCTGCTGGAGTTTTCTGGCGGCACAAACGCGCGCTCTGATGGCGGCACTGGATTCGCCGTCAGGAGCTTTGAGCAGTTCACTTTCGCTCAATTGACGCACCGGCACCCGCAGATCGATACGATCGAGCAATGGACCGGAAAGCTTTTTGAGATACCGGCGTTTTTCTTCTGCTTTGCATTGGCAGCCCAGTTCCACTTCACCTCTGCCGCATGGACAGGGGTTCATTGCGGCGCAGAGCATGAAACGGGCTGGAAAACGGCAGCTGCCGGATGCCCGGGAAACGGTGACGATGCCATCTTCCAGCGGCTGACGGAGAACTTCCAGTACATTGCGTTTGAATTCCGGCAGTTCATCGAGAAAAAGTACTCCGTTATGCGCCATGCTTATTTCTCCCGGACGGGGATCTTTTCCGCCGCCGATAAGTCCGGCATCGGAGATGGTATGGTGCGGAGAGCGGAAAGGCCGTTCATTGATCAGCGGGTGTTCTTTGGAAAGCAAACCCAGTACACTGTAGATTCTGCTGGTTTCCAGAGTTTCATTCAGAGTCATCGGCGGCAGGATTCCCGGCAGACGCATGGCAATCATCGATTTTCCCGTCCCCGGACTTCCGATCAAAAGTGAGTTGTGACCCCCGGCGGCGGCTATTTCCAACGCCCGGCGTGCCAGCAGCTGACCTTTGACTTCATCAAAGTCATAAGTGCGCTGTTCACCGGTGAATTCATCCATTGCCGCTTTGAATGGCACTCCGTGCCCGCGGTTGACCAGATCGACAGCGGCATTGAGTGTGGCAACGGCGAAGACCGGGAGTCTTCCGGCAGCAGCCAGAGCGGCTTCTCTGGCGTTGGCTTCCGGCACGATGAGGGCGGAAATGTTGTTTTCTTCCGCCAGTTTGGCGGCGATGGGCAAAGCTCCTTTCACCGGGCGCACGGAGCCATCGAGTCCCAATTCTCCGAGAACAGCGATACGTCCGAGTCTTTCAATATCCAGATTCCCGGCAGTTCCCAGTAATCCAAGGGCGATCCCCAGATCAAAAGCTGCACCCTCTTTCCGGACATCAGCCGGGGCAAGGTTGACGACGGTAAATCCCTGCAAAGTGGGATATCCGGAACTTAAAAAGGCTGAACAAATCCGGTCACGGCTCTCTTTTACAGCAGCATCCGGCAGACCGACAATAGATATGACACTTTCTTTGAATGTTCCGGATTCCATACTGTTCCGGCTGACTTCGATCTCAATGGTATAGGCATCCACTCCGATGACAGTTGCGGAATAAAGTTTTGCGACCATAGGTATAAAACTCCTTACATGATAAATGGTTGCGCGGCGACTTTTTCCACTGCGGCAAGTTCGGGCAGACCATCCGGATTTTTCCGCCAGTCTGTTATATCGGTTTCAATGCCGTAGATGCGCAATCTTTCCACCATTTCCCGCGCTTCATTTTCGGGGGCAGGGCAGGTATTTTCCGGAACGAGCAGAACTTCACCGGTCGCCGGGGAAAAGCGCAATGCCCTGCGGTGTGGAACATTGATCAGATTCAGATAAAAGTGTGCCAGAAAAATACTCCGTCCGCTTTCCAGTTTTACAGCGTTGACAAAATCGTTTTCTTCTGCATCACTGTCAAAAAGATCGTTTTCAAAGCAGTAGGTGAATTTTTTATATCCTTCCAGAATCTGTCTTCTGCGTCTGTCCCAGGTGTGACGGATATATGCTGCTTCCCGGATAAAAAGTTGAGAATACAATTTTTCTTTGTCAGTTACTCCGGCAAATTCAAAAAGTTCCAGCAGATCATTTTTCAACATCCAGCCTTTGAATTTGGTCAGCAGATCAAATTTGACATATTCCGGGATGAAACATTTGACGAAAGCAGGCACTTTCATTACAGAATCCACATCGACAAGAGAAAAAGTTCTGTTTTCCGGCGAGTAGAGCAGATTTCCCAGATGAAAATCGGTATGGATAAAATTTGCATCCAGCATTTTTATCAGCAACTGTGCGGCATTGCGGAAAAATTCCCGGTCAGGCACATTCTTTTTCAGGTATTCATCAGCTGCAATACCGTCAAATGCCCTGGTCGCCAGATAGTTGCCCCTGCCGGTTCTTGCATAAAACAATTGTTCTGTGACCGGAATGCCGCTTTTTTGCAGTTGGACAGCCCGTTTGAACTCCTTTTTAAATGAGGCGTGTCTGCGGTGATCAAGTTTCAGAAAAATATCGCCGTTGCGCCGGACTTCCCGTATTTTTCCGGCTTTGATCAATTGCCCCTGATCAAAAAGTTTGTCGATTTCAGCATGTGAGGGAATGTTTGTCATTCTATTTCCCCCGACAGAAATATCGTGCTGCCGAAACGGCGGAACTGTGCGTTTTTCAAATGCTCCACTCCGATAAAATCTCCCATTGCCCCGGGAGTGTCTGGAATCTCCCATACCAGTTTTGCTCCCGTATTGAATGTGGTAAATGCCGTATCATTCAGCAGTGTGCAGAAAATTTCCGCAGAAATTTTGTACGGCGGATCACCGAATATTATATCCGGTTTTTCCGGCAGCTGCATCATGCAGCGATTGAAATTTACAACGTCAAAATTGAGGATCAGCAGCTTGCTCCGGCATCCGGCGGCATTGATCCGGCGGCAGTTTTCTTTGATACACTCTATGTGAGCCGGATCTTTTTCCACCATTGCCGCCCACTTTGCGCCCCGGCTGGCGGCTTCCAGAGCCAATGCTCCGGAACCGGAACACAGATCGAGAACTTTCAATCCTTCAAAACTGCCCAGACTGTCAAAAAGGGCTTTCCTTGCTCTTGCCGCAGTCGGACGGACTTCGGAATCCGGCAGATCGGCGAGCGTGAGGTTTCTGGCACATCCGGCGATGATATTCATAAAAAATACAACTTTCAATAATACATTATTTGTGTCCGGGGGGATTTTTCCCGTTTAGTTAAAATAGCACCGAAAGAGAGATATTTCAAAGAGGAAAGACTTTAAAAAGTCGTATTTCGGTGATATTTTATATGAAAGACATTATCATTGAGGAGATTTTATGGATAACGAGTTGCTTTATGCCATCGATCTGGCGGATCCCAGCGGCGAATTTGAGCCGGCATCGGAATTGCTAAATGCTCTTGAGTTTGAGTTCAGCAGTTTCTTTGACCGGGAAAATTGTACGGTACGTCACACTGTCTATGCCCTGACCATGGAAGGGGCGGTTGAAAACCGTGACAGATTGACTGCAGCTTTGAATGAGTGGCGGGAATTCGGCGTGGAATTGGAAATGGGGGAAATTTTTACTATCGCCAAATCAGATTGGAGCGAGGCGTGGAAAAAATATTTCAAACCCATTGAGATTTCAGAAAAACTTCTGATCCGTCCGTCGTGGCTGGATGATGAACCGCTGCCCGGGCAGAAAGTTCTGCAGATCGATCCGGGGATGAGTTTCGGAACCGGTCAGCATGCGACGACCAATTACTGTCTTAAATGTATCGACCGCTATGCCGGGAGTAAAAAAAGTTTGCTGGATGCCGGTTGCGGTTCGGGAATTCTGGCGATTGCCGGAGCATTGCTGGATTACGGTCCGATCGATGCATTTGATTTCGATCCGGAAGCTGTTGCGGTCGCCGGTGAAAATGCCGCCTTGAATAAAGTTGCCGACCGGATAAATCTGGAAGTCGGCAATGCTGCTGATTATCCGGGCAGGGCGGAAAAATATGATCTGGTCTGTGCCAATATCCTCGGGCATCTGCTGATAGCATTCCGCTTCAACATCGTCAGTTGGGTAGCTCCCGGCGGAGTGCTGGTTTTATCCGGTATTCTTGATCGTGATTTTGACAAAGTAAGTGCGGCATTTGCCGAAGTCGGCATGACGGAAGTAGAGCGTTTCAGGGATAAAGACTGGACGAGCGGAACATTTACTGCTCTTTGATGGTGAAAGCGTTTGAAAAAACGCACAGACACGTTATATTATATATATTAATAGTGAATACAATTAAAGAAGAAGAGGTTTTGTTGATAAAGAAAGGTTCTGTTATGAAAAAGAGTGAAAATGTTTCCCGCCGTGCTGTTTTTTTGGAATATGTCGATGCACCGGGAAAGACGGTGGCTGTTGCCGGTTCTTTCAATAACTGGCAGCCGGAAAAAGAGCTGCATGACAAACATGGTGACGGTCATTACCGGTGCCGTCTGCTTCTGGTGCCGGGGGAGTATCAGTATAAATTTCTGGTCGATGGTGAATGGCGCAGTGATTCGGAAAATCCGGATTTCGTGCCGAATGAATTCGGTTCACTCAACAGTGTTTTGATTGTCAACAGCAAATAGTTATTGAAACAAGATCATCCTGCCGGATGTTGATAAAATCAGGAAAAAAACTTTATGGAACTTCAACTTTACAATGTGGCGCCCCGGATTCCGGCGGAATTGGCTTTTCTGGAAAAACTTGCCGGTAACATCTGGTGGTGCTGGCATCACAGTGCTATTGAGCTTTTCATGCGCATAGACCCGAATTTGTGGCGGGAAGTCGGCGGCAATGCCAAAATGTTTCTCCGCATGGTTTCCGGAAAACGTCTGGAAGAGTTGGCGCACGACGCTGCATTTTTACGGAATATGAGAGCCGTGCAAAATGAATTTGAACGTCAGATCGGTTCTGCCATGCCGCCGGAAAAGCGCAATGTCGCCTATTTTTCTCTGGAATACGGTATCCATGAGAGTATTCCGATCTTTTCCGGCGGTCTCGGTGTGCTTGCCGGTGACCATTTGAAAGCAGCCAGTGATATGGAACTGCCGCTGGTTGCCGTCGGTCTGCTTTACCGTCAGGGGTACTTCCGTCAGGTGCTTGACCGTACCGGTTTGCAGACGGAACATTATCCGGTGGCGGAGATCCATGATCTGCCGCTGGTGCGCGGATGCAATGCCAAGGGGGAAGAGGTAACTATTTCCATGCGTCTGGGCGACCGTGAACTTTTTGCGGCGGTCTGGGTGTTGTGGGTGGGTAATGTCCCGCTTCTTTTGCTCGATACTGAATTGCCCCAGAACCCGCCGGATCTGCGTTCTGTCACATGGCGGCTCTACGGCGGAGACAAAACTATGCGTCTGCATCAGGAACTTCTGCTGGGTATCGGCGGTGTGAAAGCTCTGCTTGCCATGGGATATGATCCGGAAGTGTGTCACATGAATGAGGGACATGCCGGTTTCCTTTCGCTTGCCCGTCTGGAGCATCTGGTCAATGATTTGGGTTACGAGCCGGATGTGGCTCTGGAAGTTGTGTGGAGATCGAATATTTTTACCACCCATACTCCGGTTCCTGCCGGTAATGAAGTTTTTGACATCAATCTGGTCAGACCTTATCTTGCACCTTTTGCGGCATCTGCCCGCTTTGATCTTGACCGGATCATCAGTTGGGGTATTCCCATCACCGAGCGCGGCAGAACCGGGGAGATGTCGATGACTGTTTTCGGTTTGCGCATGGCGGCAAATTACAGTAACGGTGTGAGCAAACTCCATGGTGAGGTTGCCCGTGGAATGTGGAAACACCTCTGGCCGGAGCGTTCCGGTGCGGAGATCCCGATCGGACACATCACCAATGGTGTGCATATCGCGTCATGGATCTCTGCCCGTCACTACCGGTTGTTTGAGCGGTATCTTTCTTCCAAATGGCTGAATAATCCGGAAATGATCCAGCTGGTTGCCGATCTTGATGCCATTCCGGATGATGAATTGTGGACTGCGCACGAGTTGTGCCGCCAGAGTCTGGTGCGTTATACCCGCCGTCTGGTTCAGCGCAATTTCAGTTATATGATCGACGGTAATATCGGTGTCGACAGAAAGCGTCCGGTATTGAAGCCGGATGTTCTGACCATCGGTTTCGCCCGCCGTTTTGCCACTTACAAGCGTGGAACTCTGCTGCTGCGGGATCAGGGGCGTCTGCTTGCTCTGCTGAAAGATGAAACCCGTCCGGTGCAGTTCATTTTCGCCGGTAAGGCGCATCCGGCAGATAATGGCGGCAAACAGCTTATCCGTCAGCTGATCGAATTTGCCCAGCGTGAAAATGTTCAGGACAAACTGCTTTTCCTTGAGAACTATGACATCGGCATGGCACGGCATCTGGTTCAGGGGGTGGATGTGTGGCTCAATACTCCCCGCCGACCGCAGGAGGCAAGCGGTACATCCGGTATGAAAGCGGCGATCAACGGTGTGATCAACTGCAGTATTCTCGACGGCTGGTGGGCGGAAGCCTATAACGGTGAGAATGGCTGGGCGATCGACGGCAACGACTATTACACTGCCGATGAAGACCGGGACAATTTTGAAAGTCAGCAGCTTTTCAATCTGTTGGAAAATGAGATCATACCCTGTTTCTATGAGCGTCAGGAAGGCGACCTGCCGAAACGCTGGATCGCCAGAATGAAATCCTCCATTGCCACGGGACTGGGCTTTTTCTCCAGTGCCAGAATGGTCGGTGATTACAACCGTAAATTTTATACACCGGCATCGCAGGCATTCAAAAATCTCACAGCCGGTAATGCCGCCGAAGCCAGAGGGCTGGTCGAAGCCAAAAAGCGTCTGGTGGAAAATTTTGACGGTGGAAAACTTTATATTTCCAGTCCGGTGGTCAATGGAACTCTCAAAGATTTGCATATCGGAGATAAAATTTCTGTGTCTGTGGAAGTCAATCTCGGGAATCTTTCTCCAGAAGAGGTGGAGGTCGATGCTTACAGCGGCAGTGCCGATGCTCATAACGAGATCATCGACAGTTCTTCAACACCTCTGACCATGGTTGAAAACCGTGGTAACGGCAACTATCTTTATCAGGGTGAAGTTGAGTGTTGCATCGCCGGAAGATTCGGTCTTACAGCCCGGATCAAAGCAGCCGGAGATGCTTGGGATAACAGTGTGCCGGGCTTCATGTGCTGGCCGAAATAAAGATTGACAAAATAATTGTGGAGTTGAAAATATGCGGAAAAGCAAAAAATCCAATCCCAGGATTCTGGTCGTCACTCCGGAAATAACATCCCTGCCGGCCGGAATGAGTGTCATGGGCGGTTATTTGCGGGCGAAAGCCGGTGGACTTGCTGATGTTTCGGCGGCTCTGGTCGGAGCATTGTACCGGCAGGGAGCGGATGTGCATGTCGCTTTGCCGCATTACCGCAGAATGTTTCATGTTGATGTCGGCAATCTGATCAATGATGAGTTGCGGGTTTATATGAGCAATCTGCACAACAGCCGCATCCATCTTGCTGAAGACCGGATTTTTTATTACCGGGATTCGGTTTACAGCAACTATGATGGCGACACATTTATGCAGAGTCTGGCATTCCAGCGTGAAGTGATCAACAATATCATTCCGCTGGTCAAACCGGATCTGATCCATTGCAATGACTGGATGACCGGATTGATCCCTGCTGCCGCCAGACGTATGGGGATACCGTGTCTCTTTACGGTACATAATATCCATACGCAGAAACGGACATTGGCACAGATCGAGGATCGGGGGATCGATGCGGCACCATTCTGGCAGAATCTTTATTATGAGCGTCCTCCGTATAATTATGAAGAGAGCCGCGAGAGCAATCCGGTGGATTTTCTGACCAGCGGTATTTTTGCAGCCCACTTCATCAATACGGTAAGCCCCACATTTTTGAAAGAAATTGTCGATGGCTGCCACTCTTTTGTGCCGGAAAATATCCAAAGAGAGATTTCCGGCAAGTATCATGCCGGATGTGCCCGCGGTATTCTGAATTCTCCGGATGTCAGCAATGATCCGGAGAATGATGATTTTCTTGAAGTGAAGTACAACAGCCGCAATGCGGCGATTGCCAAAAAAGTCAATAAGATCGCTTTTCAATCCCGGACAGGGTTGAAGTGTGACCAGTCTGCGCCGCTCTTTTTCTGGCCGCACCGGCTCGACCCGGTGCAGAAGGGGTGTCAATTGCTTTCTGATCTGGTCTATGAGATAATCCATCGTTACTGGGACAGCGGTTTGCAGATCGCTATCGTGGCAAACGGACCTTATCAGAAAGTTTTCCGGGAGATCATTGCGCATCACAACTTTTACGAAAGAGTTATGGTCTGCGATTTTGATGAGGAACTTTCCCATCTCGGTTTTGCGGCATCTGACTTTATGCTGATGCCCTCGCGTTTTGAACCGTGCGGTCTGCCGCAGATGGCGAGTCAGTATTACGGCAGTCTGCCGGTGGTTCATGATACCGGTGGATTGCATGATACGGTCGATCACCTTTCAGAAGATGGTCAAAAGGGTAACGGTTTTGTTTTCCGTGACTATGATCATGGCGGTCTGCTGTGGGGTGTGGATGAGGCGATGAGATTTTTCCGCCGGGATGAAGCATGGAAAAATCAGGTCATATCCCGGGTCATGGATGAATCAAAAGAGAGATTCAATCTGGATGTGACAGCCGGAGCATATATCGACATTTATGAATCCATGCTGGCACGCCCGCTGGTTGTACAGGATTGAAAATACTATGTTTGAGGGCAGAAAAAATGTGCCTTGCCGTCTGAGCGAAGATGGTTTTCTTGTGCCGTTTTTGCCGGAATTGGAACGTCGCCGTCAACATGCGCTTGCCCTGGAAAAAGAGCTTAAAGGGAAGAAAAAACTTCTGGCTGATGCGGTGAAAAATCATGAGTTTTTCGGTTTGCACCGGCAGCAGAAAAATTGGATTTTCCGGGAATATGCTCCGCATGCCTCATCCATTACACTGGTCGGGGATTTTTCCAACTGGGAAATTTGCAGAGAGTATGAATTGACTTGCTCTGAAGACGGCATCTGGCAGGGGATTTTTCCGGAAAACACCTTTTCCCACGGGACGCATTATAAGATGTTTGTCCGTTATCCCGGAGGGGAGGGCATGCGTATACCATCCTATGCCGGGTATGTTGTTCAGGATGAAAAGAGCAAACTTTTTTCAGCGGTGGTCTGGGCTCCGGCAAAGGAGTATGAATTCTGTTATCCGTCACCGCCGTTATCGGCGCCATTGATTTACGAAGCGCATGTCGGCATGGCACAGGAAGAGCCGGCAATCGGTACATATCGTGAATTTGCGGAAAAGATATTGCCGGAAATTGCCCGCAAGGGTTACAATACCGTGCAGTTGATGGGGATAATGGAGCATCCTTACTACGGCAGTTTCGGTTATCATGTGGCGAATTTTTTTGCGGTATCCAGCCGGTTCGGCACACCGGATGATTTCAAATATCTGGTCGATACGGCGCATAAGCTTGATCTGCGGGTGATCATTGATCTGATCCACTCGCATGCTGTAAAAAATGTTGAAGAAGGTCTGGCGGAAATCGACGGCTGCCGCACTACCTATTTTCATGCCGGTTCCCGGGGGGAGCATGAGGCATGGGATTCGCTTTGTTTTGATTACGGAAAAAGAGAGGTTTTACGTTTTCTGCTTTCCAACTGCCGCTTTTTTCTGGATGAGTATCATATTGACGGTTACCGCTTTGACGGTGTGACCAGTATGCTTTATACGCACCACGGTTTGAATCGCTGCTTTACTTCTTACAATGATTATTTCGGGGGAGATGTCGATATTGATGCTGTTACTTATCTGACACTGGCGAACCTGGTCATCCATCAGGTCGATCCATCGGCAATAACTGTTGCTGAAGATGTGAGCGGCATGCCCGGACTGGCATCTGCTGATGGTATCGGTTTTGATTACCGTATGGCGATGGGAGTGACAGATATGTGGTTCAAATTGCTGGATATTCCCGATGACCGGTGGAACATGTTTCAGCTCTACGGGGAATTGATCAACCGCCGCAAAGATGAAAAAAGTATCAGTTATGTGGAGTGTCACGATCAGGCGATAGTTGGCGGGCAGACTGCTTTTTTCCGGATGACTGATGCTGAAATATATTACAATATGCACAAAAATTCCGGAAATTGCATTATCGACCGGGCGGTTGCTCTGCACAAACTTCTGCGCTTGAGTACGGCTGCTGCTGCCGGACACGGTTATTTGAATTTCATGGGCAATGAGTTCGGTCATCCGGAATGGATCGATCTGCCCCGGGAAGGTAATAACTGGAGTATGGAACATGCAAGAAGACAGTGGAGTCTGGAGCAGGATGCTTCTCTGCGTTTCGGAGAGCTTTCCGCTTTTGACCGGGAAATCACCCGGCTCGTTGCTGTTCCGGGATTTTTTGACCGCCCGGTGCAGACCGTGCGGATCGATGAACAGGGTAAAGTTATTGTTTTTGAACGCGATGGTTACTGGTTCTTTTTCAACTTCAACATGACAGCATCTTACAATGATTATGAAGTGGAAGTGCTGCGCGGCAGTTACGATACGGTACTTGACAGTGATGATGAAAAATTCGGTGGTTTTGCCCGCCGTCAAGCCGGTCAGCGTTACTTTTCCATGGAGCGCAGTTCCGGTGAAGTGATCAGTGTATATCTGCCCAGCCGTACTGCTCTGGTATTAAAAAAATCCTCCTGCTGAACTTTATATGTCAGACAGGAGGTTTGTATTCCGTAAGAATTTGTCAGCAGAGCAGCAGCACGACTCCACCCAGAATCAGCAACAGACTTGCTACTGCCAGTTTGGAAAGTTTTTCTTTACGGAATATCGCACAATACACCGCAAAGAGGACAATACACATACTTACTGCCGTCGGGTAGACGATAGCGACCATATTGACCGGTTCAAGGTAATCAATGGAAATATAAAGCGTTACCTGACCGGCAGCAACGATCAGACCGTACACACTGCCTGATTTGACGATCTGCCAATTGATTTTTGCTCTGTTTATCAATGCCACAGTTCCCCAGACCAGAATTCCGGTAGATGTACTTATGGGGAGCCGCCAGGTAAGAGCTGCTTCAGATACTCCTGATTCAGTTGGCAGCAGTGAGCAGAACTGGCTTATTCCGGTCAGCAGCATGGCGATCAGTGAAAAGACTACCGCCATGTATGATCTGTTTTTTTCCGCGGAAGCATTGCCGTTTTTACTTACTCCCAGACCGGCGAGCGCACATACGATCAAAAACAATCCGGTACAGTTCAGGATCGTCACTTCATTGCCGAATAACAGCCAGCTGCCGAGAAACGGCATCACCATCGCAGTCTGGGTAAAAGTCCATGCCACAGCATGAGAACCACGCTTCATTGCCAGAAATAATGCAAAAAAGCCGGCATGACCGAGCAATGCAGATGGAACCATACCCATAGCTACTTTGCCGATTTCGCTTGCTGTTGCTGCTTGAGGTGTCTGAAATATCCAAATCAAGGCGGCAAAGATGACCGAATAAAACAGCATAAAACCGGAAATCTGTTTCAGTTTGCTGGCAGCATTACTGTAAACAACTGCCAGCAAAGTCCAGATAATACCGGTCACAATAGTAAAGATTGCTCCATTCAACATACTTCAGTCTGCCATTTCTGCAATTCTGCAATGGTAGATTCCGCATTGATCAGTTTATCCCACCGCTGTGCCGCAATAATTTTTGCAATAGAGCGTCCGGGGATTGAATCCGGATACGCTTCCATGATCTTCTGAAGCATTTTGCAATTTTCTGAAATTTGCGGAAGTTCTTTGATCAGGCGGTTCACCGCATTGCGGATCAAGAGTTTTCCTGTATCACCATCGATTTGCGGATAAATTTCCATCCCGTCAAAGACGTTGTTGGCAAGATTCAGACCGCCATCCATGCAAATCGGGTAAAGTTCAGTCATGATTCTGGTATAATTACCGGTAAGTTCCTTATCGTGCCCGGCGGGGAAAACATCAGAGGTGTCAAATTTTGTTCCACCGCTTTCGTGATCGTTGCGGTAAAGTTCCCGCACTGCCTTGTCCCGGAAATCCGGAATGTCAATCGATGTGCCGCCAAGTTTTTCACTGCGGATGGCGAGAATACCAGCCAGCGTCACATCGGCGGCACGGTAGACATCCCAGAACGCTTTTTCGCCGTAGAGAAACTCTCTGGCAAAGAAATAAAGTTCCCAGAAATCACCGCCGCCATGACCGCTGTTGACAGCGAATTGCTGCAATTCATCAAGTTCCGGTTTTACATCCAGCAGGTATCCGCCACCGGTGCCGCCGATGCGCATCTGGAATTCAGCCCGCAGGTGCTGTGCGCTGGCTTTGGTTCCCCAGAAGCGCATTCCCATATGGAAGTCATTGGTGGTACTGCCCATCAGGTTGCGGACAAGTCCGCCATTGCTCATTTTTATAATGGATGGTGCAGCAGTGGCACTGCGGACACCATCCAGCAATCCCGGCATACACACCTCATCTTTCACTGCTGATACACTTTCCGGACGCAAGTTGGTAATGTACATTGCCGGACCCAGTGAGTGTGTGCAGTAATGGTGATAATTAAGACAGCTGCGCCAATTATGTACTGCATATCCCGGAGTTACCGGAATAGATACCGGGCGTGTATTATAACCGTAAGTCAAGGTACGGCATTCGTGAAGATATTCAAATTCGCCGTAGACAAAATCGCCGAAAAATCCTTTTTCATACATCCGTTGCATATACATATTCTGCGGAGTGAAAGGATAATTTTCCAGGAGGTTGTAAATTTTACCGCTTTTTTCCACTGCTTCAATGATTTTAACAGCATCTGCCGGAGTTTGAAACGGAGTCACTTCGCAAAGGACATGTTTGCCGGCTTCCAGAGCCATGATGGTATGTTTTGCGTGATCGGGCAGAAATGTAGCTATCAAAACTGCATCCATGTCATAGGCAAGGAACTCTTTTTCATCGGCGGTGCAGAATGCTTCAGGCACATCCTCGCTGAATTTCTCCCGTATCTCTTCGTGGATGTCACATCCGGCAACCACATCGATATTGAGCAGTCTTGCTGATGCAACAAAGTTTTTTCCGCGTCCGCATCCCCAGATACCCAGTTTGATCCTGCGATCAGTATCAAAAATCTTTTCCATAACTTTTCCTTTCCTGAAATTGATTGTTATTATTCTTATTCAACACACTTCAGTCTGCCATTGCTGCAATTCAGCGATGGTAGATTCCGGATTTGTAAGTTTTTCCCATTTCTGGGCGGCGATGATACCGGCGATGGTTCTGCCGGGGATAGAATCAGGATATGCCTCCATGATCTTCTGAAGCATTTTACAGTTTTCAGAGATTTGCGGCAGCTCTTTGATCAGGCGGTTCACCGCATTGCGGATACGGAGTTTCCCGGCGTCACCTTCGATCTGTGAATAGATTTCGATGCCGTCAAAGACACTGTTGGCAAGATTCAATCCGCCATCGATGCAAAGCGGATACAGTTCGGTCATGATTCTGGAAAAATTGCCGGTCAATTTTTTGTCATGTCCGGCGGGGAAGATGTCAGACGGATCAAAATCAATGGATCCGCTGTCATGATCATTGCGGTAAAGTTCACGCACGGCTTTATCCCGGAAGTCGGGGATGGTGATCGATTTCCCATTGAGCTTTTCGCTGCGGAGGGCGAGAATACCAGCCAGCGTTACATCGGCGGCACGGTAAACATCCCAGAATGATTTTTCTCCGTACAGAAATTCTCTGGCAAAGAAATAAAGTTCCCAGAAATCACCGCCGCCATGACCGCTGTTGACGGCAAGCTGCTGTAATTCGGTAAGTTCCGGTTTTACATCCAGCAGATATCCTTCACCGGAGCCGCCGATGCGGATCTGGAATTCTTCCCGCACATGCTGGGCACTGGCTTTGCTTCCCCAGAAACGCATTCCCATATGAAAGTCGCTGGTGGTATCGCCCATCAGGTTGCGGACAAGTCCGCCATTGCTCATTTTGATAATGGATGGCGCAGCAGTGGCACTGCGGACACCATTCAGCAATCCCGGCATACATACCTCATCTTTGACAGCAGATACACTTTCCGGACGCAATCCGGTGATATACATTGCCGGTCCCAGTGAGTGAGTGCAGTAATGGTGCGGATTCAGATAACTGCGCCAGTTATGCACTGCATATCCCGGGGCCACCGGAATGGAAACCGGACGGGTATTATAACCGTAAGTCAAGGTGCGGCATTCGTGGAGATATTCAAATTCGCCGTAGACAAAATCACCGAAAAATCCTTTTTCATACATCCGCTGCATATACATATTCTGCGGAGTGTATGGGTAGTTTTCCAACAGGTTGTAGATTTTACCGCTCTTTTCCACTGCTTCGATGACCTTGACGGCATCAGCCGGAGTCATGAAAGGAGTAACTTCACAGAGGACATGTTTACCGGCTTCCAGAGCCATGACGGTATGTTTTGCATGATCGGGCAGAAATGTGGCGATCAAAACAGCATCCATATCACAGGCGAGGAACTCTTTCTCATCGGCGGTACAGAATGCTTCCGGTACATCTTTTCTGAAACTTTCCCTGATCTCTTCGTGGATATCACATCCGGCAACCACATCGATATTGAGCGATTTCGCAGAGAGAACAAGTCTTTTGCCGCGTCCGCACCCCCAGATACCCAAACGGATCCGGCGGTCAGTGTCAAAAATTTTCCCCATGATATTTCTCCTTTTATGTTTATCTGGTTCGGGTATAATATAAGCCATTGATTATATTTTTGCAATAAAAATCAATGACTTAAAATTACATAAAAGAGATGAATTATTATAAAAAAGAGATTTTTTATTTCCCGGTAAACGGTTGAGTCCAGGCTTTTTCGTATTCCGGATAGAAGATCCTTTTGAATTGTGCCGGTCTGTCGCTGATGATTTCTGCACGCACATAGAGATCATCTTCAGCCATCGTGTATTGCGCATCGATGGCATCGACAGTCAAAGCTGTTATGCCCACATCATCTCCGACTACCGGAATATCCCGGTTGAATCGCGGTTTGATGTGCCGGATATTCTGTCTGTGTATTTCCTTTGAAAAATCTTTTTTGGTAACAATGAAGTCAATGCGGTATTTTACCCCGTCTTCCGGATCCACTTTGACATGCAAAGTCCGGTTGTCCCGGTCAAAATCGATTTTATCCAGATATACACCGTTGGATGCGTAGAAATCACCGGATTTCATGGCGGAGATCAGATTTTTTACATTCATTTCTCCGGGGCAGTTTACCATGACCCAGCCGTGGTTGCATCCGCAGTTGGCGGTAATATTTCCCGGAGCATAGTTATGAGCATCATCGGTTGCAGTTGCGTAAACGACCGGATAATTTTTTACCAGCCGGTGTGCCAGAATGAAATCCCAGTATTTTTCCGGAGTATTCACCATCGGGGATGGTTCACTTGCCGGATCGGCAGAATCGTTGCATATTTCCATAAAACGGATTCCCGGATTTTCCACAACCAGCGCCGGATCAATATCCCAATACCGCCAGAATGGGTGGTTCAGCATGAAAATGGCATCATTTTCTGAACCGGCGATCGCCTCTTTACACACTTCCAGATTCGATTGGAAAGTATCTTTCATATTTTCTTTTCTTTCCGGAGGTGTGAGGGATTTGTGACAATTGATCACATTCAAGTGAATATCAAAGCAGGCATGTTCCATATCCGGATAGTGTCCGCCGCTTAATTCACAGCCGCCGATGAGCAGAAATTTACCGGGAATTTCCCATTGTTCTTTTATTTCATCAAAAGTTTTGAGCCGGACGAAACGGCGGACACCGACTTTCTTTTCCTCAATATTGCAATTTGGTAACGATTTTTCCCGATCTATATCACCGGAATAGAGCAGTGGCGGCCAGAGGTCGAATTTCTGATCGATCACAGGAATCCACAGATTTTTTTCTTCAGGAAAAATATTGTGATCGGTAATGCAGACAAAATCAAATTTCAATTCTTCCCGGTAGGTGTGGATCGCTGTTTCCGGCAGACTTTTTCCATCTGACCAGAAAGTATGGGTATGCAGTGCGCCTTTTTTCCAGTTGCTCATATTAAAACCTTTCAGAACTCCATGTTTCCTGAATATCCAAATTCAGCTCTATATCCTCCGGAACGCTGTAACGGAAAACATTTCCCCTTTTTTCAACGGCGATCCTGCCGTAAGAAGTGTTATAAGCGAAGGCGAAATCACCGGCTTCCGGAACATCCTGCGGAGCAAGGATGATTTTGCCGAAGCCGTATTCCGGAATTGTTATGCCGGCAAGATAACGGAAACACCATGCCGGAAAATCCCCGAACATGACATGGGTTTGCGATCCATTGCCGTGCCATGTTTCCCACAGAGAAGTTGCTCCTTTTTTTATCCAGTTGCCCCACCCGGGATATTCCGGCTGGGTGTAGAGTTTGAAAGCATCAGTTGCATAACCGTATTCCGCCAGCACCCGGGGAACCAGTTTGGCTCCGATGATACCGAAATCTGCTTTATGATCATTGGCTCTGACCTGCTGGACCAGATGTCCGGCAAGGGCGGGGGACTCATCCAGTTTGAAGTAGAGCGCACAGGCGTTGGCGGTCCACTCGTCTTTTGCATAAGAGCCGTCGGCATTGCGGAAACAGCGGATGAAGAGCTCTTTTATTTCCTTTTTGTTTTTCCGGAAATAATCAACATCCTCCGGGGCAAAAGCGGCGGCAAATTCTTCCATCATGTCAAGCATACTGTAGACAAACGCGGTGGAAGTCAGTTTGATGGTGACGATTTTACTCTGCGTGTGATGACACCAGTCGCCCAGTCCGAGATTGAAAACGCCCTCTTCATTTCTCAAGGCGAGGATGTAGTGGATATATTTGAGCATGTCGGGATAGAATTTTTCTGCCACTGCGGATTTACCGGTAAATTTCCATATCCGGTACGGCAGTTCAAAAAGAGCCATATCCCATACCGGTCCGGACCCCCAGTTGTAACCCCATCCGGCATTGGGTGCAATACCGGAAAGCTGTCCGGTCGGGCGTTGACCATCGGCGATTATCTGCAAATAGTGTTCATAATTTTTTGCTCCGTCATAGAGCCACAGACCGGTTTCACAGGCAAGCTGGGCATCACCTGTCCAGCCATTCTTCTCCCGGTGCGGGCAGTCGGTGGGAATTCCGGTGAAGTTGGCGATGTAGCTGTTGCGGGTACAGGAGAAAAGTTTTTGAGCAGTATCATGTTCAAATGCCGCGCTGCCGGTTGGAGTGAAGCTGCTGTGGACATAACATGCTTTTATATCTGTCACCCGGATATTGCCGGTTCTGCGGATCCTGACATAGCGGAAACCGTGATAGACAAATCTCGGATTCCAGCTGAAACTGCTGCTTCCATCATGGATATAATAATCGGTCTGCGCCTCGTCGCCATCGACGATGTAACAGGCAATATTTTCCCGGCAGAGATCACCGTTTGAAGAAAGCAATTCGCTGTAAGCTATCTGCAATTTTGTTCCGGCATCACCGGCAACTGTGATTTTTACAAAACCGGTCATGTTTTTTCCGAAGTCAAAAACGGTAGAGCCTCCATCCGGCTGCCATGAATTCACGGGAGCAATCTCCTCTGTTATACGGCATTGCGGAGCATCATCCTTGATCAAAGTTCCCGGCGGCGGAGTTACTGTACGCACACAGCTCCACTTTGAATCATCAAAATCAGGGGTGTCCCAGTTTTCTGTGATTTTGCGGGCATCGAAGTGTTCTCCGGAACGCAACTGGGTGAATGTTACCGCACTTTCGGCGCATTTCCAGGTGTGATCACTTGAGACGATTTTTTCATCACCGGAAAAAAGTTCCAGAAAGAGGCGGTTGTAGTTGCGCCACGGAGCTTTGTCAAAGTGCCATAATTCATGGGTCGCACAATTGAACCAGCCGTTTCCAAGCAGTGCGCCGATGACATTTTTTCCCTGCTGCAGAAACTTTGATACTTCATATTCGCAAAATCCGGTATGCTTATCCAGCTGGGTCACCGATGGAACCATCATGTCAGAGGTGATAAGTTTGCCATTTATGGAAATATCTGCCCAGCCGGGAGCGGCGAAACGGAGTGTTGCTGAATGTGGTATACGGTCGAGAACAAAACTTTTACGCAGCATCGGTGCCGGATGTTCCGGAGCTCTCCAGTCAATTGCTTCACCGTGCTGATTTATCCAGTATGTCTGATTTTTCATTATAGGAATCCTCCTGAAAATTGTTATTGTCATTTACAGTAGCACATCAAAAATGCTTTTCAACCCTGTTGACGTAAAAAACGCCTGATTTATGGAAAAATCAGGCGGTAAAATTATATTGCTGTCAGAGTTTTTCAAAGCGGTAAAGTCTGGTTTCATACTGCCGCAACTTGACTTTGAAGCTTTTGCCGCCGTTACCGGTCGGGATATTTTTTCCGGAGATCAGATCTGTAACTTTGGCGGGGAAGGGGAGCAGAACCTCTTTTTCTCCTGCTGTCGCTGCGTGGATGAAGCAAGTTGCGCCATTGGTTCCGAGGGCATCATTGCTTTTGATCCAGATGTGTGCGCCGGAAGAGGCGAATATTTGCCGGTAAAGTTCCGGAGTAAGTTCTGTGGAAGCAAGATAAATTTTACGGTGATCGGAATATTTCTTTTCCACATAAGCTTTGGAACCGGTCAGTTCAGCCGGTTTGAAAGGCATTTTGCCGCTGACTTTAACAAAGTCAAATCCGGTGACTTCTTTCATGCTTTCCGGAGAAAGTTTTTTACCGTCGATAATACCGGCTCCCGGAGTGAATACCACAGTGGCACCATTTTTGCAAAGTTTGCTGCTGATCGCCTGCCGGATTTCCGGTTTGAGATAGAAGCCGTTGACGATAACGAAACACTTGTACTGATTGACCGGAAAGTTATCCATTGTTATATCTTCGAGCAAATAGGTGTCGCATTGAGCTCCCGACTTTCCGGTGTTTATCCGCAGCAGATAACTGCTGGCATTGGTGACTGCCGCATTTTTTTCCACCAGATAGGGCAGGGAATCTATGGAGTAAAGCAGGGCGACTTCCGGTTTGCGTATTCCGGTTGGATTGAAATCACTGTTGAAACATTTATGCAATAAAGTTCCGGCATCGATCAACCCCTGATTGCGGAAAGAATTTCCGGTAAGATCGCAGGTATAGATCGGTGTACTGGTGACCAGACCGATGGCTGAATCCCGCAGAAGAACGGATACACTCTCATAGAGGTTATCCACATGACGGTGACTCGGTGTGGCGTTGAGGAAAGTACGGGTGTCATTTTCCTGGAAGTAAGTTGCGCCGTGGAGTTTGATACTGCCGAGTGCCGGCATATTACCGCCGGGCAGACCGAGTTTGCGCAGGTGATAATCGATCGGTCCGGAAAAGAAGTCAGCTTTGCCGGAAAGATATACTTTGCGGAAAGCGAGATGTCCGATATTCTGTACCGGATAGCCGGAATAAAAGAGCAGATAACCGCCGTAGATACCGACGATTTTTCCTTTGGCTTCTTCTTTGGCTGCGGCGAGGAAAGTGCTTGCGGCATTTGCCACGGCATCACTCTGACACTCGATATAGTCGATCACCAATTGTTCTTTTTCCGGATCGCGGAAATAAGTATCGCTGGGGAGCTGCCGCTCTTTACCGGATGGGACTTTGACATTGGAAAAATCTTTGTTCCTGCCATATTTGTTCCGGAGAAATTCCCGGAAATAATCCTGCATCGCCATGCTGAAATCGGCATGACGCTGCGGATTTGCCCACACCCCGGGGTATTGCCATTCGCCGCCATCGCACATGGAAGAAAGGCGGTAGCCGACTACATGGTGGCGCAGCGGGGAATTTTCGATATGGCGGATAAAGGCACGGATGAATTCAGTGCCATCTTTTTTCCACTGCTTTGAAGCTGGACTGGCGAGATTTTCATGATGGCTTTTTCCATCCAGATAGATGCTCTGATCCGGATATTTCCGGTGCCACCAGTAAGGTGCATCGATACCGAAAGTCAGGATGAATCTTATTTCCGGGAATGCCGCAGTTACCTGATTTAGTTTGCGGGTGATATAAGTGAAATCATATCCGTTTTCATTCCACCCGGGAGTAGTCAGACCTTTGCCGACATTGGTTCCCACGCCGACCATGAAAAAGCGGTAACCGGCATTGTAATGTTCACGCATCCGGTCGATGATCCGGCTGGTGAATACCATTTCGTTGAAAGCTTTGCCGTTGATGAAAATGACCGGACCGTTGACTGTCTGCCGTATTTCAGATTTCAGATTTTCACGCATATCGGGAGCTTCGGAGACAGTGAATTTCAATTCGCCGCCGGTGAGCGTGTGAGTATCAGCTCCGGAAAGTTGGAGCGTATAGGTGTCGCAGAGCAGTTTTCCGGCAAAAATATCTTTGTCGATATGGATTTTTCCGCCGTTATCAAGCGGAGACGCAAAGATTATGTTTTCTTCGGCAACAACGATATTTCCGGCGATTGCCCGGACAGAGATTTTGTTTTGCGGGGCAAAAAGTTTTACAGCCTGCAGATCGCAGCTCAAATGGACTCCGCCTTTGATCGGGGAAAGTTTGATATTTTCTGCTGAAAACTGGTTGCGCAAAATGAAATCTTCGTATGCCATCAGACACCAGCTGCCCCACGGCGGAACGGTGTAAGGACCAACGACTTTCGGGGCAAAACTTTCATTTTCGCCGTAGAGCCGTTCTTTCCAGTCATTTCCCGGATTGCGGAGCGTGCGGAAAGTGCCGTCACTGTCAACTTTTATCACACTGCCTGAAGCGGTGACCAGCTGAAAATTGGCGAGCAGCCCGCTGGCTTCGCCATTGTTTTCCAGATGAAAAGCGATAAGATTTTTCCCTTTTCTGAAAAATTCTGTCACATCGGCGACCCGGGGATTCTGCCAGGTCATTTCCTGTAAAATAACTTTTTTGCCGTTGATATACAGATCGAAGCGGTCATCGGCTGTTCCCTGAAACCGGCAATCGACCGGCTCATCATCAAGAATCACCTCTTTCTGAAAATACTGATGCCCCTTTTGCTTGAAACCGGCTTCATCGGCGATCCATGAAGCGGTCCAGGAATTGGCTTTTTCTGCCGGTACCTGGCGTATGCAGAAGTTGTTGATTTTAGAATCAAAGGCAAAAAAAACGGATGCCCCGTTCCCGGGGATCCGGAAAGAGGTGTCTTTTTTGCCGCCTGAATAGGTCAGCGGCGTGTCTTTTATCACTTCGCCGTAAGCATTGTATACCGATATTTTACCATTGCCTTTTGCCGGTGAGTTGAATGAGAGGAAATATTCTGAATCAGGAGCAAATTGATAAAATGGGCCGAAATTCCTGCCGGATGTCTGCAATCCGGCAAGATTTTCTTTTTCCTCAAAGATAATATCGGTGATTTCAACCGAACACGGAACCACCGGAGCGGAAATATCCAGACGGATCCCGGTGATATTACCTTTCCAGGCTGAATATTTGTGCAGGGGGATACGGATCTCCTGATATTCTCCGGTCACATTGGCGCGGAAAGTGACCTTCTGTTTTTCTGAAAGTTTATTGTCCGCTTCAGTTTTGAAGTAGATCACAAAACCGTAATTGCCGGGCTTATCTGTCTTCATGCGGATTACTGCAGATGGATATTTCGCTGCTTCCAGAAAGAGCGGCATGACGGAAGATGTACTGTATTTGCCTTTGAAATCAAGTTTCATTGCGCCATTGACGATCTTTGCCGGGGCAGTCAGGTTGCTGCGCCACGGCCATGCTTTGGCATTTTCATTTCCGAAGTTCCACACTTTAGGCAGATCGGCTTTCCCGCTGAATTTTGCACCTTTGAAAAAGACTTTTTCTCCGGCAGGAGCATAAAAATCAAAACGCAAACCGGTAATTTTACCTTTCCAGTTTTCATTATTTTTGCACTCTGCCTTCACCGTCTGCCAATTTCCGGTGGCTTTGTAAAAAATTCTGATTTTTTTGCTTTCAGTGTATTTTTGATCGCTGTCAGTGATGTAATAAACATTGATGGCACGGCTTCCGGCAGGAGCTTTGATATGCAATTCCAAAGAACCGTGATCCGCGGAAAAATCCACACTTTTGCGTACAAATATCGCCATGCCTTTTTTGGTGGTAAATGCAATAGCATCATCCTCGATTACCGGCGCGGCACTCACACCGGAACAGTTGTACATCATCAGTGAAGCCGGCAGATTGTTTTCCCAGACCACTGCCGCGGAAAGAGCATAAGCGGTCAGCAGAGTGGCAAGTAAGGAAAAAAAGCGTATCATAAGTCCTGTACTCCTGAATTATAAACTTTGGATAAGTTGATTGCTGTCATAATATTTGGTGAAATTCATGGATACCAGAGTCGAAGCTATAATGAAATAGCTGGATTTCTCTGCGTTGTTTTTTATCTCGGACGGGGAAACCGATTGCACATTGCCGCCGAAGCACGCAAGATTTATTCTGCCGTTATGGATGGCATACAGTGTGGCATATTTCTGGTCTGCACCGGTATAAAGACTGGTTGCTTCATGAGCATGGGTTGAGTGGGCATCTGCTGAAAATACTGAATTGGAAAAAGAGCTGGAGAATTTTTTGTTTGTATCGCTGTAGGGAAACTCCGTCTGCCCGAAGTAACGCACCGGTTTGCCGGCATAGCTGTAAGGCATCGGATAAGCATGCAGAGATTTGTAGGGGAATGTACGCTCTTTACTGGGACAATAGTAGGCTTCCGGCAGACTTTTCAGACGCTCTGCGGCGGTCATGGCAAGCAGATCGGTATGTGACGGACCGCCCATGTAAGAAGAAAGCAGGATATGACCGCTCTGATCAAGAGTGTGTGCGCCGTTTGCTGCTTCCGAACCGACAATGGAATGCATGAAGTAACCATCATAATCATCCGCATAACTGATGGCGGCTTTGACAAGCTGATTAAGATTGTTGATACAGCTGGCGGTTCTGCCGCGCTCTCTGGCTGAATTGAGGGCAGGAAGCAGTATTGCCGCCAGAATAGCGATGATAGCGATGACAACGAGAAGTTCGATCAAAGTGAAGCCGTACGGCTTCACTTTCCAACTGGAAAGTGAATTACATTTCATTGCAAACCTCTTTTTTTATTATGGTTACGGGAACTGTGGAATCCTGAAACACTATAATATAGCACTGTTCAATGACTTTTTCCAGTAAAAAAATATGGAACAAATGAAACACTTTTGTTTGCAAACTTCACCGGTATGGATTATATTATCCGGAGAAGGAGTTTTATAAGATGTCCAAAGCCTCTATCCGTAAAATAGCCGAAGCCGCCGGGGTTGCACCGGTTACAGTTTACCGGGCATTATCCGGCAGCAGCAATGTAAATCCGGAAACCCGGCGGCGGATAATCCGCTGTGCCGGAGAGTTCAACTATATCCTGCCGGAGCATCACTGCCGCAACGTGGCGATAGTGGTTCCGCACTTTAATTTTATCGGTTATCCCGGAATTATGCTGCGGCAGTTGGAAAAATCTCTGCACGATGCATCTTTCCGGGTGCAGATAATTCCGGAAAAGGATATCTCTGTATTGGGCGATCACATGTATGCCGGAGTTATATCCATGGTGTGGAATGAAGATGAGGTTCTTGCGCTGCCCCGGGAATTTCCGCTGCCGGTGGTTTCATTGAATGTCACCTACAGTGTCATGGAAAATATCTCTCTGGTGGCATCTGATGAAAATGGCGTTTCTATTGCCCTGGAATATTTGAAAAAACACGGTTGCAGAAAGATATTTTTTGTCGGTACCTTGATTGTTAAAAATCCGCTTGCCCGGGAACGTCTGGAAGAATTCCGCAATTTTTGCAATGAAAATAACATGGATTTTGCCGGTCTTCATGCTTCAGTTGCGGCATCGGATATAGATTCTGTTATTCCGCTGATTCTGAAAAGCGGGGCCGATGCGGTATTTTGTGCCAGTGAAACATTTGCTTTTCATATCGGCAAAAGATTGCAGAATCAAGGTGTGAAAATCCCCGGTGATATATCACTTATGGGTATGGAGGATGAGGAGCTTAATACCGCCTTCGATCCGCCGTTGACTGCTATCCGGCAGGATTTTGAAAAGCTTGCAGCTGTGACGGTGGATATTCTCCGGCAGAGTATTGAAAACCAGCTTGCCGCCAGAAACATCCGTATCCCGTACGCTCTGATCGAAAGAGGCAGTGTCAGAAAGAGCTTTTCAGAGCAGAGCGACACTTAAAGCTGCGAAATCTCCGATCTCGTCACCAAGCTTTGCCGGCAGTATCTGACATACTTTCAAACTGTGAGGCAGAGCTTCAGTTTGTAAAACTTTTTCCATCTCCGGGCGCAGAAGATTTTCGCTGCGCTGAAAAACACTGCCGATAACGATCTTTTCCAGATTGAGCAAGTCAATGAGTATAGCAAGACCGTACCCGAGTTTTCTGCCGCTTTCTGCGTAAACGGCAATGGCATCCGGATCTCCGGCATTGGCGGCATCTGCAATGGTTTTGGCGGTGATCAATGGCAAATCTTCAGCACTTTTGCACCATGGCAAAGGCAGATGATTTTGAGCGTAACGTCTGCCGATTTGAGCGATGCCGCCACCGGAACAGAAGCCCTCAAAAGAGCCGTTTTTGCCGTAACCGCATGGACCGTCATCTGCCAGACGGATATGACCGCATTCTCCTGCCATGCCGTTGGTTCCGCTGTAAAGTTTTCCATTGAGGATCAGACCTGCGCCCAGACCGGTTCCGAAAGTGAGAAATGCCATATTTTCTGCTCCCGCACCGGCTCCGGATTTCCATTCCGCCACGGCGCAGGCATCGGCATCATTGCAGAGTTTTACCGGAATACGGAAACGTTTTTCCAATATTTCACAGATGTGAATATCATCCCAGTCGGGGAGATTGGGCGGCGACATGATGATCCCGGCGCAACTGTCCAGCGGACCGCCGCAACTGATTCCGATCGCTTCCGGAGCGGCATCCGGAAAAGAGGCAAGAAGTTTTTCTGCCTCATTGGAAAAGTGGTCGATACAGGCAAATGGTGACGGAAATTCTTTTGTCGCGAATACCGATTTTTTTACAACCGTGATTTTTCCGTTATCTTCCTTGCCGAGAATTGCGGCACATTTTGTTCCGCCTATATCAAAACCGAGGAGCCATTTTACCATGATATTCAATTTCCTGTTATCCATTGCAAGTGGGGGCAGCTTCCTGATCGATGGAAATTTCTTCACTGCTTCCGTATTTTTCAATGCCGCTGCAGATCCACAGCATAACAAGCATTACCAGCAGGATCCCGAGTTCGACAGCCCACATGAATGCGGCATCCGGAGAAGATTCACGGAGCAGCAGAACCGTTTGGGTCACACCGATTGCACCGAGCATAAACTGCTGCAGTGCCGCCATCCAGAGGATTCCCGGGTGAAGAACTCCGCCGAAAACTTTTTTATCGTCCGCAGGCATCCGGCGGCGGATCGTGCTGCGGATCGCCAGCCATACTGCGGCACAGATGATAAGCACCGGGATACCGTAAAAGATAAATTTCTGTACCTTGCTGTACCATATAAAAAAGATAGTTGCGATCCCGTAAAATATGATCAGTCCATCCCATATGTAAAGGCTGACTTTCAGAGCTTTTGCAGTGATTCCTGTGGATGGGGTATTGGGCAGAGCTTCCCACTTTTCCGGAGACCATGGGGCGGGGGCTTTGAAGTTGCATTCACCGCCGAGTTTCAGGTATTCGCGGTAAGTAAGAATGCAGAAGAAAAGTCCAAGACCTCCGAAAATAAGTTGCCATATCCAGATGAGGCGGTACACAAAATCCCCACAGCCGGTCATGCGCCGCACCAGATCGATGGCACCGCCGAGAAGCAGACCGAAAACCAGAACCACTAATGAACGGACCATAGCGTTGGCGGAACAGAATTGTCCGAAACGGGACTTCGGCAGAGTGCGCATAAGTTTGGGCATCCCGGAAATGCCGCAGATATTGTTTGTCATTATATGGATGATGCTGCTTGCCAGTACTATAATGAAAAACACTGTTACTCCCGGTGTGCAAAATACCCATTTGCCGAAAACCAGGGCAAAGATCCATTGCAGAAGTGTGGCGTAAAACTGCACCCTTACCGGATGCCAGCGGTCAACCAGGATAGCTCCGCCGGTAGCCATGATGATTCCGAGGATCAATCCGACCATGCCGCTTGTGCCGTTGAGTTTACCGATACTGTCGAGATCCAGTCCCATACTCATATAGAAAAATACCTGAAAGATATTTATTCCCAACCCCACTGCCAGAAATGAGGTAGCGAAGGTATTGTACCAGTAGAAACGGTGTGAAAAACTCTCTTTCATAAAGGTGAAAATACCCATGAAGCCCCGGCTCTGTTTCTTTTCTGTTTCAGACAGAGGCGGCAGTTGCGGCTCTTTGATGAGCAGACACATGGTTCCCACGCCGAGCATATAAACAGCAGCTGCGATCAGCAGCAATATTTCAAAGTGTGTCTGGGCATATTTGAAGCAGAAAAAATTGAAAATCGTTGAAGAAGCAGTGCTTGCAACTTGAACCATGCCAACCACCCGGGCAAGGAATTGCGGAGGGATAATATCATTGTATATGTAGTGGATAACGGAACCGACAAACATGTAGAAAAATTTATAAACGACCATGATCACGGCAATTATTCCGATCGTAACTGTCGCGGGGGAGTATTCACCCAGCGGCTGAAGCCATGAGGAAATAATACCGCCGAGCTTGCCGGATGCGGCAAAACCGATCATCGATATGCACATCATCGGCAGTGTGCTTATGATAAATACGATTCTCCGTCCCCAGCGTTTGCCGCGGTAGCGGTCACTTTTGAAACTGACTGTCGGACAGACGGTCATATTGAAAATGCCGCCGATGGTACTGATGATGAATGCGATGGTCATGTCAGATGCACCGAGGAACTTCAAACGCAAAGAAACCAGCCCGACGGAATTTGAGGCAAAATTGACACTGAAAAATCCCAGCATCAATAATCCGCAGACAAGAATCAGTCCTCCCAGGGTATAACGTAAAGGACCGCATTCATAAATTTTCTTCTTTTCCGGCATAAATATACCTTCCCTTTTTTCTGTATGATATGAGATGATTTATTACAGTAATTAACGTATTTCAGTAATAAAATATTTTCCGGCAGCTGTCTTAAAAAAACTGTCAAAAACGCAGCTGTTTTTCCTGAAATGCAAAAAACGTGCTGTTATTTACTTGAAAACAAGTAAAAATAGCACGTTTTACAGATATTTCAAGGCTGCCGGAAATAATAATCCGGAATAAATCCCGCAGTTCCGGGAATACTATTTCCCGGAGTGGACTGCCGGAGCCGGTGAACGTGTCAATGTATTTGAGATGATCACATTTTTTACATTCTCTTTACCGGAAAGAAAGACCACCGGTTCAGCTTTGACATTGATATTTATTATATTGCTGATGATGGAATCCTGCAAACTTCCGGTAATGAGTATGGGATAATGGGCGTTGGATACGACATTATTAATAATGAAAGTGTGGGTATCCCCCAATGGAGTAACTCCTCCCCATGCCGGATTGGTATCTCCGATCCTGATGGTTGAATTATTGAGTTTTCCTGCCGGGGCAGTATCAATAACGTTATCGACAATCACATTGTATATTTTTGCTCCTCTGGAATTGAGAAAGCGTATGACATGATGACCGCCGGCACAGTAACCGCGCACATTGCGGATGGTGATATTGTAAATATCGCCATCGGAAACATTTTTATCGCCGCAGAGAAATTGTCCGCCGCCGGTGATCCCGGCATTGCCGACGCGGGTATTGCCGATTGCGCATATTGCGATCAGATCATCCCCGGTGTGTCCTGAAATATTTTCGATCGTAATATCATGACACCCGCGGAGCAGATCCAAACCATCCTGATTGCGGAAAAGTTCCCATTTGCCGTTGACCATTTTCCCGTTGTTTGAATCAAATTCAAGATTGCGGATATTACCATCGGTACACTGTTCCAGTACGACAGCCCAGCAGTGTGAATCGCGGATCTTCAGACCGTCGATGGTGAATTTATCCACTTTAGCCAGCAATACGCTGATATTGCGCCAATCGCCTTTCTGATATTCACCGGCTTTCCCGGCATCACTGCCGAATGAACTTATGCTTTCCGGTACAAATCCGGGTTTATATTGCAATTTTGCATAGTCTCCGGTGGAACGCGGTACATCTGCGCCCTCGATCACAGCATTGTTGATACCGGTGATCCGGATGTTTTTCAACCGGGGGATCGTTTGGCTGTTGGCAATACAGTTTGCACTGCGGATGATATTATCCCGGGAAAGATCACTTCTTTTCAGCGTACAGTTGTCGATGATCAAATGCACATTGCCGGGAAGCAGCACTGCGGAATCCACCAGCCAGATATGCCGTTCATTTTCCGGTATTCCGGTGGATTTTTTGGGGGTGATACGGACAGTTCCGCCGCATTTTCCGGCATCTGCCAGAGCGGCATTGATACGTTCCACATCACTGCCTGAATAATTTTCCGGATCAAAAAAATCTGCGGTCATGGTATTCTCCTGATTCCGGTATTCTGTACTGTTCGGAAAAGCACATCCGGAAAAACATAACAAAATCGACAAAGATGAAATAATTATAGACAAACGCATGTGAGGATCCTCCTGAATTCATTGCTTTTCCATTACATCTGCCGGATTGAGATAAAACAGCGGCGGCAGCGGAGCTTGCAGTCTGACCGTCCAATCTTCATAAGCTTTGATGATCTCCACCCGGTATAATTCGTTTTTATCTGCGTTGTTTCTGGTGTATTTCAAAAGCTGGCACTTTGCGCTGTAAGGTACTCTGGCGACGACGACACCTCTGGCATCGACCAGCACTGCTTCCACCGGTTCATTGGGTTCGCCGGAAACTTCCACCGCAATATCTTTTACTCCGGCAGGAACTTGGAAGTAAAGTTTGCCCCGGCAGCGGAAGAAAGGATTTTTGACAGCAGCATTGTAGGCAAAACCTTTGGCATCAGAGTAGATCGCCACCTGTTTGCCGTAGGTATCTTTCAGACGGAATGTTGCTGTCATCGGTGAATTGCTGAAGAAGGTGTAAACCGGTTTATCTCCTTTCAGCCGGGCAACGATACCATGGGAGTTGCCCGCTTCATCGATCATTTCCAGCGGCATATCCATTTCCGGTCTTCCGGGGGTGCGCCAGATGACCTGAAATGTGATATTTACCGGAGTTTTGCCATCGCAATACTGGACAAATTCGATATTTCTGCCTCTGGGAAAAATACTTATTCCACGGCGTGTGACCGGACCGGGAGCCAGCGGGACAAGTTTGCGGGTGTCCAGCTGCAATGTTTTGAAATTGAATAAGTCCGGATTGCCGGGATGTGCCGCCGAAAATTTGACAAGATCGATATTTTCTGCATTGTTCTTTTCATCATACACCGTGATGGAACCGGTGACTTTTCCCATTCCGGCACCGCGGAATGATTCAAAGGTCACGGGGCGGCATTTCACCGGCTGCCTGATGATCAGATTGCCGAAATTTACTCCGGCAAACGGAAATGTGTTTTTGCTTTGCAAACTGATTGCCCGGCTGGCGATCCCTTTGCGGTTGTCGATGACACAATCCGCAAAAGATATTGCCACTGTACCGCGCTGACCGATCAATTCCAGCGGATTGATATTATCCGTCAGAGTGCATTTTTCCACTTTGATCGAACCTTTGATCAAATTTTTTTCAATATTGTCCGGAGCAAGTTTGATACCGCTTCCATTGCCGGTAAAAGTACAGTTTTTGATCAGAATATCAGCAGGTGCGCCCAGTGCATGGATATAGACCAGGATCCCCGCACTTTTATTTCCGGAAAAGCGGCATTTTTCCACAACACATTTTTCCAGAACTTCTCCGGCAGTTCCATTGGGTTCAAAGTCGATACCGCAGGCTGGCGGAGTACCGGAGGTATTTTTGATGTTGCAATTTCTGATCAGCAGATTTTTTGCGGAAATAACACTGACTCCCTGCCGGTGATGATCGTCAAGGATCAGATTTTCCAGAATTATATTTTCGCAGTACGGCATTTTTCCTGTTCTGGATTTGCCGACATAAATGCCGTCCCCTCCGGATGATTTGACGGTAAGATCTTTGATCGTCACATTTTTACCGGAAAGAATAGATATGGTATGACGCCACTCACTCGGAGTGTAAAGTGATGGATTCTGGTAATCGCGTTTATTCATGGTGATCACAGCATTGCCTTCGCCGCGTAAGATGACATTTTCTGCATTTTCCACGGCGAACATATAATCTTTTTTGCCTTTGTATGCTCCCGGCAATGCCCGGACAACGCAACCGTTTTCAAAGATCAGTTCGCTGTTGCTGCGTACTTTTACCGGTGTGATGAGATATTCAAAGCCAGGATCATCAAAGATGATTTGCGCTGCTCCGGAATCCAGAGCTTTCTGCACCGCCGCCGTGGCATTTTGCCGGTCAGGATTGAAACTGCTGACCTTTACACTGGCGGCATTAAGTGAAAACAGCATGGCATACATTATTGTAAAAAGGAAAATATTTTTCATGTGAATACCTTTTTTCAGCGGATTGCAGAGAGCAGGGCGAGGAGAGTGAAAATGCCGTTTTCGCCGGTCGCAGTTACGGCAGCCGAACTTAATGAAACCACTTCCGCAGTGGTGGTTTGGATTGTTTTTACCGAACCATCGGGCATGGCGGTCGGAAAAAGTTTATTTTCGCCGTTGCCGTGACCATTGTCGATCGTGGCGAATGCTTTGGATTCACCAGCCCAGCAGGTGGCAATGGCAGTGCCTCTGGTGGCAACAGCATTGAGTTTGCCGATACCGCTGGTACTTGTCCATGCGGCATCCAGAGCCGGGTGGGCAGTTTTTGCAGAGGATTTGACATAATAACCCCATGACTGATAAGCCACTGCATAGGGGGCAAAATAACAGGATGTACTGCGCATTGTAGAACCGGAAACATAGTCAAAGATCATCTGGGTTCTGATTCCGGGGGAAACTGTTTCCGGAGAAGCACTCGGGCAGGAGAGAAAATTCCAATCGCCTTTCCGGGCATTCATTGCGTCATCATCAGCCAAATTGCCGCTGCCGGTCAATTTGCCAAGTCCCACAACTTCCCGGGATCTGGCAACATAGTTGTAATGAGTGGCATTGGGACTGCCGGAATCGACATTCATGAGGAAGTCATCATTGGCATCGGCATACATGGCAGTGTAAGTGCCGATCTGTTTGTGATTTGAAATACAGCTTGACACCTGACCGCGTTTGCGTGCTGAATTGAGTGCCGGCAGCAAAATCGCTGCGAGAATGGCGATGATGGCAATCACCACCAGCAATTCGATCAAGGTAAAGTGGCATTTCTTCACTTCGCTGCGGTAAAGTAATGATTGATTCATAAGTTTTTCCTTTCGTTTTTTTGTAAAAAAGATTACTTGCTTTGATTGCAGAAGTAAAAACTGCTCTTTTGGTAATATAGTTTTTATATAAATGACTTGCAATATTTAAAAATAAAGATATTTTATATAAAAGAATTTATTTTTTATAAAAAAGGATTTTTTTTATGAAATTGCACTTGCTTCAGGGTAAACGTTATTCAGAGATGGAAAAAAACAAAACCAAAGCCCACTCATTTTTCATTTCCCTGTCGGTTTCCGGGTGTGAATATTGCCGTGTGTATGATCTTTCCGGCAAGAAAGTCGGCGATGGTGGTGATAATGTCCTCGGAATAAATTTTCCAGGCTACGGAGTCGATTTTTCTTATAACAGCCAGCGTGAAAACTATGTACTGGCATGTAAGGTGGAAGATATTTATTTTGATGAAGATTCCGGATGTCCTGTAATGGAGCATAACAACATGAAAATACCTCTGGTGAAAGGACGTGTCCTGCCGCGGGAGCAGACTCTTGCTTTGCGCACGGTATTTGAGCGGATTATTGATCTGATGCATTCACCATTGCCGGGAAATATTTTCATGGCGGAACAGCTGGCGATCTCTCTGATCGGGGAACTTGCTGTAAAAGATGAGAAAAATTTCAATATTGAAAATTCCGATTCGCCGGCTGTTGAATTGAAACAGCTTATTGACAGCGATATTCATTTCGATGTACCGCTTAAAGAATACTGCCGGAAAATCGGATATTCCACCGCGTATCTGCGGAAAATGTTTGTATTCAGGTTCGGCATTGATCCCGGGGAGTACCGCCAGAGAAAAAAACTTGAACGGATCTTTACTCTGATGCGTTCCGGTAACATGACATTGAAAGAGATCGCAGATGAGATCGGTATGAAAAATGTTTCCCATCTGAATATATTCATCCGCAAGCGTTGCGATTATACACCGAAAGAGCTGGCGGAAAAATTGCGGGACAATGTGGCTTTTTCCGAATTGCTCCTGTGACAAATCTTTTTTGCCGGAACGTATGATCATCTTTTCCGGATTTCCGGCGGTTCATTGCTTCTGGAAGCGTAGATTTTGTCACAGCTTCCATGGCATGATGATAAAGCTGTTGGTGATTGGCGGGCAGAATGTTTTCAATTTTACGTAAAGAATTATTGCTGGAATTTTGAGCAAACAGCAAAGCCAGAAACTGTTTCCATGCGGTGAAATGCTTGCAGTATCAGTTGTGAAAGTCCCGGAGCGTGTATTACAATAGGTTCAGTTTGTAATATTTCTGACCCACTTGTATTTGCGATAGTGCCAAATCAACCACGGCAGTTTGCCGATCTCATCCAGAGAGGTACAGGCGAAGACCACCACGACAGGCCAATTAAAATAAAATGCACCCAGGGCGGCACAGGGCAGCGCAAAGCACCACATGGCGGCAATAATACTGTACACGTTGAAAAGTGTATCTCCGCCGGCTGCAAAAATACCATTGACCCCGACTCCGCTTGCGGCACGTCCGATCATATATACTGCCAGAACACAAAACATCCCCCGGAGATAATCGTGCGCCTCGCTGGTCAAAGTGATTGCCGATGAAACCACTGGCAATGCTCCGAGAAGCAGTATAGAGGTACAGCCGCCGACCAGAAAGGAAAGGGCAAAGGAACGGTTGCCGTAGAGTTTTCCCCGTCTTAAATGCCCGGCACCAAGTTCGTGCCCGACAATGATGCTGGTACCGGCGGCAAGTCCATCGCAAATACAACAGCCGAGGCTTCTGGCAACTGCGGCGATGGCGTTGGCGGCGGCGGCATCTTTCCCCAGGTGTCCGATGATGGCGGAATAGGAGGAAAATCCGATTCCCCAGAGCATGGTTCCGCCAAGAAGCGGTATCGTATACCGCCAGAAGTCCAGAAACAGACGTTTGTCCCATGAAAAGAGACGACTGAAACGCAGCATAATGAAGTCCCGCCGGAACGAAAGAAGCAGAACTGTGACCATTTCAATAAATCCGGCAAGCATTGTGGCAAATGCGGCACCTTTGACTCCCCAGGCAGGGGCTCCCAAAAGTCCGAAAATGAAAATGGCGTTGAAAATGACATTGAGCAGAACCGTTAAAATGTTGACCACAACAGAATATTTCACATGTCCGCTGATCCGCATGATTGTAAGATAACACCGGGAGATGCTGTAAAAAATGAAGGACACGGCAACGATTTGCAAATATTCCGATCCGATCCGGATGAGTTCCGGATCAGAAGCAAAAAAACGCATCAGGCGTTCCGGTACAAAAAAACATCCGGCGAAGAAAGCAAAAGCAACCAGCGATGTCAGCCAGATTCCCTGTGCCAGCAGTTTTTCTATGACCGGAATATCCCTTTTTCCCCAATACTGCGCCCCCATCAGACTCAAACCGCCCAGAAATCCGCCGGTCAGCATCATCTGAATAAATTGGACTTGTGTTGCCAGTGCGACAGCTGCCATTGCATTCTGACTGTAACTGCAAAGCATGAATGTATCAGCTGCGCCCACCAGTGCGACCATCAGATTCTGCAATGTGATGGGGAGGACAATAGCCAGCATCTTTTTATTAAAGTTCCTGTCGCTGAAAAGTTTTTGAATAACCATCCCTATATCCCCATGCATAGTTTAAGCTCTATGCTGCCGCATGGTTTTTTGAATTTACTGTAATTTATAAAAAATTGTTGCAAAAAGTTCCGGATTTTCACTTACTATACATCTTTGCCACCGACAAATCAAGCCGTATTCTGTGAAAACAAGAAGTTTTATAAATGAGGTGATGTTTTCTTTCCATGTAATATAATTTCCTGAACAGTTGTGAATGTTTTCAGTGATTTCCGCCCGGAATTTTTACTCAAATCTGGAAATTTTTACCGGACAGCATGAGGGAATATGGCTTTTTTTTATTGTTCCTGTGACAAATCTTTTTTACCGGAATATATGATCATCTTTTCTGTATTTCCGGCGTCAACTGGATTTTTCCAGTTTGCAAAATACTGTTTTTTATGTTATATTAACCAAATCACAGTTGTGTGACCAGATCCGTTTTTGACTATTGTTTCGGTGCGGCGTAAAACTGCCGGAGGATGAGATGAAAAATTTTGCTACAATGGAGGAATTTGCTGCCGAATTGGGCTTGTCCCGCAGTACGGTAAGCTACATTCTCAACGGTCAGTGGCGATCCCGGCATATCAGTGAAAAAACAGCCGGCAAGGTGTTGGATTTTGCACAGCAGGTCAATTTCACTCCGTCACTTTTCGGCAGAGCTTTGAAAGGAAAAATCTGTACCGATGCCGCAATTCTGATCCCGCCCAGGATGTATGAACATCATCGTGATACTTTTTTTGCCCTGCTGGATCAATTAAAACAGCAGAATTTCAGTTACCTTGTCATGCCGCTTCATCTGCGGGAAAATAATATGGACACCATCCGGCAGTTGCAATCTTTCCGGGTATCCAAGGTGATAATTTTTGCCGCCACTTTATCGGTCGCTGATTTGCGGTGGTGGGAAAAAAATATGCGGGCTATACCGGAAATAAACTGGTTCTTTTATGATCACCGTCTGGAGTATGGTCTGAATCGGGAATTTTTTCCGGGCAATACCTCCGCAGTGGGATTTGACCGGAGTGCCGCATTCAAACAGCTTGTCCGGCACACGGCTTCGCGCGGTTATCGCAAACTCTGTTACCGTGCGCCGTTTTATACTGATGATGAAACAGTTGCCGTTGCCCGGCAGGAAAATATCGAATTGCTCGGTGTGGAAGCCGGGGATGATCTGGAAAAATTTACCGGATATATTCAGCATGTGTTGACCGGTAAACAGCCGACTGCTCTGTGTATTCCGGATGATTTGCAAAGTATCCGGATGATCAGACTCCTTCGTGAACATAATGTTCATATTCCCGGAGATGCCGGAGTCATCTCCTGGGATGGTCTGCCGGTAAGCTGTTATTTTTCACCGGTTCTGGAAACGCTGGCTATTCCGCATGATGAAATGTTCCGGGCGGCAGTTGATTTTCTTTCCGGCAGAAATGGCGGATTCGAGGAAGTAACTCCGGGAATCCGCCACGGGGAAACATTGCCGTTTGTCAAATGAAAAAGAAACGGAAACGATTGTTTTACTGAATTTCTTCAAATTTGATATTTTTGAATTCCAGTGTGCCATTGCCTTCGATCATTACCACGATCTGAATAAAGGCGGTTCCTTTGCGGAAAATATTGTGTGACATGCCGCGCTGTTCACCGGTGAAAACTCCGGAAAACTCCTGATAATCTTCCGTAAGATCCCTGTTCAATGCTCCGCCGTAAAGGAATGAGGCAAGGCGGTGATGCATGCGGACATTGCTTCCGGCCGGATAAAATTCCCGAAGCGGTTCTTTGAGTTCCAGTTCTGCTTTGCCGTCCGGCAGCACTTTTATGCCGGTTATCGCTATCGTACTGCGGTTGGGCAGATCGCTGAAATCATCTTTGGTGTTGAATGCGATATAGCTGAAATTAGGCACGATCCGCCATCTTTTTCCATTGGCGATGGTTACTTTGCGCTGACCGTATTCAGCGGCAGAGACCAGTGTGGTGGCAGTGTTGTTGATGACAGTGGTATGTTCCGGCAGGATCGGGCGTTTATTCTGATCGTAAGTCTGGATCCCGAATTTCAATTTGCCCGGTTTTTCCGCCAGCGGTTTGACCAGCCGGAAAGAGCCGCTCAGGCGGTATTTTTTTGCTGTATCTACCGGAATATACGGTGTTGCAACAGAGTAAATGACCACTTTGTTACTGATGGTCATTGCTGCCGGATCATTTTTTGACTGCCGGGCTTTTTTATCCCATTGATCGTTTTGAATTTCCACGGCATTTGCCATAAAAACACCGGTCAGCATCAGAGCGGTAAATAACTTTTTCATAAAATATTTTTCCTTTCCAGTAATTTTTCACTGTTTTTCCATGCGATTGTTTCACAAATTTCCGGAGTGAATCCGGAATCCATCATCTTGATGATCGAAGGCAGAACCTCTTTAAATGGCGCACCTGAACCGAAAACGATCCGTTGGGCTCCGAGTGCATCCACTATGCGTGAAAAAAGTCCGGTAAATCCGGTGAGCTGCCGTGAACTTTCCACATAAAGGTTTTTCAATGGTGCGATCCGCGGCAGATCATCATCCACGATCAGTGTTTCGGTGCAGACTATCCGGCATTCCGGGTGGCGTTCTGCCAGAGAAAACACGGTTTCCGGCATTACGATGCTGCCGACATCCAGATGATGTTTCTGGCGCACATCCATGATCCGCTGGGGGATCAACACTGCAATTCCGAGTTTTCCGGCGGCAGTGACGGCATCATCCATCAATTTGCCATCCGGATCATAACCGTGATAGAGCGGTGTGAGGCGTACGGCACAAAAGCCGAATTTTTCCACACAGGTATGCAGATCTTTTTCCCATTGCGGATAAGCCGGATTGATGGATGCACAGCCGCGGAAAAAAGAGTTACCTTCGATCCATTGTGCCAATTCGATATTGGCATTCTGTACATCCCGGTAAAACAATCCGTGGGTATTTACCGCCAAAGCTCCGGTGATGCCATATTCTTTCAGACGTTTTTCCAGTGCGGCAGCTGATTGATAAGGCAGCTGCTGAAACGGCCAGTGTCCGAGAGCGGTATTGATGTCAAAAAAATTCATCTTATTTCAACCTCCCTGCCAGCAGTTTTTTTACATTTCCATTGCAGACTTTATGCATTGTTTCCTCATCCAATCCGGCGGCGAGCAGTTTTCCGACACCTTCCGGAATGAACATATCTGTAGCAAAAAGTACCCGGTCGCTTCCCATGACTTCCACTGTTTTCCGGATCATTCCGGGATCGATCACACTGCCGCTGGTATCGATATAGTGATTGGGCAGACTGTTTTCAAGCACCCTTAATGTCCATTCCCAGTCTCCTCCACCGCCGATGTGGCCCTGAAGAAAACGGACTCCGGGAAAGCGGGAACATGCAGTAATAAAGTGTTCTGCGTTGCTCAAATTCACCGGATGTGTACCTTTTACCGCGTGCATGAGAACCGGACAATCGAGCGATTCACACAATTTGAATACCGGATCAAATACCGGATCATCGATACGGTACTGATGATAAAGTTTTATTCCCGCCATGCCGCCATCACGTACACAGCGGCGGATTTCATCACATGCCTCTTTCGTATATCCCGGATCAATGAAACAGAATCCGGTAAAGCGGTCGGATAAATTCATTGCATCAAAGATGATATCATTACCTTTTCTGAATTCTTCCGGAGTTACTTTCTCTGTCATGTACGGCAATGAGATGCAGAATTTTTCAATTCCCAGTTTATCACCTTCAGCCAGCATGGCGAGAGCTGCAGCTTCCCGTAGTGAGTTATAGTTCTTGCCCGGCATCATATTCACATGAGTATGGGCATCGACGGCATGAAATTTTTCAGGTATGCTCCAGATCATAGTTATTCCTTTGTAATAACGGCAATCTCCACCGTATCCCCGGCACCGATTTGCCAGATTGAGATTTCTTTATTTATATAACTGCCCGGATCGCGGAGTTTGTTTACCGGTGTGATCAGACCGGTTTCCGTTGCCGCTGCCAGCTGCTGCGGTTCTTCTCCTTCTGCCGTGAACCATGCTCCGACATAAGGAGTTCCGCGGTAGCCGCCGCCCATATAGCGGGCGAATACCAGATCGGCATCCAGCTGCAGTTTGCCATCCTGTGCCGTTCCGGAACAAAATGCTCTTGCCAGCAGGGGATATTCTTCGAGAGTTAAGACATATTTATCAGAAATTTTCTCCACTTTTTCCACGGTGAATATGCTGCTTCTTGCGGAGTTGAATATGCGTATTTTTCTGCCCTTTGTCAGCGATCCGGAAATCCCGTCGATATTTCTGACGGTGATCTGCCGTTTTTCGCCGTCGAATTTTTCCACTTTTGTCCGGCACATTTTTTCGCCGATCGTGATGACAGAACTTTCCCCATTGCGCACAGCAGTGCGGCGCAGGGAAACGGCGGGGTTTTTTACCGGAGAAATTGTGAAGCGGTCACTGCCGTCTTTATGGATGACTTCAATTGTCAACGGCATGCGGGAGATCACTTTGATCTCCTTTATGAACGGCGTTGCCCGGTACGGTTCAAGAATGGTTGCAAAACGGGTCGGTTCCCGGAATTGCGTCTGGCGGCGCAGAAAGAGGAAGTCGATCTTTTTTCCGGCGGGCCATACCGGAGTTCTGCCGGAACCCATGATCGCTTCAAGTTTTCCTGAAACCGGTATGATATGCACTTTGAATGCCTCTTGGGTCGGCAGTCCTGATTCCCAGACCCATGCGGCGATCTTATCCAGCGGGGCTTTGCTCACATTGGTGACAAAAGACGGGACATCGCAGCGGGTGTCGCCCCATTTATCCACCCATGAACCGAATTCCGGCACATTTTCTCCGGCGAGTGTACCTTTGCTCTGCTTTTTCCAATTGAGGGCAGGGGGGATGAGTTTCACCGGAAGCGAATGCCAGCTCTGATCATGCTGGGTTCCTCCGGCAACATCAAAAATATCCAGAACATAGAAATTACCGTCAGGAAGTTCATTTTTTATCACTGTCCTGCGGAAAATATCTGCCAGACCTTTACCGTCTTTGGCTTTTTTATAACTGTTCGCGCTGTGTTCGGCACTTACTCCGGAAAATCCCGGCAGATCAAAGTAGAGCAGGCATCTGCCGATGCCGCCATCCTGAAATTTTTCATCGATGGTTACTGTATTATGTGCCAGATTGTGATAATCAAAGTGGCGGCAGAAATTCCAGGATACCGGATAACCGACATCCCGCAAATGTTCCATCCCGAATGCATGGATATTTATGTTCAATACATCCGCCTGCCAGTGTTCTCTGATCCCGGCATAATTGAGCATAACAGTGCGGCATTCCGGCACTTTGCCGGATTCGAGAATGGCGATACCGTAACTATCCAGCAGACGGTTTTGTTTTTCTGCATCTTTTCCCGGAGCCAGGGCGGCAAGCCGGCGCAGTTCATCTTCCGGGATGCTCTCCCACAATTCTCCGCCGGCAAGCTGCCCGTTTTTGAAAATAGCGGCGGCAAATGCCGGATTGCGGTAGTGTTTGGCGGCGAAAAGATAAAATTCTGGTTTGAGTGCAGAGGACATTACCGGCATTTTCAAAGTGTTTTGAAATGGGTATCTTCCGGCACTGTCACCGATCGAAGGCGTGGAAACGCCGGAAAGAAGCAGTTTTTCAAAGAGTTCAAAGAATTTTTCCCCTTTGGGCGAATCCCAGATCGCCGGGTATTTATCCGCAGGATACTCTTCCGGATGCGCTTGGCGGATCGCTTCCATCATTTTTTCCACCTTGATGTATTCCAGACGCAAGCCATTGTAACCGGGGCTTTCGTGACCGCCGCCGTCAGGCAGGATGACATTGTTTATCACATTGGCGGCATGACCATCCCAGTGATAGACGAAATTCACCAGATCTTTTGAATTCGGGCGGTGGTCGGGGGAGTGATCATTCAGGGCAAGTGCGATAGCCAGAGATGCCGCCTGATGCATACCGTCATTACCCTTGATCATTTTCTGAAAGAGAGCCTGTGCTGCCGGGCGGAAAATCGACTGCCGGATGAATTCCCGCCATTGATCGGCATTTTTGACATTGACCCCCTTGCTCCGGAAATATTTGATCAGTTCCGGATCGCTTTCCGGATAATTTTTTACCGCATCAAATGCCAGAGCAAAACGGGTCAGAGCAAAACACTCCCAGATGCGGTCGGAAATAAGTCCGCCTTTGTGCTGCGGTTTACGCGGATCCTGTCCGCCGTATTCGCCGTACCAGGTTCTGGCAAAACGTTCATTGTAATTCGGGTATACTGCCGCCACGCGGGTGAGCAGTATACATGCTTTGCGGGCATATTCTTTGTTTCCGGTCAGCAAATATGCCTGTGAGCAAGCTGCGGCACCGGGACCGACATATGACATGTAGACAAAGTGAGCATATTCCCGGAGCATGTAGTAACGTTTGCCGTTGACATTGATCCCGTTACCGTCATCGGGATATTTTTCATCGGGAAACCAGTGTTTGCAGTTGCGGCACTGGATTTTGTACGGTTTATTCAGCGGATCGATCGCCCACGGACAGTAATAGTTGACATTCCGGGCAGCCGGACCGCATACCGGACAGAGAGCTTTGGTTTCTTCGGGGATAAATCTGCCGATGGTGGTATCCGGCTGAAGCTCCCAGATGAAATCATCGCTTTTTCCGGCAAGTGCTGTGGCAGAAGTATATTCAGCTCCGATATAATATCCGTGCGGATCTCCATTCATTATCCGTTTTTGTATTTTCTGTGCCCACGGATATTTGCGGATATTTTCCTTCGCAGCTTCCACTCTTTCCGGAGTGTAGAATAGTGGAGCTTCCGCCCATGCCAGCAGCGGCAGACAGATGGCGAACCACAGTTTTTTCATCAGAGATTCCCCAGCACGGTGCCGTAGGTGTAACGGTTGGCGTAAGCATCTTCCAAAGTGATGTTGCTGACATGACCGTCGATGAATGAAACATTGGCATTGTCATTGTGGTGATTGCCGATGGGATAGGATGAACCGCTGCTTCCGGTAAGCGCACGGATGGTCGCCGGAGCGATATGGAAGTAGATTTTGGGTAAGTTTGCGCTGTTGTCATACTGCCAGCGGTCACCGAAAATAACACTGCCCTGAGGGATAGCAGATACTTTGGTCACCACAAACGCACCTCCGCTTTTGTACTGAGTCGTTTCGCTGTTGATGCCGTAGTCAGAGCGTTTGTCGCCGGCGGTGATGGATTTTGCCATGCTGGGGCAGAGGAGCAAAGAGGAATTGTAGTAGTGATACTGATTCAAATTGGTCGCCCGGTCGCTGGGCAGATAACCATTTGCCACCAGAGCTGATTCCCAGAAACCTGCACCGGTGTAATTGGCAGAAGCATTGTAATAGTTGTATGCGCCGTAATCATCGAAGTCATTGGAATAATTTGTGTATGCCATCTGGGTATTTTTGAGATTGTTGATACAGCTGGCAGTGCGTCCGCGTTCCCGGGCGGAATTGAGAGCGGGAAGCAGAATGGCGGCGAGAATGGCGATGATGGCGATAACAACGAGCAATTCGATCAGGGTGAAGCGGAAGCTGGTTTTCATTTTTCTTTCTCCTATGTTTGGGGTATTACAAATTTGACGGATCAATATTCAGCAATTCACGGTAATTGGTCAATACTTTGCGGTAGATGGCGATGTACTGATCGATTTCAGAAGGAATGTATTTTTTGAACCACGGTACGGTGAAACAGAATTCTTCACACTCTGCCGCATTGGGAAGGGTGGAGTCATTCTGCCGCACATCTCTGTCGGCAAAGGCAGTCACCGAGGGTTTTCCGTGACCGTACACATCAAAATCGTGGAACCAGCGGTGTCGGTGCAGTGCTGAATTTGCTCCCGGACGGCAGGGGAGCCCTTCAGCTGAAAGAGCGGCGCAGAAAACTTTACAGGATAAGCCGTCAACTTCTTCACTGCGGAAAAGTCCTTTGGGCAAATACCAGCCGCCCATGGTGCTGTCGCTTCCCGGAGTTGTCCGGTGAGCTTTGATTCCCGGCAGATCAGCCAGATTGTCCCAGAGGTAGTTCATAGCTTTCTGGATTTCAGCGCACCGTTCCGGGTAGTGGCGCAGTTGTACTCTGCCCATGGCAGAACAGGTCTGATTCATCCGGTGTTTCACTCCGCCAAGCGGCAAACCGACGTATGGGAGCAATTCCGGTGAACTCAAACTCATACTGGCAGTCGAGTAGTTTGATGCCACCAGTCTTTCATAGTGTCCGAATGCCACACAGCGGTCAAAAAGTCTCTGGTCATTGGTGGTGATCATACCGCCTTCGCCGGCGACAAGAGCTTTGCCCGCCATCAAACTGGTTCCGGAAATATGACCGATCGAACCGAGCTTTCTGCCTTTATAAAGTCCCCCCTGTGCATGGGAGACATCTTCGATAACTTTTATGCCGTGGCGTTCTGCAATATCCATGATCGCATCCATATCGCAGGGGTATCCGGCATAATGGACGACCATGATGGCTTTGGTACGTTTGCCGATCCGGTGTTCTATATCAGTTGGATCGATGCAAAGAGTATTGCGGTCAATATCGGCAAAGTTGACTGTACCGCCGAGAGCTACCACCGGAGCTGCACTTGCCCAGTAGGTCATGGATGGGCAGATGACTTCATCACCGGCACCGACTCCGCAAGCCCAGAGAGCTTCGGTCAATGCGGCAGTGCCGTTGCAGCATCCCAGAGCATATTTTGTACCATTCCATGCGGCGTACTCTTTTTCAAATATTTGAGTGATGTTTGTGCCGCTCATTGTTCCGGCACGCAGAACTTCGATCACAGCATTTTCATCTTCTGCGGTGACAATGGGCCATTTGAAAAGTTCTTCAGATACATTGCAGCCGGCTTTTTTTCCTCCGGTCAGTGCTAAAATCCCCATTTTTTCTTGCGAAGCTCCTTTGTTGACAATTGCACACTCGTGTAGCGTAGACAATAATTAATATACTCGCTCTTTTTTGATTTTGCAAGTCGGCCGGTATGGAAAAATAAAAAATCCCCGCAAGATGCATATTCTGCGGGGATCGGAGATTACCGGATATTTTTCAGAAGTCAACTTCTGTATCAAAATAGCAGCAGAGCAGAAGTTTTTCCATCTCTTCCGCCGTGATTTTACGGGGATTGGAACCGGTACAGGCATCTCCGATGGCATTGACTGCAATATCACGCACTCTGGCACGGAAAATATCTTCCGGAATAAATCCCTGTTCACACGGATAGCTGTCGGCACCGTAGTTTTTGATGCACTGCGGGATATTCAGATCGGAATTCATTTTACGCAAAGTTGCAATGAGCAGCTGAACTTTTTCTTCATCACTGTTTCCGCCGAGAGCCATATAGTCTGCAATTTCTGCGTAACGTTTTTTGGCAACCGGATCTTTCGCATTGAATGCGATCACTTTGGGCAGATACATCGCATTGGCGGCACCGTGGATGATGTGTGCGCCCAGATCGGCAAAGGCTGCTCCGGTTTTATGTGCCATGGAGTGAACAATTCCCAGAAGGGCATTGGAAAAAGACATTCCGGCAAGACACTGTGCATCGTGCATGGCATCGCGTTTGACCATGTCACCGTTGTAACTGCCGACCAGATCGTTCCGGATCATTTTGATGGCGAAAATCGCCAGAGGATCGGTATAGGCAGTGTGGGCGGTGGAAACATATGCTTCGACCGCATGGGTCATGGCATCCATGCCGGTGTGTGCGACCAGTTTCGGCGGCATGGTTTCAGCCAGTTCAGGATCGACGATCGCCACATCGGGAGTGATTTCAAAGTCGGCGATAGGATATTTGACACCTTTTGCATAATCGGTGATAATGGAAAAAGCAGTTACTTCAGTGGCTGTTCCGGAGGTCGAGGAAACGGCACAGAATTTTGCTTTTGTCCGCAATTCGGGCAGACCGAAAATTTTGCACATATCTTCAAAGGTGGTTTCCGGATATTCATATTTTATCCACATTGCCTTGGCGGCATCGATGGGTGAACCGCCACCGATGGCGATGATCCAATCCGGCTGAAAGTCGATCATCTGCTGTGCGCCGCGCATAACGGTTTCGACTGACGGATCAGGTTCAATTCCTTCGATCAACGCCACTTCCATACCGGCGGATTTCAAATAATCCACAGCACGGTCGAGAAAACCGAATTTTTTCATCGAACCGCCGCCCACGCAGATGACAGCTCTTTTTCCCCGGAAATCTTTGAGCGCGGCAAGCGCACCTTTTCCGTGATAAATATCTCTGGGCAGTGTGAAACGGAACATGATGGATCATCCTTTCTGTTATGATGGTTTACAATTCAACCACACCGCCGGTAAAAACTTTCCGCCGGTGAAAGTTGCTGATAAATGCGGCAGAACAACTCTGCCGTTATATTTTCATACCGGTTCTGCCGGAAGATCCGTCCCGGGGGTCAGGCAATATTGAGAAAACCCCGGATCCCTTCAAAGATGATCTGTGCCGCCAGAGCGACGATATACATACCGGTAAGTTTGCTCAGAATACGCACACCTTTGTCCTTGAGCAGCCGGTTGATATTTTCGGAAAAATAGAGCATTATCCCCACACCGGTGCCGGCAATGATAACCGCACCGACTTCCACACTCAACATGATCAGGCGGTTTATTTCCATTTGGCTTGCCCGGTCTGCTGCGGAAGCACCCATGACCAACAGAGTACCGATGGTGCCGGGACCAACCGTGGTCGGGATCGCCAACGGAACGACCGAGGGATCGCCCTCTTCGGCAAGATGACGGTTTTTCGGCAGTGAACTGCGTACCATATCAATACCATTGAGCATCAGTACCAATCCGGCGCCGATTTGAAAGGCATTGAGAGAAATTCCCAGACAATCAAAGATGATTTTACCGAAAAGATACAGTATCACACATGAGGAAACTACTGCAAGAGCGGTTCTGACGGCAAGTTTGCGGCGGCTGGATAACTCCATTCCATCGCAGGTGGCAACAAAAACTGACAGCACAAAAAACGGCGTCAGCAAAAGAAACAGACGGATTATCAAACCGGTAATATAGCCGACAGTCATGATCATTTCTCCTGAAAATAATCTATACAAACAAGTGTATACATAATATATCACATGTTACCGTTTTTTGCAAGTGTACCATTTATCAGGCAAGGCAATTTCCAACGGCAGAATTCATCCGCGCATTTTACTTTTTCCGAGAGAGACAGCCCATGCCAGATTGCTGCCCATTCTCCGGAGATTTTCAGCAGTCTGCCGGATGGCATCTTCCAGAGATGATGGACCTTTACCGATGCTGTAGCATCCGGCAAAGCATGCTTCCAGTGCGGCGGTATCGCCTTTCAATGCTCCGGAAACAAGGATGGTCGGAACGCCGTATGTTTTGCCGTGAGCTGCTACCACCGAGCAGAGTTTGCCGTAAGCGGTCTGCTCGTCGCTGCATCCTTCTCCGGTGATGATCAATGAAGCATCTTTGACCGCTTCATCAAAGCCGCTTTCTTTCAGGATAAGTTCAGCTCCGGAAACCAGTTCGGCGTTAAGCAGTTTGCGCAGAGCGAATCCCAATCCACCGGCGGCACCGTCGCCCGGATGATCCCCGCTGTCTTGAAAAAGAGCGGCAAAGTGAGCCAGATTTTTATCCAGCGTGACAACCATTTCCTCCGAAGCTCCTTTTTGTGGACCGAAAACCGCGGCAGAACCGGTTTTGCCGCAAAGCGGATTGGTTACATCACATGCGGTAACGATCCGGCACTCTGCCAGGTGCGGATCGATTCCGGATAACTCCACACGGGAAATTTTATCCAGCGATCCGCCGCCGATACCGGAAGGCAGCAGTTTTCCGGAAGCATCAAAAAATTCCGCCCCCAGAGCCTGCATCATTCCGGCTCCGCCATCGACAGTGGCACTGCCTCCGATACCGGTGATAAATTCCCGGCATCCGGAATCGAGCAGATGTTTCATCATCGTTCCCACTCCGTAGGTGGTCGCTTTCAATGGATCAAGTTCAGTTTTGGTCAACCTTTCAATACCATTGGCTTCGGCAGTTTCCAGCACGGCTGTTCTGCCAATCAGAACAGCTTTGGCTGTGATGGGGCGCATCAAAGCATCGGTAGTTTGAATGGAAATGAATCTGCCGTTGCGGGCAAGGGCTAAAGATTCAGCCATGCCTTCGCCTCCGTCAGATAATCCGATGGTGATGATTTCATCATCCGGACGGACTTGTTTCCATCCGTCAGCCAGAGCAGCCGCGACGTTTCCGGCACGCAAAGCTCCTTTGTATGAATCCGGTGCGATGATGACTTTCATACTTATTTCTCCAATATCCAGTGGAATGATGAAGCTGGCAATCCGGCACCGTTGAAAAGAGTCGGTACGGGAAAATCTGCCCAGGCATATTTTACTTCCACCGGCTCTGCCACCGCAGAAGAAGAGATGGTCAGGCTCTTTTCATCTTCATTTAATTCCACTGAATCGGCAGCATGAAATTCTCCATTGCTTCCGGCGATATAGAAACTTTTTTCATCGGAAACCAGTTTTATTTTTTCAGCGTGATCAAAGGTGAATTTTACCTTGTTTCCGGTCACTTCCACTTTGTTTGTTTCAGGACCGGAGGGAACCGCCTCTTCGCAGTTGTATACGTGATAGAGCGCACTCATGGCAAGACGTTTGCCGACATCAAATTTATTCTGCGGGTGGATATCTTCTTCTTCACCGATGTCGATAGCAGAAGCCATGAATGTATCCGGATCATTTTTTGCCAGCAATCTCTGGGATTCCCGCAATTCAGCCCATGGGGAGTCGCAGCTGAAATTCTCTTTGTTTCCGAAACCTGCCAGCTGTACCATAATAAAGGGCATATCCGGATTGCGGAAAGCTCTGCGCCAGTCATCGATCATATTCTGCAGGATATCCCGGTAAGCAACAGCTTTTTTTACATCATTTGCATTGGATTCTCCCTGATACCAGATCGCACCTTTGACGGCATACGGCAGCAGCGGATTGACCATGCCGTCAAACAGGATCCCCGGAGTATTGGGGTTGCCCGGACCGAAAGTCGCGGGGCTGTGACGGATATTCAAAACACCGCGGTCAACTTCGGCAGCTGCCTGCCAGTTGCCGGTAAGTTCGATGGTTTCCCCGTTCTTTTCGTTGACCAGGCGCCACATTCCCCGGATGGCTCCGTCATAGAAGAATGAGTAGGCTCTGACGGCGATCACCGCTTTGCCGGGTTTGACCAGTTCCGGAGCGATGTAATAGGTACGGATTGTGTTGTAGTAAGCAGTTTCGAAGTCTTTGCCGGTTTTACCGATTTGCACTCCGTTGAAAAAGGTGGTGTCATGTTTATCCACCACTCCGCCGGTGACGGTCAAAGGACAATTTGCCCAGCTTTCCGGGATCGTGATACTTTTTCTTGCCCAGAGGACTCCATTACCCGAAATTTGCTGTTTTATCCAGCTGCCGGGAATGTGCATTTCTTTCCATGAAGAATCATCAAAATCGATGTCGGCAAAATGTTTGGCATTTTCTGCGATCCCTGTATCTTTTTCCACTCCGGGGACTTGAGTGAAATCAGGTGTTGCCGTGGGATCCATCGGTTTTTCCCAGTGATTTCCTGCCCAACAGGTACGGCGCACCAGTTTTGCCAGATTGGCGGTTTCTGAATTATTTGTCAGAGCTTCGCAACTTGTCCACGCTTCGGCGATCGTGCCGCCCCATGCGGTGCCGATGATGCCCACCGGAATATCCAGATGCATTTGCAGCCCCAGACCGAACCATGCTCCAACTGCAGTTGCCGTGGCGGCATTTTCCGGAGTCATTTTCATCCATTGCCCCTGACAGCTGTTTTCCTTGCATCCGGAGGCGCATTTGGTGACCATGAATACCCGCAGTTTATCCGGATCGGTGATCATTTCACTGAAAAGAGCTTCCTGTTTTCTTGCTTCGCATTCCACATCTGGATCGATTTCACCGTGCCGCCAGTCAGAGCCGAGCTGATATTCCATATTGGATTGACCGGAAGCTACCCAGACTTCACCGATCATAATATCATTGACCGTCACACTTTCGCCGCATTCCGGTGCGGAAACTGTCAGCGAATAAGGTCCGCCTTCTTTGCGGGCTGGAAAATAGAGGATGAAGCTGCCGTCTGAGGAAGAACGGGATTTGGTGATTTTGCCATCCAGTTCCGCCTGAATAAAAGTATTTGCCTGTGTTTTTCCCCAGACTGGAATATCCATGTTGCGCTGAAGCACTGCTCCATCCTGAAACAAGCTTGCTAAAATCATTTTTCTTTATCCTTTCAAAACATTACTTCTCTTTGATCAACGGCAGAATATGCAGACAATCATTGGTCAGGATACAATCGATGCCGTCGGCAAAATACTGTTTCGCCTTGTCTGTTTCATCACAGTAAAAAAGATTGCATTTGATACCCAGCTCGTGTGTATGCTGAATCACTCCTTCATGGAGTTCACTGTTGAAATATTGGATTTTTGAACATTTGAATTTCAAGGCATTTTCCAAAACATGTTCCGGATCGGGGAAGTTTGCCATACAGCGGGGAATTTGCGGAGCCATTTTCAAGGCACACTCCTGCACATCGGCAGAACCCATGAAGTAAACATGTTCCAATTGGTCATATTTTTTCAGCAGATCAAGGATTTTTTGCATCTGATCTTCCGGATAAATGCGGCTTTCATCCACCGATTTCAGATGGAGATTGATAATGACGTGACGGGCAAATTTTTCAAGGACTTCTTCAAAAGCGGCAATTTTGATCCCTGCATATTGAGAACCGTGTTTGATGCCGAAGTCAAGAGCTTTCAACTCTGCCAGCGTGTGATTTTCCACCAGACCGGTTCCATCGGAAACCCGTTCCAGAACCGGATCATGACTGACAACCGGAATACCGTCAGCGGTAAAACGGATATCCATTTCGATCTCCTGCGCTCCCAGAGCGATCGCCGCACCGAAAGCGGAAAGTGTATTTTCCGGCAAAGCCTTTGACCAGCCGCGGTGGGCGCAGATACGGGGGTAGGGCAGCTCTTTTTCTCCGGGGATGGTCATGCTGCCCGCCGGACGGTAACTCCAGGGAGTCCGTCCCTGGGTGACAAATTGATCATTGGGGATTTTACTGCCGCCGAAACTGTTTGTCCGCATGTATTTGTGGTGAATATCCGCAATTTCGGCACACACTTTGCCGGTTTTACTGCCGAAAGATTCAATGATGTTTCCTTCCGGGGAAACGATCATACTCATTCCGCCGACATCGGCATTTTTTCCCATTGAAACCGATGAACGCAGAACATAGGCATTGGTATTGAATGCCAGAGAACGGTTCATCACCTCCAGAATATCCTGTCTTTCTCCTCTTTGGAAACTGGAAACCAGCACCAGATCAGGCTTGCAGTAGCCCAGATGGACGAGGTATTCCGTAAAGTAGGTGTCGTAACAGATCAGGAACCCCATACGGATGCCGTCAACTTCCACGATCGCCGGGGGGGCGAAACTTTTGGTGTATTCATAATCCGGCTGAACACCCCGTTTTTCAGAGTTGGGAAGATGCTGTTTGTAGAAATCTCCGGCAATATTGCCCTGCCGGTCAAAGACTCTGGTGGTGTTGCGGAAAACGCCCGGAGTTACTTCGCAAAGATAACTCAATGCAACAATGGCATTGCAGCGGCGTGCGGCATTTCTTGCTGCTTCTTCGAGGGCAGGAGTGTGGGCGGCAACAAATTTTCTGCCTTCTTCCAGAGGGAACGCTGCCGGAAGATTGGAATATTCCGGAGTAAGGATAATATCAATGTCTTCAGTGCAGTTATTCAATTCACTGATCAGGAATTTCACTGAATTTTCCGCATCTGCCGTTGAGTGGGCATAAGGGATCTGTATAGCGCAAAGTTTCATTTTTTTCTCCATGTAAAAATACATTGCTTATTCAATGGGTATAAAATACACCGTTTTGCAGAAAAAACAAATTTTTTTAATGAAAGCTCTTGCTTTTTTCTGTGAAATGTATTATATTTCCGTTACGCGGGAGTGGTTCACCACCGTATTGATCCGTGCCGTAAAACTGTAACATGGAGGTGCATATGGCTGTATTGACTATCGCCAGAGAACTCGGTGCAATTGTCAGGGGAGAGGAGTTGATCCTGTGCAACAAATTAAATTTGCACTGTGTAAGCAAAACCACTTTGGAACAGCGTTTTGCCGAACTGGGGATCGATCGTGAATTTCTCCGGCGGTTCGATGAATGCAACCCCGGATTTGTCGGTGCTATGACTGATTCTGCGGAATATTACTGGGAAAATTTGCGCACTGCGGTGATGAAGGAGCTTGTTCAGGATAATATTGCTCTTTTGGGACGCGGCGGTAATTTCCTGCTTCACGGAGTGACCGGCTGTCTGCGTATAAGGCTGGTCGCCAATGAGGATTTCCGTGTTCAGCAAGTGGCAAGAGAGTTCTGTATTTCAGATGCCGAAGCCCGCAAAATGGTACGCAAAAGCGATTCGGAACGGACAAAATTCTGCGAATACTATTACGGCGGAGATTGGAAAGATCCGGTCAATTATGATCTGGTGATCAATACTGCATTTATTGATATAGATGAGATAGCCGCATTGCTTTATCCTCTGCTGCCTCCGCCGGTTACAGAAGAGGAAAAGGAGAAACTGCAGCTGGTCATCCGGGCGCAGATAATCAAGCACACTCTGTTTCAAGTCAGTGAATTGCAGCTGCGCTTTCCGGATGTTGAGTGTTTCAGTGACGGTTCGGTGACGCTGCGGGGGACGGTCGCTTCCGAAGCAGCCAAACGCCGTGCCGCAGCCATCGTAGAAGCTCTGCCGGATGTTAAATATGTGAATAACGGATTGAACGTTGTTCAACTGGATATTCCGAACCGCCTGCCGCCGATGATGCATTGACGGTATAAAAAATGCCCCGCTGAAGTAACCGGTTGCCGGTATTCTGCGGGGATTTTTTCAGGTGATTTCAGCCGAGCAATTCACTCATTTCCACCATGCGGTGTTCTTTGCGGGAGATTTCTGCCGCCTGACCTATGGCACTGGCGAGCATGCCGTGGAGTGCGGTTGAATTTGCTTCAGCTTTACCATTGATGACTTTGGCAAACTGGGCGACCAGTGCCGGATCGGCTCCGCCGTGACCGCCGTCAGCCAGCGGAACTGTGTAGGTGGTTGCAGCTCCGCCGCCCCAGCGGGGAGTAACCGTGATGGTACGGTTGTCCAGACTGACTTCGGCAATGGCGCGGTCGCCGACAATGGTGTAGAGCCGGTCGTTGCGGCTGCCGATGAAAGATTCAAAGTGGCTGATTTTGATTCCGTTGGCATATTCGACAATGGCGATGCCGTTATCGTGAATATCTTTATCAGAAAGATACATGCAGCGGTCTTTCATATAACCGTCCACGGCGATGGAATCTTCCTGCCACAAATCCTTTTCCATAGGATGTATATTGTAACAGTCTTTGCATTTATCTTTGTAGGGACATACGGTGCAGCGGGGGCCCGGTTCAACGCCCGGAGTTTTTTCAAACGGCAGATTATCCGCATTGAGGACATTGACTGCTGCGAAAGCTGAAACCCGTTTGATTTCCGGAAAATCCAGCAGCCAGTTGAAAATATCAAAGTCATGGCTGCCCTTGTGGATCCACAGGCTTCCTACATTGGCGCAAAGACGGTTCCAGCGGGACATATAGGTTCTGCCGCCATCGTAGAATTCGCGGTTTTCAGCAAGAAAGATTCTGCCCAATACGCCCTCTTGGATAAGCTCTTTCAGCCGGATAAGCACTGCGTGATGACGGAGATTGAAACCGATCATCAGCGTAAGTTTCTTTTCTTCAGCAAGTGCAATAAGCTCTTTGCAATCTTTCACATTGGTGGCAAGGGGTTTATCAACGAGGACATTCCAGTTGTTGAGCAGAGCTTTTTTGGAAATTTCAAAGTGGGTGTTATCCGGAGTGGTGATGATGACGCCATCAAGTTTTTCCTGTGCCATAGCGTCAATGGAGTCGTACAGCGGCACATCCAGCTCCAGTATTTCAGCGGCATGTTTACAGCGCACCGGGTTGGTATCACACAATGCGGCGATTTCAATGTCGTTACGTTTTCTGATGATTTCTCCGAAGCAGAGAACACCACGGGAACCGGTGCCGATGATGGCGATTCTTACTTTTTTTTCCATTGTCTGTGTCCTTACATTTAAATGAAATGTTTTTTGGCGAATTTCAAAAGATCATCCCAGTTTTCCGTAGTGCAGTCATGTTCACCGTGCCGGATGAAGTAACGAACACTTTTTTCTCCCAGACCGCTTGCCGGAACGGGAAAACCGGCATCGGGATCGATCCCATCGTTTCCCCATGCGGCAGAAGCGTTTATGGTCGCGAGAAATTCTCCTTTGGGATCGGCATACATATCATTTTCCGCACTGGCGACATAAAGTTTCCGGGGGGCGATAAGTGACATTAGCTGGTGCTGATCAAAAGGCATTCCGGTATCTTTACCGACAAATCTTTCAAATCCCGGCACAAACCAGTATTTTCTCCAGTTATCCAGCCACTCAATTGATTCCCCGAAGTAACGGCGGCTCATTTTTGCTCCGGCAGTTCCGGAACAGAATGAAACAGTCATCGCAATACGCTGATCATTTGCCCCTGCCCAGATGGCAGTTTTTCCCTGCCGGGAAAGACCGTGGACGATAATTTTTCTGCTGTCGATCTCCGGCAGTGATTCCAGCAGATCGATACCACGCATCAGGCTCCACGCCCATGCACTGATGGCAGATGATTTGCGCCGGGGGGAATTGTATTCAGCTTCGCTGTAAAATAGCGGCATGATGCTTTCTGAAAAAGCTGTCGGATGATCGGGGAAACTGTCACCCAGACAGATGGTGGCAGAAGCAAATCCGGCATCGATCACCTTTTCAAAATTCCAGCGGTGTGCCTTGCAGCCTCTTGCCGCAGGATCGGTGGAGCGGTTTTCCGCCAGCCACGCATATTGATCGGGAAAAGGGACAAATGGATGGATGGTTACTTCCGGATCATCCACTGTAGTGAAATTCCCCAGAAAATTCAATCCCAGAAAGCATGGGGATTTGATATTTTTCCCGGCAGGGGTGTAGAGCAGAAGATGCAAAGTTCTGGAAATACCGTTATTGGTGCAGATGATGTCAAATTCTTTTCTGACTGCTTTGCCGTTGAAAGCAGATCCGCCGGATTTCTGAATGAACTCCAACTTCTGACAGCGCGGCGGTATTTCTCCATATAATTCAGTGGCAAAAGTTTGCAGACAAAGCTCTTTCCTGCGCACTTTTTCCGCCTCTCCCATGCCCGGGGTAAAGGGAAGGGGCAGGATCTCAAATGGGGGAACCAGGCTTTCATCCAGATTCATGCGGTCTGCTTTTTCCTGCATATACTCCGGCAGATTGGCTTCGGGGAATGCTTTGCGTTTCATTTTGTAATCTTCCTTAACAAACTATTGTGCCATAATATAATCTTCAGCCGGTGAAAAATCAAGGCGCAGTTACGGTATTTTCAACTTTTTCCATGGAGATTGCAGAAAATGGAGCAGCACCGGCGGCATTTACGATTTGCCGCAGAACACTTTTGTAGTAGAAATTTCCCAGATGTCCGCCATTGGAAAACCAGACGATTTTATCTTTCAGCACCTCATCGAACCACGCTCTTTCATCATCGTTGAGCAGGAAGTCGTCGATATTGTGAAAGACCATGATTTTATTTGAGTTGCGTAAAGTTTTCTCAATGGAGCGCAAACTGCTTTTTTCCAGCAGTTCCTCTGTGCTCTGCCCCGGATAGCACGGGGTGAGGATTTTGTAAGCGTATTCCTCGAAAGAGACTTTGTCCAGAGCCTGATAAAGTTCGTTGCGGCTGCCCCAGCGGTATTCCGGAAATCCTGCCAGCGGCTGTTCACGGTGAACTGCGAAAAGCATTTCCCGCAGGGAAAGTTTCAGAAAAATTCCTGCCACCACATCGGCATCTGCCTTGCTTACCGGGAGCATGAATTTGCGGTACTCATCCACCGGTGTATCATCATCGACATGCAAATAGTGCGGCATTACCTTCATCATCATATTTCCGGCGACAGTGAGAAGCTTTTCGCGCATTTCGCTTTTGGTCCATCCGGCACTGCCGGCAACCATTGAATCAATTTTCCGCAGGGCAGAACCGAGGGAAACCGGCGGATTTATGGCGACGAAACGGGAAACATCAAGTTTCGGGTCGATCTCTTCAAGTTCTGCGAGCTTCAAGGTTTGTATTCCGCCCATACTGTAACCGCAGACGATGATTTCCGGATCATTTATCCACTTTCTTTCCTTCAAATCTTTCAGCACACGCAAAGCGGCATTACGCACTCTTTGGGCATCATCCGGGAGAAATCCGGGGAGTTTGCATTCTCCGTCAGCGACGACGAAACGCCAGTTGAAAGTACTGTCCATGGTTACGACCATGAAACCGGCATTGTTGAATTGTTCTGCCAGTCCAAGCATGGTGCCGTTATTGTAAACTCCGCCGATACCGGAAAGCATGATGACCAGTTTTTCCGGCGGTACCGGTGAACCTTCCGGTACTTCCGGAGCTTTCCAGAAACAGTAGCGTAATTCCGGACGGTCCGGATGCAGTTCCACTTTCCGGCAATAGCCGTCCTGCATGAAATCTCCGTTGAAAAGAGACAGCGGCATGTACCAGTAATCCCGGTCGCGCTGGATATGGAACACACTCAAACGTAAAGTGTCAGTTGCCGGACTTTGCGGAAAGAAATTTTTGAGTTTGAAATAATTTCCGTGCTTGAGCCACGCCGGAGCTTCAGGCGGGGGAGGGCTTTGCGGCAGGGGAGGCAGCTGGATACCTTTTTCTCTGGCTTCAGCAGCTTTTTTGTATTCTGCCAACTGCCGTTGAGCCTCTTTGTAGAACCACATTCTCAATTGCAGTTCCCGTCGTATGAGCATCAGCTGCCGGTAATTTTTGTACGGGTCGGCAGCACCGTCAACGATCATAGAGTAACCATTCTGCGCTATTGTCATGCGGTTGAGAAAGGTGACATATCCGGCGTAAGGGATGTAAGTTTTCAGGTCAAATGCTGTATCAAAGATCAATCCGATCAGATCCCGTCCATTCAGTGTCGGCACTATCGGCAGCATGAAAGTGTGTCCCGGACCGATCCCCCAGGCGGCAAATGCCTGACCGAAATCTGCTTCTGCCGGAGGAATATTCCACCATGCCTGTGCCACGTCAAATATTCCGGCGATCCCCAGAGTGCTGTTGGCAAGAAAGCGCACTGTTTCAGTTCCGGCGGCCTGCCATTGGGCCTGCAGTAATGAGCTTACAGCTCTGCCGGGATACTCCAGATTGACACAGACATTATTGAAGTGGGTAATGAAAGGGCGGGGAAAAATCGTAGTATAGACTCTGCCCAGCGGATCAGCAACATAACACATCAGAAAATCGGTGCAGCTGAACATGGAACGGTTGAATCCTTCCAGCGGATCTTCTCCGCCCAGCATCATTTCCACATCACTTGGTGTCCACGGTTCCGGATGGGCATCCGGATAACGGTCATAAGGATGGTGACAGCCGCAGATGACCAGCACCATAAAGATGATGGTCAACATTCTGGTTATGATGGCTGAAAATTTTTTCATCTGCTCAATTCTCCTGCTCCGGTGAAATTTTTTCCGTCTCCACTGTACCAGACCGGTTCTTTTCCGCCGCATTGATTATCCAGAAAACCGAATGCCGCTCCCCGGAGCAGGTCGTGACCTCCCTCGAAGATCGTGACCCGCACCATACCGGAAACCCGGCGGAAAAGTACTTTGTTTTCTCCGTAAGCCGGATCGGTGTCGTTGAATTTGAGATGTTCCGGAACGGCTTCATTTTTTTCCATGAATTCAATATCTTTCTGATCGATCCGGTCGGCTCCGGCGGCAAGACAGTTGAAAGCATTCAATGTATGTGATACAGGAACACTTCCCCGGTGTCCGTCATGGATACCGGTTCCGATGTCAACGATGACTTTGCCTGCCGCCTGCGGCAGATATGTTACCGGAGAGCGGTGCATCGCATCGGCGTATACGGATGGATCTTCCTGCGGATTGCCGTTGCATGCCTTGAAAATATGATTTGCGTACTCCTGATTGCCGTTGGTGAATTTTGAACATTGTGCATGCCATGCCGCTATATCGGAAATAGGACACCATGAAGACACTGCGCTCCATAATTCCGGGTGCCTGCCAGCCATCAGCAGCGAAGCATGTCCTCCGCCGGAACCGCCGAGCAGGAATACCCGGTTTTCATCCACTGCATAGTTGGCTTTGACGAAACTGACGGCACTTTTAAGATCGGAAACCACCAGATCCGATCCGCAGGCATCTTTATGCCAGTTCGGACCCCTGAAGTGGGGGAAGATACAGTGCCAGTTGCGTTTGGCGCACTCGGCGAAAAATTGATCTTTGCTGCCGTTATCACAGCCGTAACTCCAGGTATGCAGCATCACCACCAGCGGGCGTGGATCACTGCCGGATGCCGGGGCGAAGAAAGCCGGCTGCATACTTTGGTCAAGTTCGGAAAGATAATTTATTTTACGGATCGCTTCACTCATATTCACTTTCTCCTGAATGAAAATTACTTCTTATTTTTTATCACAATCTTGCGGCATTTCTTTTTTTATTGCTCTGCCGATAAAGATCATCATCGGGATCATAATCAGATAAATCACTGCTTCGCTCCAGTATATTCCCCGCAGACCGGAAGTTTTACCTATAGCCCAACTGACAAATGCACACAGTACGCCGCCGGCGGTGGATAAACTGCCTGACCAGCCGAAAAAAGTTCCCCGCAGTTCCGGCCGGGTGATCCGGGTCAGCAGCAATTGCAAAATCGGCATGATGCCGCCGGCGGCAAAATAGGAAAAGAAGCGGGAGATCATCAATTCTCCTATGTTGCGTGAAAGCAGCTGTGCCGCAACGCCGAGTGCAGAAAAGAGAAGAACCGGAATGAGCAGTTTTCCGGGCATCATCCTGTCGCATAGCCAGCCTATGACCACTCCGGAAAGAAAACCGCCCAGCGCAGCTGCGGCACTGATTATACCGGTGAAAAAAATATCTGTACCGCTGATGCTGAAAAAGAGTAAATCGATGGTGACAGTTTCCTGACCATTCATCACATCCCCGACCAGTTCAGCGAGGAAAGGTTCTCCGATACGGCGGGCGACACCCATGAAAAGGATCATCGCCAGAATCCCGCAAACTCCGGCGGTGAGCAGCTCTTTTACCGGTTTGTTTACTGCGGCAAGTTTTTTCTGTTCCACCTCACGGTTGAAATTTTCTTTTGTGAAGAAAAGAACGAGCAGACCGCTGATGGCGTAAACGATTCCGCAGCTGGCGAATGCAATGGTGAATCCGAAGCGGTCGGCAACCACGCCGCCGATGAGATAACCGAGCATGTAACCGCTCCACAGAGCCGTACTCAAAACTCCGAGGGCGAATCCGTGTTTTTCTTTCGGAGTGGTGGTCACCGCAAGAGTTTGTGCCGGATTGTATGTTCCGGAGAAAAATGAACAGCAGAAGCGCACCATCAGCAGCAGCCAGATATTCGGCACCAGAGCCAGCAGCGGGTAGAATATTGCCGCAGCAAAACTTGCTCTCAAAAGCATCATTTTTCTGCCGAAGCGGTCAGCGAGCATTCCCCAGACGACCATGGCGGCGCACAGACTGATCATCCCGCTGAAGTGATATGCTGAAATATATTGCAGCCGCACCGCCTGATCAGTGATCCCCAGATGGGTTTCCATTACTTTGGGGATGAATGGCATGCAGCTGCTGAATCCTGCCATGGAAAGGAATTGGGACAGCCAGATGAAAAAAAGATTCTTTTTCCAGTTGATTTCCCCGCCTGCCGGTGACATTGCCGAATTTCTCCTTTGAAATTGTTTATTGCTGATAATAATATACCATTGACCGAAAAAATTTGCAAATTTCAGCTTGTAAATTTTGCGACAAATGATTATATTATCTGTTGAATATATTTATACGGAGAATTTCTGCGAATGATTATGATGGATTGGAAAAAATTATTGTCACCCCACCGGCTGCAAACCAGTATTCCCGGTAAGATCACCCCGGAACGCTCCCCGTTTCAGCGGGATTTTGACCGTATCGTTTTCAGCGGGAGTTTCCGCCGTCTGCAGGATAAGACCCAGGTATTTCCGCTTTCCGGAACAACTGATGTGCATACCCGTCTGACTCACAGTATGGAAACCGGCAGTATTGCCCGCAGTCTGGGAACAGCTGCCGGAGTTTTCATCTGCCGGGAAGCCGATACCGGCGGAGCGCATCCCAGTGACATCGGTGCGGCGGTCGCTGCTGCTGCGCTGGCGCATGACATCGGCAATCCGCCGATGGGGCATGCCGGAGAGGAGGCGATCCGTTACTGGTTTGAAAATTCTCCTGCCGGTCAGAAGATCGCGGAGGATATGAGTGATGCTGAAAGGGCGGATATTCTCAAATATGACGGCAATGCCCAGGGATTCCGGGTATTGACCAGGCTGGAAATGGCTGACCGTTCCGGGGGAATGCAGCTTACCTGTGCCACATTGGGGACTTTTGCCAAGTATCCCGGTTCGGCGCAAAGTCCGTTGAAAAAATGCGGATTTTTTCTGCCGGAAAGAGATTATTTTGCCGAAGTCGCTGAATCATGCGGCATGATCAAAGCCGGTGAAAACTGCTGGAAACGTCATCCTTTGAGTTTTCTGCTTGAAGCGGCGGATGATATAGCGTATCTCACTGTGGATCTGGAAGACTCCATGCGTCAGGGGTTGATCAGTTACGGTGAACTGGAAGAGTTTTTTCTGGATATTATTGAAAGTCATTCTTCCCGGGAGTATGTGCATACGCTTTCCGATCCGAGGCGCAAAGCGGAATTTCTGCGGGCGCAGGTTATCGGAATACTTGTCCGTTCAGCCGCAGATGAATTCATCCGCCGTCACGACGATCTGCTCCGCGGGCAGTGGACTGCGCCGCTGACAGAAACGATCCCCCAGAAAACAGTACTTGAGAGAATTCGCAAGCGCAGTGCTTCAGGTATTTACAACCACCCGTCGGTTGCCGAAGTCGTCGGTGCCGGATTTGAGATGGTTATGGGTATGCTGGATATATTTGTCCCCTGTGTCAGCGAAATGGATATGGAAAAATGCGGTGTAAAAGCGGCTTCCACCAGAAGTCGCCGGATTGCCGCCATGCTTCCGGAAATGTTGTATCATCCGGATCCGGGCAGTGCGTATTGCCGTCTGCTTGGTATTCTGGATTATATTTCAGGTCTTTCCGACCGTAATGCAGTTTCACTTTATCAGAAATTGAAAGGAATCTCCCTGTGAGCAGCAACTATAACGAATTTGCCGGTGTTACTATTGCCAATTGCGAACTTATCCGTGAACTTGGCAGAGGTAACAATGGAGTTGTTTATCTTGCCCATCAGAAAAAGCTTAACCGTAAGATCGCCTGTAAACTTATTGCTCCGGATCTGCGGGAAGATCCGGATTTCATGGATAATCTTTTTGCGGAAGCAGCCAATGCCGCAAAACTTTCCCACCGCAACATCATTCAGGCACTGGATGTCGGTGATGTCGGAGAATTGAAATATTTTCTTATGGAGTTTGTTGACGGCGATTCTCTTGAGCATATCCGGGCTGCAACTCCGGAGAGGATTTCCACCGAGTTTCTGCTCAAAATTGCCATTCAGCTTGCCGATGCACTGGACTATGCATGGAGTGAACACCGGATGGTGCATGGGGACATCAAACCGGGCAATCTTATGATTACCGGTGACGGAGTGCTTAAAGTCGGCGATCTCGGACTTGCCCGTTCCAGCAACGGTGTTACCGGAGATCCGGCAGATGTTATGATCACGCCGCTCTATGCCGCACCGGAAGTTATTTCCCAGGAATCCAATGAGCCTGATCCGCGCAGTGATATTTACAGTTTCGGTGTGATGCTGTATGAACTTTCCTGTGGAGCAGCTCCTTTTACCGGTTCACTGGAGGAAATTCTTCAGAGTCACCTTTACACTGAACCGGAGCCGCTGTTGAAGATGAATCCGGATATGGATAAGGAGCTTGCCCTGTTCATCGATCGTATGCTGGCAAAAAATCCGGCAGACCGTCCGGCAGATTGGAAAAAAGTCCGTGCCGGATTGATGGCGATCAACAGAAGACTTTATCCGGCTTCCGGTTCCGATGGTGCAGCCGTGAAAAGTTCCCGGGTGGTTCGTTCCACTTCCAAAGGAAATTCCTGGAGTGCTGAAGTCAAAGATAAAAAAGATATTTTTAACAGGTTCCCGTGGCTGTTGCCGGCGATACTGATTCTGGTAATCGGTGGTGCATTGGCGTATATTGCGGTGACAATGGGGTTGTTCAAATGAGAATAATTGCTTTTGATACGGTGAAAAACGCCGTTTGCCAGATGTGCGGCAAAGCGGCATGTGATCTGCCCGGCGATGTGCTTGAGGCATTGCAAAATGCCGGAAAGTTGGAAAAAAGCGAATTGGGGAAAGAGTTTTTTGATCAGTATCTGACCAATGCCCGCATTGCGGAAACGGAGCGTCTGCCGTTGTGTCAGGATACCGGATTTGCAGTATTCTTTATCGAAATGGGTGCCGGGTGTGCGCTGGATCACGGTACGATTTCTGAAGCGGTCAATGCCGGGGTGCGTGAAGGATACAAAAAATTCTTTCTCCGCAAATCGATTGTTGCCGATCCGCTTTTTGACCGTAAAAACACCTTTGACAATACTCCGGCGGTGATCCATTTGAGTCAGGTTGAGGGCGACAGATTGCATATTACGCTTGCTCCCAAAGGCGGCGGTTCGGAAAATATGAGTGCTTTGAAAATGCTCAAACCCTCCGCCGGAAGAGCTGGAGTTGTCGATTTTGTGGTTGATGCCGTAGTTTCCGCCGGAGGCAACCCATGTCCGCCGACAATTGTCGGTGTCGGTATCGGAGGTACGATGGAATATGCCGCATTCATGGCAAAAAAAGCGTTGCTCCGCAAAGTAGGAGAACCGTCTTGCGATCAGCGTTATGCTGAATTGGAAGCAGAGATATTGGAAAAGATCAATGCTTCCGGTGTCGGACCGCAGGGGTTGGGCGGCGATGTCACCAGTCTGGCGGTGCATATTGAATTTCATCCCTGCCATCTTGCCAGTATGCCGGTGGCGGTCAATCTGAATTGTCACGCAGCACGTCATGCGGAGGTGGAGTTATGAAAAAAGTTATGCACACACCTTTTACTGATTCAGAGATCCGTGAATTGCGTGCCGGTGACCGGGTGCTGCTTTCCGGAATTGTCTATACCGGACGGGATGCCGCACATAAACGGCTCTGCGCCATGTTGGAGAAAGGGGAAGCTTTACCGGTGGATCTCAATGGTCAGGCGATATATTTTGTCGGGCCCTGTCCGGCTCCTCCGGGGCGTCCCATCGGTTCTGCCGGTCCGACAACCAGCGGCAGAATGGATGCCTACAGTCCCCGCATTATCAAAGAGTGCGGTTTGCGGGCGATGATCGGTAAAGGCGGCAGAGATGAGAATGTTAAAGCTGCAATGAAAGAGTACGGCTGTGTTTATTTTGCCGCTACCGGCGGGGCAGGGGCGTTGATCGCCCATGCGATTGTAAGTGCTGAAGTCGTTGCATTTGATGATCTCGGCCCGGAAGCAATATACAAGCTTGAATTCAAGGAGCTTCCGCTGGTTGTCGCCATTGATTCCCACGGAAATTCTCTGTTGTGACTTTTTCCTGAACAATGCATCATATTGCCGGTCTTGCTGTTTGCAAACCGGTAATGATTTTATCTGTTTTCCGGGATAAAAAATTTTTCAGTTCCGTAATTTATGGAATTAACTGTTGATCAATAAAAGGGTGTGATTTTTCAAATGAATAAATTTCTGATGCTGTTTCTGGCGGCGGCAGTCGTCGGCGGCTGTGCCGTTAATTCTGCGGGGAAAAGGAGTACTGCTCCTGATTTACTGACTGTTGCCAATGGGGTGGATGCCGACGCTGAGAAATATGATTATGCTGTTCAGCCGTTGTTTGCCGGAGGTTTGCCGGTTCCGCTTGACCGTCTGATGCTTGTTGTTAAACGCAGTGCGCAGCAGAGCGGAAAAAATTTCTCTTTTACAGTGACGGATGAAACATCTCTGGTTGATAAGTTCAATATTTTTGCAGCGGAAAAGATTACGGAAGACGCTGATTATGATCCGCTGAAAGCAAGAGAAGCTTTCATAATAAAAAATTGCGGTGAAAAAGCAGCACCGCATATTGCGGCATATTTCCGTCTTCTGGAACGTCGTACGCTTTTTGTTTTTTCCACTACCGGTCTGCTCAGTGCCAAAAAACCGTTGGCCAAAGATTTTTATGACAGGGAATTTTTCGATACTCTGCAAAAGTTTTTAAGTGATGCGGTAACTGTTTCAAAAGATACGCCGTATGCAGCCGTACTGGAAGAAGAGTATGCTTTTTTTCTCAAGCGGCGCAGCGGGATCGAGTTGAGCATGTTGAATGCGCTGCCGCGCTTCAATGCCGCCGATGCAAATGCCGGATTTCAGGAATTGACCGGGATCCTCGGTGATCCGGTCAGCAACCGTTCTGCTGTGCAATGCGTTCTTTCGCCGGATAAAAAGTTCATGATCCTGCGGATGAAAGCCGATGAACCTGCGATGAATAAAAGACGTATTTCCGGAACCGGCAGGGATTATCCAAGTGCATGGCGTGATGACCGTTTTGAAATATTCATTTCTCCGGATCCGGAGCATCCGGAAAATGGATTTCAGTTTGTGATCACTTCGGCTGAAGTTTTGTGGGATTCCCGCCGTGACGGATTGGGGTATGACAATGATTTGAGTTGGAATTCACATGCCCGGCTGAAAGTTGTACATCATCCGGCAAGCTGGGAAGCTGAATTGATCATTCCTCTGAGCGATTTCGGATTTACCGGAGTGCCGGAAAAAGATTTTCTGATCAATATCTACCGTTTCCGTGAAGTAAAGGGGGCAAAGCTGGAGAAATCAGCATGGAGTCCGATCCGGCACGGTTCAAATTTCCAGCCGGAGTATTTCGGCAGAATAACCTGGGGAAAGTAAAAGATGAAACATTTTGTGTTGCTCGTTTTCAGTTTTTGTTTTCTGCTGCTTTCTGCGGCAGAGTTTACCGGTGTCGCGGCAAAAGTGCCGGAAAAAAGTTTGCAGATAATCCAGATCCACCAGAAAGATGTCGTCGGGGATATTTACTTTATCCGGCTGCCGGATAACAGGGTGATAATGGTTGATACCGGAGATGCCATTGTGGCTGAAGATATTCTTATTCCTGCCTGTGACCGGCATGGGATCCGGGAGATCGATACTCTTTTTATCACCCACTTTCATCTCGATCATGCCGGTGGTGCGCTCTCTTTGCTCAATGATCCGTTAATAAAGGTCAGCAATTTGATGTACTCCTGCATGCCGGAAAAGGAGATCCCCGGATATTTTACAAGTGAACTTTTCCGCCGGATAATGAATATTGCCGGAAGAAACAATATTGCGGTTCGTAAACTTGCTGCCGGAGATAAACTGGATTTCGGCTGCGGGGTGACTGCAGTTGTTTACAGCGTGGCATTGCCGGGAAGTAAAGATAAGAATCTCAACAGCCATTCACTGGTGTTCCAGTTGAAATATGGTGATTTTACGGCTCTGTTTACCGGAGATCTGTCACTTCAGCAGGAACCCCGTCTTTTTGCAGCCGGCTTCCCGTTGAAAAGCGATCTTCTGAAAGTCGGGCATCATGCCGGGGCAAACAGTACCAGTGAGCGTTTTCTTGATACTGTATCTCCCAAAGCCGCAATTGCTGCCATGCCGTTGTGGCTGACCAATGATGCCCGCGGCAAACGGGTGGAAAAGATGTTCAAGGAGCGTAAAATACCGCTTTACCGTTCTTGGGAATTTCCCGATGCCACGGTTTTTTCCGATGGAAAGACTTTCGGTATTTACTTGCCCGGAATGAAGTGATATTTTTCAGCTGAAAAAAACGGTGGCTGTTGCAAACCCCTTAACAAATAAAAAATCAGTTCAGAAGTGTTTTCTGTTCATTTGCCGGTAGTAGCAGACACTTATCCGGCACTGTCATTGAAACTTGCCGGAGAATACTGATTCTGCTCATGCATTTGGTTTGAGCTATTTAAAGTGTTGCCGCAAGGTAAGCAATCAAACCGTCAGTAATGCACCGAGCCTGAAAGGCGCAGGTGCGAGGGGGTTGCGGGGGATTTT
>JAZSIZ010000085.1:0-12731 GCA_045534015.1 Victivallaceae bacterium | reverse complement strand
TCGCTGTCTTCGTCGCCTTCTTCTACCTGCAGGATCACGACTTCGCCGTCGCCGTCGCCCGCTTCGTCTGTTAAGGTGTACGTTACTTTGTCGCCGCGGACTACCTGATAAGCCTCGGTGCCGTCTGCCTTGGTAAAGGCGGATCGTAGCCATGTCGTTCTGTGAGGCAAGGAGTTGTCCTAATATGTTGTCTCCTAAGACCGCTTGGCCTCCGACTTCACCGGAACCGCGCACGTCGGATTTGATGATGATATTCAGAGAGTTGATCTCTTCTTTATTCAGTTTGCTGAAAAGGTCTTCGGCACTGCTGATGGCATTATTGGCGAGAGTTTCCTGCCGTTTGGCGGCAACTCTTTCAGAAGCGATCAGGCGGGCTTCTTTATCCGAGGAACAGATTTCCAGATGATCACCGGCCTCCGGAATACCGGAAAGTCCGACGATTTTCACCGGCATGCCCGGCGGCACAGATTTGACTCTTTCACCTTTATCATTGATCAAAGTACGCACTCTGCCGTAATATTCACCGCACAGCGCAATATCACCGACTTTGAGTGTACCATCCTGGATGAGAACGTGGGCAGTCGGACCGAAACCCTGCTCCAGCTGGGCTTCCAGCACCACACCGTCGGCGGGAGCTTTGGGGTTGGCTTTGAGTTCCAGCATCTGGGCTTCCAGCAGAATACGTTCCAGAAGATCGGGGATACCTTCACCGGTCTTGGCGGAAACCCGCACAGTACCGATGTCACCGCCCCAGTCTTCACTGGTCAGCCCGTTCTGCTGCATGTGAAGCAGAATTTTATCCGGATCAGCTTCCGGCAGGTCGATTTTGTTGATTGCCACGATAATGGGTACTTTTGCTCCGAGAGCATGATTCATCGCTTCCACGGTCTGTGGTTTGAAACCTTCTGCGGCGGAAACCACCAGCACCACAATATCCGTACAATCCGCACCTCTGGCACGCATTTTGGAAAACGCCGCGTGTCCCGGGGTGTCGATGAATGTAATATCTTTTTCGTTGAATCTTACTGAAGATGCACCGATATGCTGGGTAATGGCACCGGCTTCTCCGGCGGTGACATTGGTGTGACGCACCTTATCCTGCAAAGAGGTTTTTCCGTGGTCAACGTGTCCCATGAAAGTAACTACCGGTGGACGTTCTTTGAGCATGGCAGGATCGACCACCGGAGCTTTTTTCACCGGGGCGGCGGGAGCCGCCGGTTTGGGAGCTGCACCAAAGGTGAGTTCCACGCCGAAACCGGCACAGAGCTTTTTGGCATTGGCATCACTTATTGCCTGATTGATACCGGCAAGCTCACCGAGTTTGATCAATTCGGTAATGATTTCATTGGGGCGTTTACCCAGAGCTTCAGCGAGGTCTTTGACAATGACCGGAGAGGGCAGAGTGATCTCCCCCGGAGAATCAGATTTTTCACTGTTGCGGCGTGAATCATTATTGCTTTTGGGCATATTTTTTTCCTGCCCTTTGCTGCGCTGATTTTTGCCGTTGCCGCCGCGTTTGCTTTTAGGTGCGGCGATCTCTTCAGTGTCGTAAAGGTCATTGAAGTAAGATTCCATCAATTCAAGAGAATCTTCCGGAATAACATCATTCACATCTTTGATGTCATCAAAACCCTGATCGTTGAATTCACGGATAATATCACGGGCGGAAACACCATATTTTTTTGCCAGACTTTTTACTGTAACATCCATGTTCTGCACTCCTTATGTTTGTTTCAGCCGATATTCTCCAGAGCGGAGCGCAGAGCGGCAAGGTCAATATCACCGACCGCTTCCAGAGCGTCGGCATCGGCGGCTTTGAGACCTTCAACGGTGACAAAACCGTTGGCGACAAGTCTGGCGGCATCAGCGGCATCTATGCCGAGAGCTTCCACCAGTTTTCCGGCGGCGATCTTCATCTGTTCTTCGATGGAGGGCGCACGCTCTTTGCTGGTTTCATCGCAAAGTTTGATCGTCCAGCCGACCAGTTTTCCGGCGAGACGGACATTTTGTGCTTTTCTGCCGAAAGCAACTTTGGATTGGTCTTCGTTGACGATCACCAGCAAAGCATGATTGGCTTCATCGATCTTGACACTCTGCACCTGTGCAGGCAGCAGTGCGTTGGAAACATAAGTTGCCAGATCTTCATTATAAGGCACTATATCGACGCGTTCAGCACCCAATTCATCGGTAATGCGTTTGACCCGGGTTCCGCGTACGCCGACGCATGCACCGACCGGATCGACCCGGGGATCGGTGGAAGCGACGGCGATCTTGCTTCTTTTTCCGGCTTCACGGGCAATACCTTTGATGGAAACCACGCCATCGTGGATCTCACTGACTTCACGCTCAAACAGGCGGGTGACAAATTCCGGAGCAGTACGGGAAACCACCAGTGCCGGACCGGAAGAGTTGATATCTATTTTGAGCAAAAGGGCATTGATCCGGTCGCCGGCAACATATTTTTCCTCCCGGATCTGTTCTCTTGCCGGCAGGATACCTTCCGCTTTCTGGAAGTCGATGATAACATTGCCGGATTCAACTTTTTTCACCGTACCGTAAATGATCTGACCGAGCCGGTCGGCAAACTCTTCCTGAACATTCTCTTTTTCCGCACGGCGGAGCTGCTGGGAAAGATTCTGACGTGCCGCCTGTGCTGCAATTCTGCCGAAGTTGCTGGGCGTGACTTCCCATTCGATCCGGTCGCCGACTTTGGCATCCGGATAACGCTCCAGAACCCGGTCGATCACGATCTGATCATTGTTTTTGGGCACATGATCGACCACTTCCAGAACAGCCCATGCCTGAATTCTGCCGGTCGGCGGATCGATACGGATTTTCAGCTCGCTGGCAGGGTGGATGCTCTTTTTGGATGCGGAAAGGATCGCATTTTCCAGAGCCCTGATGATACTCTCCCGGCTGATGCTGCGGTTCTGGCTCAAATATTCGATAACTGTCAACAATTCATTACTCATTATTATTCCTCCTCATATCATCATTTTCAAGGGACTAAAAAAGCGGGCAGACCGTCCCGCTTGGCATCAAAAAACAATTTTCTGTCCGGTCTGAAACCTTCACAATTACATAATATATATGTAAAAAGATACCTTGTCAAGCTGTACTAAAATAAAATCCGGAGCAAACGGCTGTTCACGCCGCCCCCGGATCCTGCGGCTGTCAGACCAGCCGCTGTCTGGTAAACCAGATTGCAACAGTTCTGCTTCAGTAAATTTCTTCTTCCGGCTGTTCTTTGACCTGCTCGAGCCGGGTCAATGCCTCTTTGGCTGCGGCATGATCTTTTTTGACGGCTTTCTGATACCAGCGTTTTGCCTCTTCCTCATTTTCTTTTTTTCCGCCGCGGCCCTTTTCGTAGAAATAACCGATGTTGTAGTAAGCTTCGGCAACGTCCTTTTCAGCTGCTTTCATAAAGTACTCAAGAGCTTTTTTGTCATCCTGATTGACACCTTTGCCGAAAGCGTAGCACAGACCGACCATGCACTGGGCGTGAGCGTAACCGTTTTCCGCAGATTTCATAAACCAGCTGAAGGCTTCTTTTTCATTACGGGTGACACCGCGACCTTCAAGAAAGTAAAAAGCATACTTATACTGCGCTCTGGAATCGGGATTTTCACCGGTAGCACGCTTTTTCAAATCGCTGATGGATTCATTGTTGTCATTTTCCGCAAAGAGAGAAAAGGTGCAAAAACACACCGCCATCAATAACGCTTTTGCTGCAAATTTCATCATCAAATCTCCTGTTTGAATTAGTTGCAAAAAATCAAACTTAACGATAATATAGCATCGTGTGACAATTTTGTCAAGTCCGCAAACCGGATACATTCCGGCGGTAAAATAAAGTTTTTTTCTTTTTTTTCAAAAAAATATTTGACTTTGCTCTAAATAAATGCTACATTTAATTGCAAGCAAGATGAATAAACTGTCGCAGGGAGGTAAATCTATGGATAATATCCGTCATGAAAATTTTATCCGGCTCTGCCGTCAATTCAAGTGGAAATGTACTCCGCAGCGGCTGGCGGTGTATGATTGCGTATGCGACAACCGCTGTCATCCGGATGTCGATTCAGTCTGGGCGACCGTGAAAGCAAATCTGCCTACCGTTACCCGGGAAAGTGTCTACCGGATCCTGAATGAGTTTGCCGGACACGATCTCATCTGGCGTCTGGATCATGTCGCCAGTGCGCGGTATGACAGCAACACTCATCCGCACGGACACTTCATCTGTGAAAATTGCGGAAGCATTGCGGATTTTGCTCTGGAAAAAGATGTCCGGGAATTTTCCGCTGTTGTTCCGGGCAATGTGCGCCACATGGAGATCCGTTTTACCGGATTGTGCAGCAAGTGTGACACAGACGTTCAGTCTGAAAAGTAAATATAATGAAATAAAAGGGGAAAAATCATGGAACTCAAAGGAAGCAAAACTGAAGCAAATCTCTGGTATGCATTCGCCGGTGAATCACAGGCACGCAACAAATACACCTATTTTGCTTCAAAGGCACGCAAAGAAGGTTACGAACAGATCGCTGCCATCTTTGAAGCTACTGCCAACAATGAAAAAGAACACGCCAAACTCTGGTTCAAAGCTCTCGACGGTATCGGCGATACTTTGAGCAACCTCAAAGCTGCTGCTGCCGGTGAACACGAGGAGTGGACGGAAATGTACCGCGAATTTGCGGAAGTTGCCAAAGCTGAAGGTTTTGACGAACTTTCCCGCCAGCTTGCCCGCGTTGCTGAAATCGAAAAACGCCACGAGAACCGCTACAACAAGCTGATCGAAAATATGGAAAAAGGTGAAGTTTACGTCAAAACCGGTCCCCAGCGTTGGGAATGCCGCAACTGCGGTCATATCCACATCGGTGACAAAGCTCCCGAACTCTGCCCGACCTGTAAACATCCTCAATCCTATTTCGAGATCGAGGCTGCCAACTACTGATTTGTGCAGTGTATCTTTACTCTGATTGCAGAGTATGATTGAAACAGAAAACTGTTGTAAGATCTTTTCAGATCCCGCAACAGTTTTTATATTTTTTCAGTTCAATTGTCACCCTGCTCTGTCAGGCTTCGCTGCCGGATCACGTCCGGCAGACGCCCCGGGGCGGAAATTTTTTTATTTTTTAAGCCGTTCCAGAGTCTGGCGCACTGCCGGAGTACCGTCTGATTCCGCGATCGTGCGGAAAAGTTCCACACAAGCAGTGTGATAATCAACATTGCCCAATTCGGAAATCAACCGGATTGCACGGTCGATCAGCTTTTTATTGGAGATCGCCACATAACTCATCCAGTTGCCGTTCACTCTGCCCAGACAGACCATCGTACCGGTGGAAATGGTGTTCCACTGCAATTTCACCGCCAGACGGTCAAAGACTTTGAGCCGGGTTGCAGGCACTTCGCCGCAGAATGCATCCATCGTGATATAATGGGCAAACTTTTCTGCTTCTTTATCGGCGGCGGCTTTCAACTCTGCCGGAGCATTGTTGTAGCAGAAAAGCACGGCGGCATCATTGCCGGTGGCATAACGGCTGGGCAGTTCCTCATTACCCACCGGGATCTTGGAAAGATCGGCGGCGGAAATTTTCGGCGGATTGTTGACGATAGATTCCGGAACCTGCATGGCAATGTAATCCGACGGCTGCCAGTTCAGACAGCGCATTTCACGGTTGCCCAGCGCACGGCGCATGGCATCGGCGGCAGGCAGCAGCGGATTGCGGACAAAAGCCCATGGTTCCGGCATGGTATCATCATCGATACGGCGGAAACCGGGGAGCATGAAGGTCGGGCTGCGCTCGGTGGTGTCGGTAAAGAGGTCGAGCATATACTGATCGGCAAGGTAAGTTACTCTGCCGTTTTTGCGGTAGATTTCCGCCTCAAATTCAATATGTCCGGCGATTTTTGCCACCGTGGCATCGCTTTCCAGAATATCCAGCAGCTTGCCGAAATCAGCGGCGAAGTCATTTTTTGCCGGATTGTTGTAAAGTCTGCCGGCGGCAACTTCCAGTGCCGATGAAGCAATCAATTGTTCACTGGTGGTCGCCTGCATGCGGGTCGATCCGGCAAGAGCCATGGGACCGCAGGCAAGATCAAGGACAGTGACCAGCGGATTGTCGATAGCTTCGCGGCAGCGTTCAAGGTGTTCACGGAGCAAATGCGCCGGATTGTTGAAAAGCAGAAATGCTTTTCCGCCGTAAGAGGTGAATTCTTTGACTGTACCCAGAACGGAACTGGTCTCTCCGCCCTCGGTGATGGCAACCAGCAGATCGCCCTTTTTCATCCCCATTTCCTGTACCTGTCTGGCACCGAAAACGGCGTAATCCTCAAAGGATTCCACTGATTTGACCAGTGCATAATCGCCACCGGTCATAATGCTTTTGACCTGTTCCGCGTATTCCGGGCAGCCGGTGCGCCACATGGATTCCAGCAGAATACTCAATCTGCCGGTGGCTCCGCAACCGGAAAAAACCACTTTTCCGCCCGCTTTGACCGTATCGGTAATGCTGTCACAAAGATCGGCAAACTCTTTTGAAGCGAAAACTTTCTCCGCCATTTTCCACACATTGCGGTCTACCAGCTGCAGATTGCGGATTCCGTCGGCGGCAGATTTGGCAAATTCCTTATCCAGAAATTTGGTCAATTCATTGGATTGCTCTGTGGGCAGAAATCCCAGATGAAAGGGTACTTCGTTAAATTCAAAGTGTTTGGCATCATCAAGATAAGACATTTTACAACTCCACATTTATTTCAAGATCATTGATCCCGTCTTTAAAATCTATCATATTGGCACACCTTATGGCATATTCCGGAATATCTTTGAGAGAAGCCATTTCATCGGGCATACTCAAACCGGCGGCATATTTTCCCGGCGCAAAACCGGCGGCATCGGCACTCAACTTCAGCGTATGTTTTTCTCCGCCGTAAAGTTTGCGGATGTCGATGTCAAAGGGCAGATCGTATCTTTTGCCGTTGTTTCCACGCAAGGTCAAATAGACTTTTCTCGGATTTACCGGCGCGGAAAATCCACGGTTTATAAGTTCGATTTCAGCATTGAGCGTGCCGTTATCCACATTGATTTCGGCACTTTGCAATTCCAGACGGTAGCCGAGCAGATCCCGGATAAGTTCATAGTAACTGCGGCGGACAAATCTGCCCCTTTCATCCACAAAATAACCATCCGGAGCTTCAAAACCGTAATCTTTCAGAAAGAGCGGATCGACCGGAACTTTTTTCCAGATGTCGATAGAATATTTATCCGTACCCTCAAAAAATGCGTTACCGTGAACCATACTCAAAGTATCAAAGTGCCAGCGGCGCAGAAGTTTGAGGGATTCGGTCGGCAAAGCGGCTCCGCCGACATCCCGCCAGAACAGTTCCCCATCCTGCGGCATATATTTGCTTTCCTGTGCGACATACTCCATTTCATCTTCTATACTGACCATCATACGGCCGGTTATGCCGAATGTACCGCCGTGTTTGGGGACATTTGCCATGAATCCGTCATTGAAGTGACCTACTCTGGCTTTGGGAATGCCGGAAAATGCCTCTTTTCCCGTGATTGGTTCGGTGCCGTAAATACGCATTTTGGCGGCGGGATAACGCATCATGGTCATCCGGTTGGCAGGCAATATTTCCAGCACTTCAGCCAGCAGATCTTTGTGAAACGCCACATCTTCATGCAGATGGTTGTAACTGTTGTGCCATTCACCGAATTTGCCGATAAATCCGCATTGCAGACAGTAGATTATATCGCTGTGCTTCTTAATCAGCGGGGCAAGCTGTCTCAAGTGGCGCAGCGTATCTTCTGCAGTTGGTCCGTCAAAAGCCGGAGAAAGTTCATAGGCGAAACGGAGCAGCAGTTTGACTTTCATCAGCCTGACTTTATTGAAGAAAAATTCAATATCATCCAGTTTATTCTGCGGCAGATCGGTATGGAGATAACGGTCGAGAAAACAGTAGCTCTGCATGACAGTCACGCCGTCATAGGCGAAGTAATCAAGCTCATTCATCCACTGCCAGTGGGAAAATTCGATGGCATCGAGCCGGTTGCCCCGGATCAGATGGGGGACATCGGGGATGGTGTCATTCTGATAAACCGGGATTTCCGGTCTGCCGTCAAGTTTCAACTGCTTGTTGTAGCATGAACAGACCCCGGCGATTTCGCCGGGGATCTCGGAAAAGTACATCTCATTGCGCAAACCTCTTTCCGGATTGCGCAATCCGCACCTGCCGTGCGGATCATCGGGGCGTATGCCCCTGTAGAATTTTTTCATTTTTCAGCCTTGTCCTGTCTGGTAAGCACGATATTGTCAACATAAGCTCTGGCATTGGCATCACCATTGCCGATATTGACATAAATATCAATGGCTTTGCAATCTGCCGGTACTTTGAAAGTCGCCTCATTGGGGATCCAGAAGCCCTTGCCATTGTTGCGGGTGACGGCACGCAAAAGGACTTTGCCTTTGTCGCTGCGCACCCGGATGGCACCGTGAGGCACATTGTCAAATTTGAAGTCAAAGCTCAATTTGTAGGTTGCTCCCGGAGTCACCGGCACCAGACGCCGCCAGATACCGATGGTATCGCCGGAAGCGGAAGCCGGTTTCAATTCCACGGAGTATTTGTCAAAACTGGCAGTTCTGTCGGTGACTTTCACATAACCGTTGCGGGGATTCCACTCGGCAAGACCGGGCCCATCGAAACTGGCACGCCAGCCGGCAGCAGGATCAGCGGGGCTGTAGCTGTTTTTTGCCACCATCTGATTGTAGAATTTGACCTGTTTCCAGTAATTTTGTTCGGCTCTGAAGTAGATGGCACCGAAGTTTTCTTTCATCACACCGTTGTTGGCGATCCGGAAATCATGGAGGATTTTGGCATATTTTTCAATATCCTTGCCGGTTTGCACCGCCCGGTAGAAACGGTAGGTGTGCAGATAGTGTTCAGCACAGACGATCAGCTGATTCAGCCGCTCTTTGGCAACGGGTGAAAGTTTGAGTTTCAAACCTTTTTTCAGCACGGCAATATCTTCGAGCAGATCTTTTTCGGTGTGACCGCCGACGGCATATTTGACAAGTTCGCTGTCATCCAGCACCGAAAGTTTCTTTTTCTGCATAGTGTCTGCGGTGGCTTTCAGAGCTTTTTCACCCCGGGTGCGGAGTCTGGCATAATACTCTTTGACCACCGGAGCAGCTTCCATGTAGCCGGAGCAGTATTCGTCGATGATGGTTTCGTATTTTTCATCCGGATTATCCAGCAGACGGGCGACCACATAGAAGTCAAGGTCACAGGGGCGGCGGTTGGGAACGGCATCATAATCCGCACCGATGAAATCAAATCCGGCAGCCAGTTTGAATGTATCGTAGTAGAAACGGTCAAGTCCCCGGGGCATGGCACCTTTGTAGGAAAGATAGTTGGGGCGGAAGAAACAGCGGGTCATACCGGCTTTCTGCCACTGTTTGAAGGCATCTTCCACATCTTCGGTCATGGAAGGAACCATGCCGCAGAGAGTATTTTCGGGGAACTGGATCTTTTCCCGGCGGGGCGGGAAACGGTAGTAGCTGTAGATGTAGACGACCGCAGTTACATCGGGACGGATTTTTCTGGCTTTGGCGATGACCCGGTTCCAGAAGTTGAGGTAACGGTCGGTTTTGTGATTGTGGAAGCGTTCACCTGGCAGATCGGCATCCAGTTTGAGGCAGTTTTCGCAGAAGCAGTAACCGGGAGTACCGTCATTGGGGCAGAGGTTGAGATAGGGCCCTGCTCCGGCATCCTGCCAATCTTTGATGATCTGATCGATCACTGCTTCATTGGAAAGACAGAGCTTGGCAAGGTGATCCTGATGGCGGGGCAGTCCGCGGGTACCGTAGGGGCTCAAGCCGAAGTATTCTGGTTTGGTTTCCAGAAAACGTTTCTGCCATGCCCGGAAAGCGTGACCGTATTTGAAACCGTGGCGGGAGAAAAGCCGGTTTCGGTAACGCCACAGAATTTCTTCATCGATAGTTTTTTTGGCGGATTCATCACTTGTCCACAACTCTTGGGGGGCAAAACCATTATTATTGGTCAGGCGGTCAGGCCCATACTGGCGCAGACTGATGAGCTGCAGTTTGGTCATAAAGGGAGTGGTCTCTTTTTCCGGCAGAGTGAGCGATGCTCCTTTTTTACCGATGATCCACTCGTTGCCCGGGCGCAGATAACGCAAGTTATAATATTTCTGGAAAAAGGTGTAGATCGCCATCAAAGTACCGTATTTCGGGCGGCGGTCGTTGCCGTCGTCGCCGTAGAAGTAGATATTTTTGCCGTCGATGACAAAGATACCCTGATCTTTTTTGGCTTTGGGCGCACCGGCGGGAGCCTGACCGATATACATGGTAAACTCATCACCCGGCTTATAGGAACCGGCAACGAAATTGAGGTGAAATTTCAACTCCTCTTCCGCAAGCAGCTGGGATTTTTTCGGAGTTTTGGGCATAACGATCTTTACTTCGCCCATTTTCCACTCGGCGGCAAAAAGCATTGCCCCGGCGAAAAGGAGTGTCAAAAGAAGAAGTTTCTTCATGTTCAATTACCTTAAATCAAATGAAAATTTTTTGATAGTTTAATAATATTTCCGGCATAAAGATCAGGGTTCATTGTAATATCTGACCTCTTCCGGAACCAGAAAGTTCTGACTGCTTCTGGTCATGGTGTGCATCTCGCTTTTTGCAAAAGTCTGCACACTGCCGTCAATACACGCCCAGTTGCCGCTGCCGCCGGGGTGATTTTCTGCCAGATCGACAACGGTACTGCTCAACCATTTAATACTGGTTCCACTGACGTCGCCAAAGAAATATTTATGCCGTTCACGGGTCGGGGGAAGTCTTTTGATCGCATTGTAGCTGCCAAAACCGCCGACACTGTCAAGATACCAGAAATAAGAGGTATATTGGCTTTTTGAAATCTGTGACGGGCAATTCAAAATTTCGTAATCATAGGGCTGCTGCGAGTAGTCGGGATTTCCGGGCAGATACTTGAATACCACCAGCAATCTGGCTCCCGGTTTGGTTGACCAATCCTTTTTGGGATACTGCAGACGGTTGGGTTCATTCAATCCGTAACCGGGAGTGACATATCCTTCACTGTCATCGGCATACATCATCAATGCCTTGATGATCTGATTCTGATTGCTGATACATGAAGCCTGTCTGCCGCGCTCACGGGCAGAATTTAATGCAGGCAGCAGTATCGCCGCCAGAATTGCAATAATGGCGATAACTACGAGCAGCTCGATCAGGGTGAAGCCCATGGGCTTCATGCTGTTCACACAGCATGAATGATGTTTTCCGATAGCCATTTTCATAACCGTTTTCTCCTTTGTTGTTGTGGTTGTTTTACTTTATATATGTTCAAGGCAAGTTTGGTTCTTTCAAATTTCCATTCACATAGCGGAAAAGGGGAGTCCGTGATGCCATATCCGGCTGCATGAGCAATTCCACCGCCTGCCGCCCCATTTCCTGACCGTCAGAAAGATATATCGCATCCAGCCGGTTCCAGTCGCTCTGATTTACAGGATAACCGTAACCCAGCGTCAACGGCACTTTTTCCTCACTTCCCGGCAGATATTTATTCATCAGATGTACCGCCGCATCCGCATGAGAGAAAATCACTGCATCCGGACGGAAATTTCTGATATGCTCCGTCAATTGGATGAAATTGCCGCTGAAATCACTTTCCCATTGGAAATCAACTGTCTGCGATTGAATATTGCGGAAAAGTTCCGATTCGTGCATCGGCATGTTCCAAAAGCCGCAATTTCCGGCGTAAAGAAGTTTTTTCACTCCTTTGCGGTAACAGAAATCAAGCATCTTCTTTGCCATCGTGTGCCAGTTGGGTAAAACTGCCGCTTTACCGGGGAAGGTACGGTTGATCGTCACCGCCCGTACATGGGGAGTAAGAAGCAGATTGACCACTTCCGGGAGCAATTCATCATGGAGAAAAAGCAGCAGTGCTTCATCGGGGTCAAGACGGCGGGAAGTATTGATGATGTGCGCCGGATTATCCAGCACCTGAACCAGTTCCAGATTGAATTGCAAGCCGTGCTTTGCACACATTTCTCTTGCTCCACCAACGATTTGCGAACCGAAAAGAGCTTCTTCGCCGATTGCCTGCGGAGAACCGATCATCCGCACTTTTTTCAGGGCGGTATTCTCATTATTCATCCGGTAAAGTTTCGGGTGATTGACCACAAATCCCATACCCGGCAGTTTGGAAATCAGACCATTTTCGTGCAGCAGACGCTGAACATGAAACGCTGTCATAGAACTGATCTGGAAGCGTTCCTGCAACTCTTTTCTGGTGAAAAATTTTTCTCCGGAAACCAATTCGCCGCTGCGGATCGTATAACTTAACGAGTCAGCGATCATCCGGAATTTACTTTTGTCTTTCATACCAAAATCCAACTGAAGTAAAGGGGGATGTCTACCTTGTCTATGGTTAATATAATGCATAAAAATAAATATGTCAAGTTTTTTGGTAAAAAAATGTTATAGTCTCATTTTTTGTAAAAAATCTTTACTGCGGTGGCGCATCGTGGTCAATCTCGCGCCTTGCTCCTGTGCCGGAGCAGTCGAGTACATAGTACACTCCTGCTCCGTACTCGTCGCAAAACCCGACCTTGTCGCACGCTGCATCCACCGTTTGGATCAGTCCCGCATTTGCCCGCTTGCAAATCTTTACTGCGGTGGCGCATCGTGGTC
>JAZSIZ010000050.1:0-10144 GCA_045534015.1 Victivallaceae bacterium | reverse complement strand
TTCCACTGCACTCCCGGCTTATGCTCGGTCTTCCTTTCGCGCTCGCAAAAGTGATTTTGCTCGCCTGTCTTGCGCTTGCGCTTGACAGTGCGCTCCAGTCCAGACCTGCGCGCTCGCACCCTTGCGGTGCTCGCACCCGTGGCGTATAGTTTCCACAGAGGGCATCAAAAGCACGGCTGGCACTTGCCTCACGGTCTGCGTGCCGCATTCCGTAAACATCCGTTACCATCCGTAAACATCCGTTACCACTCCGTAAAAAAACGGGCGTGCAGTCTGCGCTGGTGTGATGCAAAAGTGTTACTTTCTGACAAAACGCTGGAGTTCTCTTTCGGTTTCCCGTTTACGCAGAGTTTCCCGCTGGTCAGCATGACTTTTGCCCTGACAGTAAGCTATTTCCACTTTGACCAAACCTTTTTGCAGATAAAATTTCAGCGGAATAAGTGTGCCGCCTTTGGTATTGAGCCACTGGGAAAGTTTCAAGATCTCTTTCTTGTGCAACAGCAATCGTCTGGTCTGCTTCGTATTGTGATTGAAGCGGTTGCCGAAATCGTAGGCGGCAATATGCACATTGTGCAGCAATGCCTGATTGCGCTCGATCTTAATGAATCCTTCCTGCAGCTGGATCGCTCTGGCTCGACAGCTTTTCACCTCGGTTCCAAGCAGTTGGATCCCCGCCTCAAAGCGTTCCAGCACATTGTAGTCGTGAAACGCTTTGCGGTTGGTTGCCAATACCGGATCTTTCGGGTCTTGCCGGGGCATAGATCACTCTCCCTGCAAAAAGTTTTTTGCACGTTCAGCAAACTCTTTCTGCCGTTTGTTGTTTTTCGGAGTAAGAGTGGCATTGAATTTTTCCAGCAATTCCTGCTGTTCACGGGATAATCCGGCAGGCGTTTCCACCAGGAAACGGACATGCAGATCACCTCTGGCTCCGCCTCTGACCGAGGGCGCGCCCTTGCCGCGCAAACGCATCACCGTACCGCTCTGGGTCCCCGCCGGTACTCTGATTTTGGCTTTTCCGGCAATCGTCGGCACATCCACCTCTCCGCCGCAAGCTGCTACCACATAAGAAACCGGTACTTCGCAGAGCAAATCATTTTCATCCCGTTGGAAAACATCGCTTTCACGCACCCGGAGAACCACATAAAGATCCCCGTAACCGCCGCCGCGCACCCCGGCACAGCCTTTCCCGGGCACCCGGAGCTGTGAACCGTTATCCACACCGGCAGGAACATGGATCTGCAAAGGCGCAGAAGATTTCACCCTGCCCTGCCCGTGACACTCCGGGCATGGTTTTTCTATGATCTGCCCGGTTCCGGAACAATTGGGACAGGGCTGACGGACACTGAAAAATCCCTGGGAGATATTGAGAGTTCCGCTGCCTCCGCAACGGGGACAGCTTTTTTTACCCGAACCGGCGGCACATCCGCTGCCATGACAGGATTCACAATTTTCCTGACGGGTCACATTGATCTTTTTATCCACCCCGTACATGGCATCTTCAAAATCGATCTCCAGAGCATAACGGAGGTCTTCGCCGCGCTGCGGGGCATTGGGGTCACGCCGTCTGCCGCCGCCGAAAAGATCTTCAAATCCGCCGAATCCGCCGCCGCCGAAAAACTGACTGAAAATATCCTGGGCGTTGAATCCGGCACCACCGGCTCCGCCGCCGCTTCTGGTATAAGCATCATGACCGAATTGATCATACTGACTGCGTTTTTCCGGGTTGCTCAAAGTTTCATAAGCGGCAGAAACCTCTTTGAATTTCTCTTCCGCTTCTTTATTACCGGGGTTTTTATCCGGGTGATATTTTATAGCAAGCTTGCGGTAAGCTTTCTTGATTTCATCAGCAGTGGCACTTCTGCTGACACCGAGTGTTTCGTAATAGTCAGCCATAATGGATCACTCCTTGTCAGTTGGATTTTCTCCGGAGGGAGCTTCAGATTTTTCTTCAGGAACTTCCACCGGCGCGGGTCCGGCGGAAACCATCACTCTTGCCGGACGGAGCAACTTGTCACCGATTTTGTAACCGCAATTCCACTCCTTGATAACAACGCCCTCGGGAACTGTATCGGAGTGTTCTTTACCGACAGCATCATGCAGAGTGTGATCAAATTTTTCACCGACACTGCTGAATTTGCGGACACTCATCTCTTCCAGAGCCTTGTCAAACTGGGCTATGATCATCATCAATCCCTGCTTGATGGCATCAAGATTGTCGGTTTTTTCGGCAGCGATCTGCGCCATACCGAGAAAATCAGAAACACTCAGAAACGGAGTAAGAGTATCTTCCACAGCATGAGTTCTGGCATCGCTTATATCCCGGGCGGTACGCTTGCGGAAATTCTGATATTCCGCCTGCAAATAAAGCAGTTTACTCTGCGTTTCAGCAAGCTGATTCTGAAGTTTTTCAATTTCAGAAAGTTCCGGCTCAACAGGAGCATTTTCCCCGTCGGCGGCAGTTTGATCCGCCTTGATTTCCTTATCCGCTTCCGGAGCAGCGGTCTCTTTTTCTTTATTTTTACCAAACATATTTTATATCCTGAATTCAAAATTTATATACCCAATATCCTGAATTTATTAATATATATGTTTTTTTGTAAAATTCAAGCCGTTTTTCCGGCATGGTGTAAAAAAAGATCGGCATCCACCATAAGAGAATTGAGTTTGTCCGGACTTTTTGCCATATTCTCCTCTCCACAGCTTCAGCAATGGAAAATAAAGGGATGCCGGAAATTGGCAGCAGTGTCAGTCGATCTCGAAAGTAAATTCACTGAGGTTGTCATGTTTCCACGCCAGATGCCAGGTCGATGGCGAAAGCGCAAAAAACGGAGAAAATGTGCGGGCTTTGACCGTTTTTCTGTCAGGCATAAACTCCAGCAGTCTCAACCAGCCGTCACCGCCGCTGCCATGCCATCCGCCGCCGATAGCCTGCGTATTGAATGCCATCTGGGCAACACTTTTTCCGGCAGAATTTTTATCCATGGAAAAAGCGATCCCGTGATCCCAGAGATCCGGTTTGGCAATATGTCCGCAGATGACAAGCCGTATATTTTTTGAAGGGAAAACCAGTTTCTGAAAAATAGCTTCTCCGGCATTGCCGCCGGCTCTGTTCAACGCATAAGTTTCCTTTTCCAGCCGTTTGCCATCCCTGCCGAGATAAGAGTGGGTAAGCAGAATACCGGTATGATCTTTGAAACGCGGCTGGGCGGCAAGCTCTTTTGCCCATTGGAGATTTCTGTCCGTCGGAGCAAATTGCAGACTGATAACCAGAAACTTGCGGTTGTCCGGATGAGGTGCGGTAAATTCGTAAGCAGCATTTTCAAGAGTGGTAATTCCGAATTCATTAGTGCAGCAGGCGATCAGCTGACGGCGGGTAAGAGGATTGCGGTCAGTGGGAAAGAAATCATTAAAAAATGATCTGCGGCCTTCGGCACTGCGGGTTCCGTAATCATGGTTTCCGGTACAGAGAATATACGGCACCTGACCATCAAGACGCTCGGCGGCACGGGAAAAAGCACGCCACTGCTCGGAAGAAACAAGATCATTTCTTCCGGGTTCGACCTCCGGTTGATCGTTGCGGTTGGTCAGATCTCCGGTAAAAAGAACCTGCCGGATATTCAATGTACCGATATTGTCAACAATCCATGCATGCATGATTTCAAGAATTCCATAATTCCGGGTTTTCTTGGTGTACCCCTGCACATCCGGCACAATGACCATCGTCCACGAACCGGGATTTTCGAGAGCCGGCGGGATGAATTTCGTTCCGGCAGCGACATGGGAACCGGAAAGAAAGATGATGGAAAAGAACAGCAGAACAGCGGCAGCAAATTTATTGAACATTGCAAAAACTCCCCTCTTGAGATTGTTGACGATGAGTTAATTTAGACCGCCGGAACAAAAAAAGCAACCATCGAATAAAAAAACATGTCAAAAAACATACTTTTCCAAACTGATCACCTTGATTTTTTCAAAGAAACATTTGAAAAAGCCTCTTCGACGGTTTGTGACATAAACTCATATCTCCTTTGAACTTGAAATTTCCGGAAGCTGATAGATTTTCAATTTTGTTGTACTCACGGTCTCTGAAGCAGTATGCCTGTTTTATCAGCCATCTGATCTTGTTATTGAATCCTTCCATTTTTGCATTGCTGATATGCCGGTATGTCCAACAGGTCACAATTCCATCCAATTTATCCCGGATCGTTCCTGCCATCGTTTTTAATTCCGGGATTCCGGTTTCTTCTGCCAGTTTGCTCCACCGGCGAAAAGCCATTCTGGCATGACAGGAATCCTTTGATTGTCGATAAATGCTGCGTAACGCTTCCTTAAACATATAAGCATCTCCCAAATCTTGAAAATCTCCACGCATATTCTTTTGAAACAGGGAGTAACAGATTATGAAAAAAGTTGTTGCGTTGATGGCTGTATTCAGTGTGCTGTGTTGGCTTTCGGCAGTTGAACCGTTGGATTTTTACCGTCGTGACAGCAGCTGTGGCAATTCCGGTACCGGAAGCGGACGTACGACCTATCACTACGGCGGCAACGGCAGTTCGGCAGGCAGATCGGTGCGTTCCGGGAATACCGTGTATCACTATGACAAATCCGGTCGGTTGAAAGGTCGCAGCCGGTTGTGATGCTCTGTATTTATGTACCGGAAGTTTATCAGAGTGATCAAGAGAAAATGAAAGCGGCAGCCGCTGTGTCGATTATTCAACAGTTACTTTACCGGTATCAATATGACTCTGTCGATATAAAGATTTTTTATCGCCGGATCTTTTTCTGCCTGAATGAATAAGTCAAACGATCCGTGGAATGTGTATTGTCCGAGGGGATAGAAGTTGTATCCTGTTACCGGTCCCATTGATTTTGCCGGCATTCCAATTTTCCATTCTTTCCATCTGGCACCGGATTCCAGGATGTTGCCGCGGAGCAGATTTTTGCTGTGATTTCCCTGATATTCCACTTTTGCCATCACTCCGATACGGTATTTGCCACGCAACGCATTTTCCAACTCAATACGCCAGATGTATTTACCGTTATGTATCAGATGTGCTGCACGTCCGCCGAATGCATCCGGATCGTTGACGAATTTCATGCCCCGTTTCAATGGACGGTGGAATTCTGCGGCACTCCAGATTTTTATTCCCTGAATATTTTCAATTCCGGTGTTATCCGGCAGGATCCCGTCATTTTTGCCGCAGATACGCAGAATTCTTTTTTCGAAAGCTTCCCATGAGCATAGATTGTCCGGGCCGTATTGTTTGTATCCTTCTGCTTTGAGGAAAGCGATGCTTTTGCTCAAAACGGCGGGAACATCGAAATCTTTCAGCACTTCCGGGCGTTCCGCTGCCGAAAGAATATCAAAACCATCATGCATCAATGCCAGATCCCATGATACAGCTGCCAGCTCCACCCGCTTTTTGTATTCATCTGCGGCATTGGCGACGGCAGCTCTTGCTTTCTGCATGGAGTGCCATGCAGAAAGGAAGTTTTCTCTGCCGAATGAACGGATGACTGAACTGGCAAAATTGCAAACATATATCAGGGGGTTTTCGCCGGGAGCCTTGCACATGATTTTCAGGGCATCCATTACTTCATTGGCGGCATCGCCGTAATACGGTATGCAGAATTCTTTGATCAGGCTGTCAAGATCTCTGTCCGGATTCCACAAGAGTTTGCTCATAAGATACAGACGCAGGTAGTAAAAGTTGCCGAAAACAGGTTTGTCAGCATGATATTCACAGAAGTACCATTCCAGATTTTCAGAAAACATTTTGCGAATATCCTGATCAAATGCTGCAATATTCGGCTGAGGCAGGAAAAAATATTTGTCATTGGTCACGTAGGTGTAAAGATATATTTTTGCTCCGGCTTCCCGCCATTTTGCCAGATCATCTAAAATTTTTCTGTTTACTTTACTGTCAAGTGGTTCAGCGGCATCAGCTTCGATCGTACAGTACATGATGCCGACATTGTGCCGTGCTTTTTGAGTACGCGGTGGTGTCCTGGCTGTGAGGTAAGCCAGTGTGAGGAATTCAATATCCGGGAATTCCGGTTCCAACCGGGAAGCGATGTCATTGACAAAGTCCAGGAGAATATCTGAAGTTATGCCATTGTTGTCTTTCAGCCATTTTTTACATTCGGGGCATTCGCAGAAACGGTTGTAATCATTCATTGAAACGGAAACTCTGGTTGCTTTGGGGTTTTCTTTCAACCAGTTCCGGATATAGTTGACAGTGTGTTGACGAAGTCTTTCATTGGTCAGGCAGAGCTGGGCATCGTACACTCTTTTGCCCTTGATCATGGCGTAGAAGTCCGGATTTGCGTCGAATGCGGCTTTTTTGGGCGGAGCAAAACGCAGAAATGTGTGACATCCGAGGATTTGTTCTTCGCTGCCCCATTTTTCTTCAATGCGGACTGGTTTATTTAAAATTCCATTCAAACGCCGTTTTGCAGCGAAAGCCTGTTCTTTTTCTGACGACACATGGAGAGATACCTGACGGACTTTGATTTGCGGTGCGAAACGGTAATCAGCTTGCGGCAGATCTTTCAGGGTTGGAATGAATTCTTCCTCTGGAGAGAAAAAACGCACACCGCAGAAACGTTCGAGATATTCGTAGACGGCATACAGAGTTCCGCGTGTTGAACCGCCTGCCAGATACAGATCATTGCCGATAGTTTTTATGATTATTTCATCGTCTGCGAATTTGGCAAAATCAACATTCAGCACTTTGGCTGCATCGGCATTGGCTCCGACACGGATATATCTGCCGCTGTTATCGGCGTTTTGCACTATGGAAATTTCCTGTCCGAGCAGTTTTTCTCCGTATTTTTTCATTTCCATTGCTGCATTTTTTTCTACTGCTGAAGCCTGCGGATGAAGCAGGATCTTGTATCCGGCAGCGAGGGATTGAAGCAAAGTGAAAATTGCCAGTAAAATTGAGATTGTTGACAGATAACGCATTGAAACACCTGCTTGTTAGTTGTTTGTTATTTAGCGTGATTAATTGGCGATATCTTTTTTACTGTCACCGACGGTGACTTTCCAGGTGGTCATGGGGCCGGTCATTTTAGCGGCAAAAGCTTCAGCGGTCAGAGAGCTGACATGTCCATCTGCGAAAATGATATTCATCGCCTTGTTGTGGCGGAAATGGAGATTGTATCCGCTGTTACTCAAGTTGCAGTGCTGCATCTGTTTGGAGTGATCCCAGGCTTCAAAGTAAAGCGGCACATCTGTCGGCTGGTGCAGTTTTTTCAAATCCCATGCATAGCGATAGTTGTCAGCTCCGACTTGAACCGGGCGGTCTCCGCTGTTGACATAAGGCACGGTATCATACTGGAAATAGACTCCGTAAAAACCGCTGGCACCGCCGCCGGAGGTACGTTTGTCAACCAATTCGCCATTGATATTTGTAGCAGCTCCGGGGCAGACGATCGAAGCCGGAGATGGTATATACGGAGCGAATGTTACTGTTTTGCCGATGCTGGGACCGCGTAATGTACCTTTGGCAAGGGCAAAAGCCAGAAAGAATGACGGGAAATCATTTTCCCCGCCGTCATAACCGAATTTCATCATAGCGGTATTGTTGTGATCATCGGCATACAGCATTGTACCGGCACCGAGTTGTTTCATATTGTTGAGACAAGAGGCTGACTTGCCTCCTTCTCTGGCGGAATTGAGTGCCGGAAGCAAGATTGCCGCCAGAATAGCGATTATTGCAATGACGACTAATAATTCGATAAGGGTGAATCGCAGAATAGATAAGCATCTTTCATTCAGGTACTGAATATGGAGGCCGGCAGAATCTGATTTCGGATTTTTCATGGTCGTGTTCCTTTTTTTTAGTTGGAGTGATTTTTGTACATCGGTTCAATGAATTTTTATTTTATCTTATCTGCTTGTATTATTTTTGCAAATCATTGTTTTTTTGATTTTCATTGCTGTTAAAACGAGTAAAAACATAGCATTGCTTGGATGGTTTTTCAAGTGTTTTTACTGGTTTTTGAATTAAATAGTTATCTGCTTGTATTATTTTTGCGATTGTTTGTTTTGACTCTTGCATCAGACATAAAGCGTGATATATTAATAGAACAAAGAGTATTGAAATCAAATAAAAGCAGTTCAATTATGAAGAAAAAAGATTCCATTGTTTCTGATATGATCGACCAGATTAAATCCGGGAGTTACAAGGTCGGTAAAACGATTCCTTCCCGCAATCGCCTGATGCTTCGCTACAATTGTTCCAGAAGCACTATTGAAAATGTTATAAAAGAATTGACAGCGGCGGGATATCTTGCCGGCATCCGTGGCAGCGGAACTGTTTTGATATCTGCCGAGCCGAATCACGCCATAAACGAGATCGTGATAGCTTACCCTTTTTATGACAGTTATCTGGAGCAGAATAATGAATTGCTTCTGCCGGAACGTCCCGGGGATATTCCCCGTCGATTATTGGATGTGGCTCATTTTTCAGCTGAATTGACTTCCGGTGCAAATTGTTCCCGGGCGGTTGTCTGGCCACTGCCGAATATCAGTTTTTTGTGTGAGATGGAGCTTCTGCGTCGTAAAAATATTCCGCAATTACTGCTGAATCGTGACTATGATACTTTCGATGCGATATGTACGGATGTCAGGGAGAGTATCCGATCGGGGATAAGTTGGCTCCGGGACAATGCCGGAGATGATATTGCACTTATCGGGAGAATGGCGACGACGATGAGACCATATCAGGCAGAAAGAATCATTGCGTTTTATGAAATTTGTACAGATTTAGGAATTCATCTGGTTCCCGGCAGAACTTTTCTTGAATCCCAGGATACCTATTTTTCTCCGGCCGATGCCGTCGGTATCGGGCAGAGGGTATTTGCGGATAACCCGCCCAAAGGAATATTTCTGCTCAATGTTGAGTTGGCGAATAATCTGATAATCTGGGCAGAATCCCGGAATATTGTGCTGGGCAGGGATTATTATCTGCTGGTGTTTGATTATCTGCCTGAATTATCAGCCATGTCCGGCTTGGCGATGCTGCGTCAACCGTACTCGCGATACCGGGATGAATTTTTGAAATGGTTGAAATATCGCAGTCATCCGGAGAATAAAAAGCGTTTTATGGTAAAACTTCCGGCGAAACTGATGATAGGTGGAGAAAAGCTTTGATTGAAACCGCTGGTGAAAAAATCTGTTGACAGTAGGATAACAGATCGTGAATGTGTATAAAAAGTCAGTTTTTTTCGTTATGAATATTGAAAAGTTGCCTGAGTTGGATTATATTATGAATCGGTTATATATGCTGAATATAACTGGCTTATTAAAATTCCGGGGGTGTTCCGGATTCGACCGGCGAAGGTACTGGGTTGATTGCATGCCGAGGATGACCGTTGGCCTCGTTAATCACCGGTTAAAACAATAACTGCGAACGAAGAGTACGCATTGGCGGCATAATCCCGCCACGTCGCTGCGCCTGACCGGGTGCTAAGGTGTAAGCGGCGCCATCCAGCGCCCTGGCATAAATTTCCGGCATTCGGAATTTTTGCGAGATCAAAGAATGCCTGTTCTGAAGGATTGCCTGTCCATTGGCGAAACGGAGGACGAAAAACAATTGAAGATGGAACAAGCATGTAGACGTCTTCATCATGCCTCGTTGGGACGCGGGTTCGACTCCCGCCACCTCCACCAGAACAAATTCTCTGCTTGCAAAAGTGCTGACGATTGCAAGCAGTTTTTGCGCCTTTTGCACCTGAATTGCAAGGTTTTACAGAAAACTCCGCTGCGAACAGAGAATCTCAAAATTGGACTTCAGGCAGTGTGTTTTGAATAAAATCTCCCCTTTTTCTCTGTTTTCTTACCACTTGAGTGCTGACGATTTCAAAATACACAAATCGTTAGAGAGTAAGGTTTTACAGAAACACACTCCCAAATAGCAAAAATCTCTGTTTTGAAAAATAGAGAACATAAGAGTCTTATTAAAGACAACTGCTGAAAAGTAATCCCCAAACATAATTTTGCCTCTTCGACGGTTTATGACATAAACTCATATAGATTTCTCGCTTGAAATTTCCGGCAGTTGATAGATTTTTAACTTGAAGTACTCACGATCTCTGAAGCCATAAGCCTGTTTGATCAGCCATCTGATCTTGTTGT
>JAZSIZ010000171.1:0-62095 GCA_045534015.1 Victivallaceae bacterium | reverse complement strand
TGGCGACAGAGGGATTAGACTTGCACCACGGCTGGCACCTGCGGGGGAGGAAAATCCCCCGCAACCCCCTCGCACCTGCGCCTTTCAGGCTCGGTGCATTACTGACGGTTTGATTGCTTACCTTGCTGCAACACTTTAAATAGCTCAAGCCAACTGCATGAGCAGAATCTGTATTCTCCGGCAACTTTCAATGACATTGCAGGATAAGTGTCTGCAACTACCGGCAAATGAACAGAAAATACTTCTGAACTGATTTTTTATTTTTTAAGGGTTTTGCAACAGCCACAACCCGATTCCCCGTTCCACCGGGCTGCCAAAAAAATACAGCCAACCGAAAATCGGTAGTCTCCTCTTGCAGTCCGGGCGGGGAATTGACGAGGAACTTTGTGACGAGAGCCGGAGCTTTGCTCCGGCAACCCAATTCCCCGTTCCTCCGGAGTGCCAAAAAAATACAGCCAACCGAGAATCGGTAATCTGCACCTGCAGTCCGGGCGGGGAATTGACGAGGAACTTTGTGACGAGAGCCGGAGCTTTGCTCCGGCAACCCAATTCCCCGTTCCACCGGGCTGCCAAAAAAATACAGCCAACCGAGAATCGGTTGGCTGATTATTTTTTTGGCAGTCCGGGGGGGAATCGAACCCACGACCCACTGCTTAGAAGGCAGTTGCTCTATCCACTGAGCTACCGGACCGGAATTTTGTACATTAATATAATATTGCTCCAAAAGTGTACTTTTTCAAGTGTAACTTTCAGGAAAATATGTTTTTAACGTCTGATAGTCTCTTTTTCCGGAATCTTCAATTCCGGTTTTTCCTGAATTTCCAGCAGTTTCGTATTATCGAATTTGGTTTTTGGCACATCTTTGCCGCTGAAATATGATACTGTAAGCACGATGATCAGGACAACCAGTCCGATAACGATGACCGCACCGGCGGCGAGCAGAATCAATTCCAGGCGGTAAAGGACATGACGGTTTTCGTTATCCTCATCCTGTTGTACGGCAGCCGGCAGATTTTCCGGCAGTTCGCACGGGATATTGCGCCACGGCCGGACAAGCTGTTCTTCTTCATCTTCCGGAATATCGTACAGGTTGCAGAGTTTGCGCAAATATGCCAGTACATATACCGGTTGCGGCAGTTTATCATAATCGGCATCTTCCAGAGCAGAAATGTATCTGGCACGGATCTGGGTGGCACTTTCCACATCATTTACTGACAACCCGGCGGCATTCCGGGCGGCTTTCAGGATACGGGAAACTTCCATTTTATCCTCGATGGAAAAATCCTCTGCCTTTCTCCGGCGGTGAAGCAGATGCGGATTATTCCGCAAAACCGGTTTTACCGGCGGCGGAGGAGGCGTCGGCGGTTCTTTGTATTTCGGCAGAGCCGGAGGTTTGACCGGTGTCCGCTTTGAATTTTTCCGTTCCTCTTTTTCCGTATTTACAACCGGAGCGTTATCTTCTTTTTTGCTTTCATACTCTCCGGTGGCAAAGAGATCATCACTTTCTTCCTGCTCTTTGCGGTGATCCATGTCGGTTCCAAAATCCAGCATAACACTCACCTCTTATCCTATATCAATGCCGTCAAAAATCAAAATTTCACGCTTGTTGCCGCTGCCGGAAGGGGGACCGACTATGCCGCGTTCTTCCATCATCTCCACCAGTTCCGCCGCCCGGTTGTAACCTATTTTCAATCTGCGCTGGAGATAACTGGTACTGGCTTTGCGGTCAAGAATGACCACTTCCAAAGCCCGGCGCATGGTGTCATCATCTCCCGGGCGCATATATTTCTGCACCAGCGGAGCAATATCGGCGCGGTCTTCCGGATCGATTTTTTCCATATCTTCATCAATATCCTCATCGGAATCTTCCGTTTCGGCAAGCACATTATCATTGAATCTCTGCGGAGCCTGATCGGAAACGAATTTGACAATGTTTTTTATGTCATCATCTTTGACCCATGCGCCCTGAACACGCTCGATTTCCATGCTTGAACTGGTCATTACCAGCATGTCACCCATGCCGAGCAGTTTTTCTGCGCCCGGAGTATCCAGCACCACCCGGCTGTCCACCAGACTGCGCACCTGGAAGCAGAGGCGGGTCGGCAAATTTGCTTTGATCACACCGGTGATGATATTAGTACTGGGCCGCTGGGTGGCAACGATGATATGGATACCGGCGGCACGACCTTTCTGTGCGATACGGGTGATGTTGGTTTCCACATCTTTTTTTGCCTCGGTCATCATCAAATCGGCAAGCTCATCAAGGATGATCACCAACAGCGGCATTTTATCCGGAATGGGATTTCCTTCATGGTCGAATTCCGGTTCTGCCGGTTTCGGACGGCTGTTGAATTCTGAAAGTTTCTTTACGCCCACTTTGGCAAGTACATGATAGCGGCGATCCATCTCATTCGCCGCCCAGCGCAACGCGATGGGAACTTTTGCCGAATCGTTTATTATCGGAGTAAGCAGATGCGGAAGTTTTTTGTAAGCATCGAATTCCACGATTTTCGGGTCGACCATGATCAACCGTAATTCATCCGGACTGAAACGGTAAAGCAAGCTGACGATCAAAGAGTTTGAACACACACTTTTACCTGTACCCGTGGCACCGGCAACCAGCATGTGCGGAGCTTTGGCAAGATCGAGTATCACCGGTTTGCCGGAAACATTTTTCCCCAGAGCCAGAGGAATTTCCGCCTTGGTATTTTTCCACTCATTGCTTTCCATTATTGAGCGCATGAAGACCGCTTCCGGTTTGCTGTTTGATACTTCGATACCGACTACAGACCGTCCGGGGATCGGAGCCAGCACACGGATGCTCTGGGCGGCAAGATCCATGCGTATATTATCCTGAATTTGCTCAACTTTTTTGACATTCACCCCCGGTTCGAGAGTGATCTCATAACGGGTTACCCGGGGACCGGAAACGTAACCGGTCACTTTCCCCGGGATGGCGAAGTTTTCCAGTGTCTGCTGGATTTTGCTCTGGGCAAGTTCGATGGCGTCAGAACTTTCGCCGACGACATTGGTTCCTTCTGCGAGCATGGTGATCAGCGGCAGGACAAATTCGCCGTGTTCACCGCGGATTTTTTCACCGCGGGTGACAACGGTCTGCCTGACCGCCGGAGTTTCAGCTATTTCACTCTGGCGCACCGCTGCAGCTGCCGCGACTGAAAATTTTCCTCCGGCAGCAGGGACTGCAGAAGGTTCTTCATCCTCATCCACCTCATCCTCATCTTCATCCATCAGTTCATCATTTTCCGGAACATCTCCGGTAAAATCAAGTTCATCTTCCGTGCGGGAGGCAGATTTATCTGCTTTTTTTCCGGTGTCTTCTCCGAATTCAACTCCGGAAGCCAGCAGAGCGGACAATCGTGATTTCGGGCGGGAAACCGGAGTATCATCAACAGTTTCTTCATCGTCATCATTCTCAATATCTTCTTCCGGATAATCTTCCTCATTTGCTTCCTCATTTCGTGCCGCTTGTTTTTCGGCTATTTTCTGAAGCAGAGAACGGGAAGCCCCTCCGGCAGCAGCTGCGCCCGGAGTGAATACGAAGCGGCGCAGCAAATCGTGCCAGTCTGAAATATACATGATCACGCCGCCGGCAGTGACCATGATCCAGCTGATGACCATGACCCCGATCATGCCGATAAGCTCTCTCAAACATCCTTCGGCGACATTGGGCGGACATTTCGGGGCTGCCAGAAACTGTCCGATCAAACCGCCGGGGATCGCTTTGGCGATCGATGCCGGTTCATTGCGCCCCAGCCCCAGATTGTGGGTGATGGCGGAAAAATGTTCAGGATTCAAAGCAAGCAGCAGCATCACCCCGAGTGTAACCAGAACTGTGCCGCTGATAAAGGTGCGGAAACTGCCGGCTCCCGGAAAGAGCAGCCGGAATGAACGCAGCAGAAACAGCACAACGATGACATAACCGGCTATCCCGAATGTGAAAAGCATGAATAAACTGAATCTTGCTCCGAGCAATCCGATCCAGTTCATCAGCGGAGCATCGACTCCGCCGTTAAGCGTATTCCAATCCTGCGGTGAATGAGAGATCATGGCGAGCAGTGCGAGGATCATCACAGAACAGAGGAATATGTGCCATATTCTCACCCGGTGTCCCGGCATTACTTCTTCTTCAGTTTTTTTCTGGGTGCGGATCAAAATATTTTCTCCATGGTGATGTTATTCATATAATCATATAAAATATAATGCATGTACCATGTGATTGCAAGTTTTCTGAAGTAAAATTATCAATTGAAAAGCAACTTTTTCATCCGTTATACTGAAAGTTGAAAATTCTGTCTTGACAGAGTGCTGTGTTGGCGATATATTATTCAAACAACCTCAAAACAATTTTATCAGGAGCAAGAGTGTTATGAAATACTATCGTATGCAGGATCTGACAGTCCGTGAACTGCAGGAATACCTCAAAACCAATCAGACCGTGATCCTTCCTTATGCATTGTGCGAACAGCACGGTTTTCATCTGCCGCTGGATACCGACATCCGCAATGCCGAATTCTGTTCCAAGGCTCTGGCACAGAAACTCGGCTGTATTGCCGCCCCCGTACTCAATTACACATTCAGCGGCGGCATGCTTCAGGGGACGATCAATGTCAAACCCAACACCTTTTCCAATCTGGTCGGTGAAGTTATCGAATCTCTGGTGCTTCAGGGCTTCCGCAATATCATTATTCTCCCCGGTCACGGCGGCAGTGAAAGTCTGCTCCACCTCAAAGAATCATTGCGGATCTTGAAGTGGCTCAATCCGGCTCTGCGCGACACTCTTATTCTCGTTACCCAGATCTGGGATTTTTCACCGACCTGGACAAAAATGTTTGATGAACAGGATTATCATGCTTCCGATGCGGAAACATCACTGCTTCTCCACTGGTGTCCGGAAGTTGTCCGTCCGGAAATCGTGATGGATGAACCGGAAGTTGCAGAAAGATTGCGTAAAGATCCCGACAGTTACCAGCTCCGGGAATCATTTACCGATCTCAAACAGGAAGTTATTCAGACCAGCCAGCGCAAAGATGTGATCGTCGGTGCGATGGGCTATCCGGAACGTGCCTGCGCCGAAACCGGAAAGAAGATCGAGCAGGAATTTGTGGAAAATGCTTCCGCCGCGATCCTCAAGGCAATCGCCGATGCCGATGAAGCCAGAAAGAGCGGCAAACGTATTGTCCATGATAATGGCGGTCATCTGAAGATCCGTGCCATCTGAAAATCTGTATGGTTAATGTGATGTTTGTATTTTCAATCCGGATGTGACAAATCATCATTTATTACTGTAAGCTCCTTGTTTTTTTATGCGGTTGGCGAACCAGGCATAAAATAAGCATGGAGCTTGCTTTTTTTATCAGCGGGCAACCGGAATTCCCCGGGAAAATGCCGTTTTAATCGACATAAAAAAACTCCGTCAGCGCAATACTGACGGAGTTTTTCAGCTTTTAAGCAGGGCGGATTACTTCGCTTCGGAAACCGCAACGGCAACGGCGACAGAAGCACCGACCATCGGGTTGTTACCCATACCGATCAAGCCCATCATTTCCACGTGAGCAGGAACGCTGGAAGAACCGGCAAACTGGGCATCACCATGCATACGGCCCATGGTATCAGTCATGCCGTAGCTGGCAGGACCGGCAGCCATGTTGTCCGGGTGCAGAGTACGACCGGTACCGCCGCCGGAAGCGACGCTGAAGTATTTGCGGCCGTGTTCGATAGCCCATTTCTTGTAGGTTCCGGCAACCGGGTGCTGGAAACGGGTCGGGTTGGTGGAGTTACCGGTGATGGAAACATCGACACCTTCTTTGATCATGATGGCAACGCCTTCGCTGACATCATCGGCACCGTAGCATTTCACTGCGGCTTTGGGACCATTGGAGAAGGGTTTTTCTTCCACGATCTTCAATTCGCCGGTGTAGTAGTCGTATTCAGTTTCAACAAAGGTGAAACCATTGATACGGCTGATGATGTAAGCGGCATCTTTGCCCAGACCGTTGAGGATGACGCGGAGCGGCTCTTTACGGACTTTATTGGCAGTTTTGGCAATACCGATAGCACCTTCGGCGGCGGCGAAAGATTCGTGACCGGCGAGGAAGCAGAAACATTTGGTTTCTTCGCGCAGCAGCATGGCGGCGAGATTACCGTGACCGATACCGACTTCACGGCTGTCAGCCACAGAACCGGGGATGCAGAAAGCCTGCAGACCCAGACCGATTTTCTCGGCGGCTTCGGCAGCAGTTTTGGTTCCGGCTTTGATGGCGATGGCGGCACCGAGGGTGTATGCCCAGACGGCGTTTTCAAAAGCGATCGGCTGAACGCCGCGGACGATGGCTTCAACATCCACACCTTTGGCAAGGCAGAGATCGCGGGCGGCTTCGAGAGACTCGATGCCGAATTCTTTCAACGCTTTTTCGATCTTGGCGATACGGCGTTCGTAACCTTCAAATTTCACACTCATGGTCTGAACTCCTTATTCTTTACGCGGATCGATGGTTTTGACCGCTTCATCGAAACGGCCGTAGGTCTTGACATTTTTCTCGAAAGCTTCGCCGGGGCAGACGCCGTTGCGGATGGCTTCCATCATTTTGCCAAGGTGGACGAATTTGTAACCGATGATCTCATCATTGGTATCCAGACCGATTTCCAGAACATAGCCTTCTGCCATTTCCAGATAACGGGGACCTTTTTCAGCGGTGGAGAACATGGTTCCGACCTGTGAACGCAGTCCTTTGCCAAGGTCTTCCAGACCGGCACCGATGGGCAATCCGCCTTCGCTGAAAGCAGTCTGGGTGCGACCGTAAACGATCTGTTTGAAAAGTTCGCGCATAGCCACGTTGATGGCATCGCAGACCAAGTCGCTGTTGAGAGCTTCGAGGATGGTTTTACCGGGCAGGATCTCTGAAGCCATAGCGGCACTGTGGGTCATACCGGAGCAGCCGAGAGTTTCGACCAGAGCTTCCTGGATGACACCGTCTTTGACGTTCAGCGTCAGTTTGCAGCAGCCCTGCTGGGGAGCGCACCAGCCGATACCGTGGGTAAGACCGGAAATGTCGCTGATCTGTTTGGATTTGACCCATTTACCCTCTTCGGGGATGGGAGCCGGACCGTGCTTGACGCCTTTGGCGACGCGGCACATCTGCTCGACTTCATGCGAGCACTGATACGGACAACTCATTTGTGTTTCTCCATTTACGTTTATTGCTTGAGTTTATTGGAAAAAATCCATACAACCATGTTATAATATAACACGCCGTTACACTTTTTTCAAGTCAAAGAGCCGTCGCATGACAAATTTCCGCAACGGCTCAAAGAGGGGGGAACAGCCCGGCAGATCAGAGCAGCCAGCCTTTGTAATAGTGGAAGATCAAATTGAAAATCAGCGTGGCAGTCGGCTCATCTGAAAATGTCATTATGCAGTCCGATGAACTTGTACTCCATCCTTTGTAAAGTCTGCCCTCATAAAACGTGGCAATGCAGTCCGACGAAGTTGTACTCCATCCCTTGTATATTCTGTTTTCGTATAAGGTTGCAATGCAGTCTGATGAACTTGTGCTCCATCCTCTGTAAAGTTTACTGTTGTATACCGTTGCTTCGCAATCCGACGAACTTGTACTCCATCCCCGGTATATTTTTCCATGATGCAGTGTGTAAATACAATCCGATGAACTCGTACTCCATCCCCGGAAAAGTTTCCCGTCATAATAAGTGGCAATGCAATCCGATGAACTTTTACTCCATCCCTTGAATATCCTGATTTCAGCATGCAGGATCAGCGCTGCAAAAGTGAGTAAAAACAGTAAAACTGCTTTGTTCATCCTTTTCCCCTCCTGTTAAATCTGCCTGTTCCGCGGTACGGCTGTTTTTAATATAATCCGGCAGAGAACAAATGCAAATTTTTTTGCAGAATAACTGTAAAAAAAGCCCGGACGTTTTACCATCCGGGCTTGTTATCACTTGAAAATTACTTTTCGTGATAGTGGGTATGCAGCAGCTTGTGAGCTTTTTCGCTGCCGGGCTGACCAAGATACTCGTCATAAAGTTTCTTGATGTCGCTGTTTTCGTGGGAAAGACGCAGAGTTTTGCCTTCATCTTCAGTATAAAGACCGTTCATGCGTTTTTCCAGCAGCGCAGTGTCGCCGTGGAGGAAGGGCTGACCGCCGCCGTTGATACAGCCGCCGGGGCATGCCATGATCTCGATCGCCTGGAAGCGGTTGGGATCTTTGCGGACAGTATCCAGCACTTTGCGGGCATTGCCCAGACCGGAGCAGACCGCCACATTGATGGTGGTTCCCGGAGCGATTTCCACTTTGGCTTCCTTGATGCCGTCCAGACCGCGGACTGCACGGAAGTTGATGGCATCGCCGTCGAGGTTCTTGCCGTTGAGCATGAAGTAGACGGAACGGCAGGCTGCTTCAAGCACACCACCGGTCACACCGAAAATGTCGGCGGCACCGCTGGATTCGCCCAACGGACTGTCAAATTTGTCATCTTCCATATTGGCGAGGTTGATACCGGCTTCACGGAACATTTTGCAAAGTTCACGGGTGGTGACCACGTAGTCCACATCACGGACGCCGTTGGGGGCAAATTCCGGACGGGCGGCTTCGTATTTTTTCGCCTGACAGGGCATGATGGAAACCACAACGAGATCTTCGGGTTTTACACCGATCTTCTCGGCATAATAGCTCTTGGCGATCGCACCGAACATCTGCTGCGGTGATTTGCAGCTGGAAGGAATGTGGAGCAGATCAGGATAGTTATGCTCGATGAAGTTGATCCATCCCGGGCAGCAGCTGGTGAGGATCGGCAGGTTTTTGCCGGTTTTGACTCTTTCGACGATCTCATTGCCCTCTTCCATGATGGTGAGGTCGGCAGAGAAGTTGGTGTCGAAAACTTTGTCAAAACCCAGCGCACGCAGACCGGCGACCAGTTTGCCGGTCACCGGAACACCGGCTTCAAAACCGAATTCCTGACCAACGGCAACACGCACCGCCGGAGCAGTCTGTACGATAACGGTTTTTGCAGGATTGTTGATCGCCGCCCAGACTTTTTTCACGTAGCTGATACCGGTAATTGCACCGACCGGGCAGACGTTGACGCACTGTCCGCAGAAGGTACAGTTGGTATCGGCAAGCGGAATCATGCTGGCGGTACCGACCTTGGCGGAAAATCCGCGGCCGTTACCGGTCAATGCGCCGACAGTCTGAACATTGTTACAGACGGTTTCGCAGCGGCGGCACATGATACATTTTGAAAGGTCACGCATGATCGCTTCGCTGGAGGAATCGACCGGAAAACGGTTTTTCGCACCGGAGAAAGCGATTTCCTGAATGCCGAATTCAGCGGCGAGCATACGCAGTTCGCAATCCTGGCTCTTGGCGCAGGTCAGGCACTGCTGCGGGTGGTCGCTGAGCATCAGTTCCAACACAGTGCGGCGGGCATTCAGAGCGCGCTGACTGTTGGTGTGGACAACCATGCCTTCCATTACCGGAGTGGCGCAGGCGGGGGCAAGGTTGCGGCGGCGTTCGACTTCAACCACACAGATACGGCAGCTGGTGGGCTTGTTGGAAATACCGCAGCCCAGCTTGTCGCAGTAGCAGAGAGTCGGAATGTTGATATTGAGTTGGCGGGCGGCATCCAGAATGGTGGAACCGGCAGGAACGGTTACCTGCTTGCCGTTGATCGTAAGATTGACACTGTTCATTGTTACACTCATCCTTTGACAATCGCTTTTTTCGGGCAGCCGTCGATACAGGCACCGCATTTGATACATTTGGCGGTATCGATGACATGAAGCTGTTTCAATTCGCCGACAATGGCATCGACCGGGCAGTTGCGTTTGCATTTGGTACAGCCGATACAATCATTGGTAATGGTCAGCGTATAGAGTTTCGGGCAGGTACCGGCGGGACATTTTTTGTCCACGACGTGAGCCATATACTCATCACGGAAATAACGCAGAGTACTCAGAATCGGGTTCGGGGCAGTCTGACCGAGACCGCAAAGAGCGGTATCGCAGATGGTCTTGGCAAGAGATTCGAGTTCATCGAGCATCTCGACCGTACCATTGCCGTCGCAGATTTTTTCCAGCATCTCGAGCATACGGCGGGTACCGATACGGCAGGGGGTGCATTTACCGCAGGACTCATCTTTGGTGAAGTCCAGATAGAATTTCGCCATGGCGGGCATGCAGTCCTTGTCGCTCAACACGATCATACCGCCGGAACCCATCATTGAACCGATCTTGGAAAGGTTGCCGTAATCGATGGGGGTGTCGAGGTTTTCTTTGGTGATACATCCGCCGGAAGGTCCGCCGGTCTGCACCGCTTTGAATTCACGACCGCCGGAAATACCGCCGCCGATTTCATAAATGATCTCACGCAGAGTGGTTCCCATCGGGACTTCCACCAGACCGACGTTGTTGATCTGACCGGCAAGAGCAAAAACTTTGGTACCGCTGTTGCCGCTGATGGTGCGTTTGAAGTTACCGTTTTCATCCAGTTCGGGCTGCCAGTTACCGATTTTGGCATACCAGGCGGCACCTTTGTTGATGATGACCGGGATGGAGGCATAGGTCTCAACGTTGTTCACGTTGGTGCTGCAGCCCCAGTAGCCGCCGCCGATGTTGGCAGGGAACGGAGGTTTGGTGGTCGGTTCGCCACGCTGACCTTCCATGGAGTGGATCAGAGCAGTTTCCTCACCGCAGACAAATGCACCGGCACCGAGTTTGATTTCGATATCGAAGCTGAAATCGGTTCCCATGATGTTGTCGCCGAGCAAGCCGACTTCACGGGCCTGATCGATGGCGAATTTCAAACGGTTGACAGCGAGCGGATATTCGGCACGGATGTAAACCAGACCTTTCTGGGCACCGATAGCGTAAGCACCGATAGCCATAGCTTCGATAACGCTGTGCGGGTCGCCTTCCATGATGGAGCGGTCCATGAATGCACCGGGGTCACCTTCGTCGGCATTACAGACAATATATTTTTCGTCAGTTTTTACCGAAGCAGCGATCTTCCATTTCATACCGGTGGGGAAGCCGGCGCCGCCGCGTCCGCAGATACCGGAATTGAGAACTTCCTGCACAACTTCATCGGTGGTCATTTTGAAAAGACATTTGCCGAGAGCCTGATAACCGTCGTTGGCGATATATTCATCGATGTCTTCCGGATTGATCAGACCGCAGTTACGCAGAGAAATGCGCTGCTGTTTGGCATAGAAGGACATCGTCGCATAGTCGTGGATGCGCTCTTTGAGCATCGGTTCGACGAAAAGAAGACGCTCGACCATTTTTTTGCCGACAATATGGCTTTCCACGATCTCTTTGGCATCTTCCGGAGTGACCTGCACGTAGAAAACGTTATCGGGCATGATTTTGACGATCGGACCCTGGGCACAGAAACCGAAGCAGCCGGTCTGTACGACACGGACATCATTTTCCAGACCGTTTTCTTTGATGTACTTATTCAGATTGTCCATCAGCTCTTTGGCGTTGGATGCATGGCATCCGGTACCGCCGCAGCAGAGAATATCTTTTTTGACGGAATTAATATCATGTTCAGCAGTGCTGCGGAGGGCAAGTTTGCCTTTTGCAGCATTGAAAGCGTCATTCAACGCTTCCAGAGAAGCAATTTTTTTCATTGTATTACCCCAGCTTCTTGTATTCGTTGACAATTTCGACCGCTTTGGCCGGAGTGACTTTGCCGTAGACTTTGCCGTTGACGATCATCACCGGAGCCAGTCCGCAGGCACCGACGCAACGGAGTGCGGAAATTGAGAAAAGACCATCCGGAGTCGGGTTGGTGTCCGCTTTGATGCCGAGAACACGCTCGATTTCGGAAAGAACTTTTTCTGAACCTTTGACGTAGCAGGCAGTTCCCATGCAGACGTCGATGCAGTATTTGCCTTTCGGCTCGGTGGAAAAGTAGTTGTAGAAACTGACCACACCGGAAACGTGAGCTTCAGTGAGGAAAAGTTTCTTGGCTACATGAATCTGGACTTCGCGGGGCAGATAACCGAAGATATCCTGCGCGCGGTGCAAAACCTGGATCAACCGGCCGCGACGGCGTTCATCATCACGGTCAATGCCGAGAGTTTCGATGAAAGCATCGAGTTCGGCAAATTTGGCGGCTGCTCCTTCCGACAATTTGTTGCAACACATTTTTCAAACCTCTTTTTGTTTTATGAAAACCAATACCGCATTGCTGCGGTACAAACCACAATTTTTTTATTGCCGCCGTTATTCCCCCTTCTGCGGACAGCGTGTTGATTTTTGTATACTCAAAATTGATGCTATAAAAAATCAACCCCGCTTCTGTTCTCTGTCCTGCTTGCGTTTTACCGCCAGCATTGCCAGACCGCCGGCGATGACTTCACGCTGGACGACCACATGCGATGGGACTTTGAGAGAAACATTGGCGAAGTTCCAAATATATTTTACCCCGAGAGAAACCAGCTTGTCCGCCACCTCCTGCGCCGCGGAATTGGAAACACAAATGACGGCTATTTCCGGCATTTTTTCCCCGAAAGCTTGTGCCATTTCATCGATGTGACGGACTTTTTTCCCGTAGATCTCCTTGCCTACTTTTTCCGGGGCGCAATCGAAAATCTGATCGATGTGAAAACCGTAAAGTTCAAAATCGTTGTACCCGAGCAGGGCGGTTCCCAGACTTCCGGCACCGATCAGTGCCGCCGGCAGAGTCTCTTCCCAACCGAGATAATTTTTGATATAACGGATAAGTTCGTTGATGTCGTAACCGACCCGTCGCTGTCCGGAAATGCCGGTAAGGGAAATATCTTTGCGGACTACGATAAGCTCAATATGCATGTAATCGGCAAGCTCAGTGGAAGAAACACTGGTGCGCCCCTCAGATTGCATTTTCAAAAGCTTATGCAAGTATGTGGGCATCCGGCGGATCGCCGGAATATTCAAAATCTTGTCCTGACGCATAAATTAAAGAAAGTCCCTTTGCGGACAAAAGCGTTTCGCACGCACTTTGACCGCGTTCCCACCGCTGCGACGACCACGGTGAAAAACCTTCTTTACAACGCCGCACTCATAATATAACACAAAAAATATCTTTTTCAAACTATATTTTATTTAAAATATAAAAAAATATCTATATGCCGGATGTTGAGTGGCGGCAGACAGATATTTTTCCGGAAAGTGTATTGCCCGGCAGGATCGCTTATTGCCGGTCAAAGCATTTTTTCAGATGTTCCTCATCCGGCGGCGCAGTACATAAGCTGACCACGATCAAGGTCAGTATGGAAAGCGGCAATGCGTATACAAATGGATCGACATAGGGCCACGGATGAGCGGAGATCAATTCTGTTTTCCCGAAAAGAGCTTCGCAGATGCCCAGCATCGCTGACTCTTTTTTGTGCAGGAAAAGCAAGCCGAATGCGGAAACCCCGGCTCCCACCGCAATCGCTGCCCATACTCCGGCTCTGGTCGCCCGTTTCCAGTAGAGTGCCGCCGCATATGCCGGCAGAAATGCAGCCGCACAAACTCCGAAGAATATAGCTGTGCCGCGTGCCACCACGCCTTCAGGCAGAATAAAGGCGAAAAACAGACTTATCAGGATGCCGAAGCATACTCCAAGTCTGGTGATCAGCGGTTTGTCGCCGTTTCGGTTGAATTTTCCGCAAATATCATGCCCGATGGAACTGCCGCTGACGTGGAACAAGCTTGAAAGCGTGGACATTGCCGCCGAGAGCATGGTCAGGGCGAAAATATACAACACTGCCGGCGGCAGAGCCTCACGGATGAATATCGGTATGATCAAATCCGGATTGCCTCCGGCAACTTCGATCGCCAACCGGGATTCCCCTTCGGCGACGCCCTTGTCGGTGTAGTAGAAAAACACGTTGCTCAAAGCTCCGATCATGTATGCCGCTCCGGCGGTACAGAGGATGAAAAACGAACCGACCATCACTGCCCGGTTGAGTTCACGGTCACTTTTTACTGTCATGAAACGCACCGCCAACTGCGGTTGAGCCAAAGCTCCGATGCCGACGCCGAGCATCAGGCTGGAAACCAGCGTCCACCACCATACGGAATTGAATTCCGGCATGACGGTCCATCCACGATGCCCGAGTTCATAATCCTGCTGCGGAACCAGATGTGCCATATCGGTCAATGCCTGATGGGCACTGGTCACTCCGCCGAGTTTTACATAGCAGAGGATCAGCAATGTGAGCATCCCTGCAACCATTACAGTGCCGATGAGAGCATCGACATACATAACGCCTTTCAATCCGCCGAAAATAACGTAAACTGCTACCACCGCCGCAAAGATCAAAAGTACCAGCCGGTAATCCTGCCCCATTATCTCCTGTAAAAATCTTGCTCCGCTGATCAACACCACGCTGGAGTAAAGTGGCAGGAAACAGAATATCACGGCGGCAATAAAGATTTTCATCTTTTCGCTTTGAAAACGTTTGCCGATGAATTCCGGAAAAGTTTTTGCATCAAGTGCCAGACCTATCCGTCTGGTGCGTTTGCCGAAAAATATGAAGGCAATAATGATGCCGAAAGCGATATTCATAAATACCAGCCACATCAGCCCCATGCCGTATTCTCCGGCAATGCCGCCGAATCCCACCAGTGCCGAGGTGCTGATAAATGCCGCACCGTAACTCATTGCCATGACAAAGGGGTTTACAGAACGTCCGGCAAGCAGGTAGTCACTGCTGCTGTTGGTTTTGCGGAATCCGCGGAAACCGAGATAAGTGATGATTGCCACATAGAGCAGCAGCAATCCACCCATTGCCCATGTGTTGACAGATTCTCCAATCGTTGCGCAAATCATTTGTCATCCTGTCCTTTGTTCCAGTGGATGGCACCATAACAAACGCCGAAAGCTGATGCAGCAACGCTGCCAATGACCGCTGCGGTGATATAGAAGTCTCCCAGACCCAACATTTTTTTTATTCCCCTTTTTTTGTGGCAAATAAAAACGGACAAAGTTCACTGAACTTCGTCCGTTGTCATTCAAAAATCCAAAGTCCGCCGGATTACGCTTTGACGTAGTTTCCGGTACGGATGCAGGCGGTACACATTTTGACGGTTTTGACCGTGCCGCCTTCATTGATTTTGACATTCTGCAAATTGACTTCAAACTTGCGTTTGACGTTTTTCACAACGTGCATACCGATACCGCCGGCTTTGATCGCCAAACCCTTGCGGGTGATGCAACCGCCGTTGCCTTTGGTTTTGCCGCAGATGGCGCAGACTTTACTCATTTTACTACCTCATTATAACTGAAAATAAAAATAAACAAAAAGAATGGTGAACTGGCCGGGACTCGAACCCGGGACACCCGCCTTAAAAGGGCGATGCTCTACCGACTGAGCTACCAGTCCACCTTGAGCATCCGATGTGTTGTCGGATAACAGTTACATAAAATAACCGCACTTTGGTAAAAATGCAAATCGTTTTTTAAAAAAACTTCAATTTTTTTCGCATTTTCTTGCGTTAAGTTCATTTTGCAATTCGTTATCGGCGGCAAGAACCTGATTTTTCTGTTTTTCACGGAAAGCTTTCAGTTTCGCTGCCAGCTCTGCATCGGCAGTAGCGAGGATGCTGACTGCATAGAGAGCCGCATTTTTTGCTCCGGCTTTACCGCAGGTGACTGCTGCCACCGGAATACCGGGAGGCATCTGCACTGTGGCAAGAAGTGAATCCACCGCTTTAAATGGTTCGGAAGCCATGGGGATGCCGATGACCGGCAATGTGGTGTGTGCGGCAACCACTCCGCCGAGGTGTGCCGCCATACCGGCAGCGCAGATGATCACTTTGCATCCGTTGGCTTCAGCATTGGCGGCAAATTCAGCAGCTTCATGCGGGGTACGGTGTGCTGACATGATCCGGGCGGTGAAAGGAACGCCGAATTCATCCAGTACGTCAAAGGCATTGCGCACGATCTCCAGATCGCTTTTGCTGCCCATCATAATTGCAACTTTCATTTTTTTCTTCCTGTTATAATATTACTGTAAGAAATCAATATGGTATAATATACGCCGGAGTATACTGCTTTGTCAAATTTCAGGCGGATAAAATACGGTTTTTTTCAATTCCGCAAGTTCTGTGATCAAATTAGGCGTACATTTTTTTCGGAACTCCGGATCATCCAATTCTCCGGCAGTGAAAAATCGCACATCATCGATCTCGCTTTGCTGGAAGTTGAATGGTCCGGCAAGTTCCACGCCGAAAATGCGGACATTTTCCGATTCAATATCATTGCGTATTTTGCTGTCAAAAAGATGGATCAGAGTTACTTTTTCTGTCACTCCGAGTTCTTCAGCAAGTTCCCGCAATGCGGCTGTTTCAAAAGTTTCTCCGGCATCCAGGTGACCGCCGACGGCAGTATCCCACTTTCCCGGCTGGATATCTTTATCCATGCGTCTTTTCTGGAGCAGCAAAGCACCCGTTTCCGGATGCTTCACTACTACATGTGCGGTACAGTGGATCAGGGCGGGGTTGCCGTGACACTCGCTGCGCAGAGCGGTTCCGAGGCACTTACCCGCCTCATCGTAAATATCAAAATATTCAGCCATGGCGGATCACTTGCGGATGATGGCAAGAAGCTCATCACGTTTTTCTTTCATCAGTTCTTCCGTGTCGGCTTCCACGATCAGCCGCAAAAGCGGTTCGGTATTGGAGGCACGGACATTGAACCACCAGTCGCTGTATTCTGAAGAAATACCGTCGAGTTCAAACATGTGACCATCGGCATATTTTTCCTTTATCTCTGCCAGAACCGGTTTGACATCCGCCACTTTTGAGTTGATTTCTCCGCTGGAAAAATATTTTTTCAACGGGGCGATCAATTCGTGGAGCGGGCAGTTTTTCGCACAGATCAAATTGGCGAGCATGATCATTGCCAATCCCTGTGATTCGGCGGTGAAGTTCTGTTTGAAATAGTAGTGTCCGGAAAGTTCTCCGGCAAAAACGGCATCATTTTCCCGCATCTGATTTTTGATGAAAGCGTGTCCCACCCGGCACTGGATGGCTTTGCCGCCGTTGTTTTCAATGCACTCTTTGACCGCTCTGCTGGAACGCAGATCGTAGAGGATCGTCGCCGGACCACGGGAGAGAATATCCTGGGCGATAAGGGCGGTGAAAAGATCCATCGGGATTATTTCACCATTGTCGTCAATGAATCCGCAGCGGTCGGCATCGCCGTCAAAGGCTGCTCCGAAATCGGCTTTCACCTCTTTTACTTTGGCACGGATGGCATCAAGAGTATCGGTTTTCAGCGGATTTGCTTCATGGTTGGGGAATGTCCCATCCATCACATCATAAAGCGGAACAATGTCAAACAGATCTCTGACTCCGGCAATCTCATACAAGCCCATGGCATTGGCATAGTCCACAACGACCTTGAGTTTGCGGTCAAGCTTGGCAAATGAACGCAGGAATGCCGCATATTCTCCGGTGATGTCGTAAGTGGAGATTTTTCCTTTGACCGGAGGATCCTGCCAGGACTTTTCCTCTGCGATCTTCTGGATGTCCATGATGCCGGTTGCTCCGCTGATGGGAACTGCATCGGCTTTGCAGAGTTTGAAACCATTCCATTCTCCGGGGTTGTGGCTGGCAGTGATCATCACACTGCCGTCTGCTTTGAGTGTGCCGTTGGCAAAATAACTCTGGGGAGTCGAACTTAAACCCAGATCGATCACGTCAGCTCCCTGATCGGTGATACCTTTGCTGATACCGTCGAAAAGCTGTTGTGAGTGGGGGCGCATATCTCTGCCGATGACTACTTTTTTTGCACCGGTAAAGGTGATGTAGGCTCTGCCTATGGCATAGGCAATGTCGGCATTGATGTCATTGGGGTAGATACCCCGTATATCGTAGGCTTTGAATATTCCGGACATGGTTTGGTTCCTCAGGTTTGATTGTTGAAAAACAGGGTGCAAGGAAGCTGTTTCCCCTGCACCCTGAATTTATTCATGCATTGACGGACAAAATTATTTGTCGCAATCGCAGTCGCAATCGCAGTTGCCGTCTTCGCAACCGCAGTCGCAGCCGTCATCTTCGCAGCTGAAAAATTCCAGGATCTGGTTGACCACGCCTTCCGGGGTGAAGCCGAATTTTTCGGCAAGCACTTTGTACGGAGCGGAAGCACCGAAGTGGTTCAGACCGATGTTGAGACCGTAGAGACCGGTGAAGCGTTCCCAGCCGAAGGTGCTGGCGGCTTCGATGGAAACGATCGCATCAAAACAGCTGGGCAGCACTTCTTCCTGATACTCGTAATCCTGCTGGAGGAAAAGTTCCTGTGAGGGCATGGAAACCACGCGGACTTTGACACCCTCTTTGCGGAGCAATTCGGCAGAATCCAGAGCCAGATTGACTTCGGAACCGGTGGCGACCAGGATCAGATCGAAATCTTCTTCATCACTGACCACGAATGCACCTTTGGAAACATCGACTTTGGCGGCAGTTTCTTCATCGTAGGGTTTGAGGTTCTGACGGGTCAAAAGCAGTGCGACCGGACCGTCAGCCTGCAGGGCTGCTGCCCAGGCACCGGCGACTTCGTGAGCTTCCGCCGGACGGATGACGGTGACGCCGGGAATACTGCGGAGCATGGCGATCTGTTCGATCGGCTCATGGGTCGGACCGTCTTCACCGACATAGAAAGAGTCGTGAGTGAAGATGTAGATCTGATGCAGTTTCTGGATGGCGGCAAGACGGATCGCCGGTTTCATATAGTCAGAGAATACGAAGAAGGTCGAGCTGTAGGGGATCGCAGTACCATTGGCAGCCATACCGTTGGCGGCAAGACCCATGGCAAGCTCACGGACGCCGAAGTGGATGTTTCTGCCGCCGTAATTTTCAGCGGAGAAGTCAGCTTCGCCTTTGATGTTGCTCTTGGTTGAAGGAGCAAGGTCGGCAGCACCGCCGAAAAGAGCGGGAACCAGTTCAGCAGCTTTCTGGAGGATCGTACCGCTGCTGGCACGGGAAGCGACCGGTTCGCTGACCGGAGCGACTTTGAGCAGTTCTTCGAGGATGTTTTCCGGAACGACCTGATTGAGATATTTGTCAACGAGGTCGGCAGCGGCGGCATCGGCATCGCAGAATGCTTTGAATTTGGCATCCCAGTCGGCGGCTTTGGCTTTGCTGTCGGCAACGCATGCATCGCAGTAAGCTTTAACATCGGCGGCGACAGTGAAAGGTGCTTCGGTATAGTTCAGATTATCGCGCAGAGCTTTGATCTCTTCATCGCCGAGCGGTTCACCGTGGGCGGAAGCTTTGCCCTGTTTGTTGGGGGCGCCGAAACCGATCTGGGTTTTGCCGACGATGATGGTCGGACGGCCGTCGGATTTGACTGCTTCAGCCAGAGCGGCATCGCATTTTTCAATATCGTTGGCATTGTCGCAACGGATGACGCGCCAGTTGTAGGCGGCGAAGCGGGCGGCAACATCTTCGGTGAAAGCGATTCCGGTGGATCCTTCGATGCTGATGGTATTGTCATCGTAGAATACGATCAGATCATCAAGTTTCAAATGACCTGCCAGAGAAGCGGCTTCACTGGTGGCACCTTCCATCATACAGCCGTCGCCGGAGATGACGAAAATTTTGTTGGCATAGAAATCAGTTTTATCCAGACCGGTGCGGGCGGCAAAATAGCGGTTGGCAATAGACATACCGACAGCTGAAGCAAAACCGCTGCCCAGCGGACCGGTGGTAATATCCACGCCGTCGGTGTGACCGAGTTCCGGATGGCCCGGGGTCAGGCTGCCCCACTGACGGAAGTTTTTAAGTTCTTCCATATCCAGACCGTAGTTGAAAAGATGCAGCAAACTGTACATCAGCATGGAGCCGTGACCGGCGGACAGGATGAAACGGTCTCTGCCGATCCAGCCCGGTTTTGCGGGATTGTGACGCAGATACTTGCTCCACAGCACAGCTGCGTAATCAGCGCAGCCCAGCGGCATGCCGGGGTGGCCGGATTTGGCTTTCTGGATCGCCTCTGCGGAAAGGACGCGGATGGTATCCGCAGTTTTTTTCGCCATTTTACAGTCGAACATTGTACTTCTCCTTGTTTTTTGTTCGTGTTACTTCACCGGAATTACGGGCTTTTTCAAAAAAAGTACCGTTTTTCCGGTTTTGCAACTGGTAATTTGACCAAATTTGCGTTATCTTTATTAAAGTAACACTAAAATGGCAGAAAAACAAGTTTTTTTGAAAAAATATGACAGAACGTTTTATAACTTCCACTTTAAACCGGCGTGATCCGGCAAAAGAGAGTTCTTTGCGGCCGCCGGCATTCGCCGAATTTCCCGGGCAGGATCGGGTCAAGGAACAGCTGGAACTTTTCGTCCGTGCCGCAAAGGAGCGGGATGAAGCTCTTGATCATATACTTTTGTGCGGTCCTCCGGGATTGGGAAAAACCACATTGGCATATATCATCGCCAATGAGCGGGGGACAAAGCTGAAAAGTTCCAGCGGACCCGCCATTGAAAAACCCGGCGATCTTGCCGGTCTGCTCACCTCCCTTGAACCCGGGGATGTACTTTTTATCGATGAGATCCATCGCCTTTCCGCCACGGTGGAGGAGTATCTTTACAGTGCGATGGAGGATTTCTTTATCGACATCATGCTGGAGCAGGGCGCAGGTGCCCGCAGTGTACGGCTCAATGTTCCCCGTTTCACTCTGATCGGTGCGACCACCCGTCTGGGGATGATCTCCGCACCTTTGCGGGCGAGATTCGGGCTGAATATGCGTCTGGATTATTACGATACGGAAAGTCTTATGGAGATCCTCAAACGCTCTGCCTCTATTCTCGATGTGCCGCTGGATGATGACGGTGCCAGACAGATCGCCTCACGCTGCCGGGGAACTCCGCGTATTGCCAATAATCTGCTGCGCCGCGCCCGGGATTACGCCCAGATCAAAGCTGACGGGACGATCACCGGTAAAGTTGCTTCCCGTGCGCTGGAGATGCTGCAGATCGATTCCGACGGACTGGATGAGATGGACTTGCGGATACTGGAAGTGATCATCAATAATTTCCGCGGCGGTCCGGTCGGGTTGAAAAATATTGCTGTATCTACCGGAGAGGATGAAGATTCTCTGGAAGATGTTTACGAACCTTTCCTTATCCAGCACGGTTATCTGGTGCGTACTTCCAGAGGTCGTGTCGCCACTCCCAAAGCGTGGGATAAGCTCGGTCTTGCCGGTGCGGTAAAGGAGAATGGTGAACTTTTTTGAAAATCCTTGAAGCGCAGAGTTTGAAAAGATGATTGTCCGGATTGCTGAAATATGGAATATTTGATTGCGGAGGATATGATTTATGGCAAAATTGTTTGTAGTTTGTCCCCAGTGTCAGCGTAAACTTGAAGTTCTGGAAGAGTGGCGGGGAATGGAAGTTTCCTGTCCGGATTGCCGGATCGGTATCGCGGTTCCGGAAGATCTTGCTCCGGAAGCTCCCAAACCGGTGCTGCCGGAAGATGAAGACCGGGATATCGGCGTATGTATGCCGAAAACTCCGGTTCCTGCTGAATCTGCCCGGTCACAGGAAAAGCAGCCGATATACTTTCAGGAAACCGCTTCTAAAACAGCCAGAAAGATCCAGGCCCGTAAAAAAAGTGTTGGAAACTGGATAATCAAATGTGTGTTTTCTCTCATCCTGCTGGCAGCATTGGCACTCGGCGGCTGGTTTGCTTTGAAACACTACTTCTATTTCCGTTCCGGTTTCCATGAGGTCAAAACGGTTGACGGTGTTTCATTGCGGTTTTCCGGAAACGGATTTTATCTGGAAGCTGAAAAGGTCGGTCAGGCGTACAGCGGCAGAGTTTCCACTGATCCGGATGATTCGGGCAGATGGATGACTGTCGAATTTAAAAACGGTAAAGCTCACGGCACTGCTTTTGTTTACGAGCGTTCCGTCGATAGTCCGGCGGCAGAAGATGAGGATGTTGAAGCTGACGGCGAAGACAATGCCGCAGAAAATACGGCAAAGGAAGACAATGCTGATGATAAAGTGCTTTATGAATTGACCTTTGTCAAAGGCAGACTCAAAAGTATCAAAAAACGTGATGGTGAGGTATGCTATGTGAAATATGATCGCTTTGACCGTCCGCAGTCTCTGGAATGTAAAAATGCAGACGGCAAAGAGATTTTCTGGAAATGCAGTTATACCGGAACCGGACTTCCGGAAAATGTTACAGCAACTTCCGGAAAAACTGTTCTGAAGAGTACTTTCAATGATTCACTCTTTCCGGATGAGATAGTTTACAGTAATGACGGTGAAACGGCATGGACGGCGAAATTTGATTATAATGCTGAAAAGAAGTTTAAAAGTGTCACTGTTTATGACAATCAGGGCAAGAAAAAAGAGGTCGACGGGCGTTCATTTCCTTACCGGGGTGCCGGTCCGTTGCATATATTGCTGAAATAAAGGTGACGTTATGAAAAAAAGTGCTGTCCAGGCATCTGTAGCGGGAGTTTCGCTGACCGGATGTTCCTGTGTTGAAGCAGAGAATTGTGATGTTGTTCCGGTTCAGGCGACGGTGGATTTTTCCAAAAGCATCGCTGAAATAAAGCCGCTTCACGGGGTGAACAACAGTCCGGTAGCTCTTTCACAGAAAAATATTCCCACCTTCCAAGAGGCGGGCATCCCCTTTTGCCGTCTGCACGATACTGCCGGGGCGTGGGGAGGGACTCACTATGTGGATGTGCCGAATATTTTTCCCGATTTTGATGCTGATCCAGCTGACCCGGCATCTTACGATTTTGCCTTTACCGATGCTTATTTGAAAACGCTGCACGGCTCAGGGACGGAAATATTTTTCCGTTTGGGCGTGACCATTGAAAATAACTACCGTATCAAGGCTTACAATATTTATCCGCCCAAAGATTTCAACAAGTGGGCGGAAATTTGTGCCGGTATCGTCCGCCATTATAATGAGGGATGGGCAAATGGTTTTCATTTCAATATCCGTTATTGGGAAATTTGGAATGAGCCGGAAAATCCCCCCATGTGGCAGGGAACGAAAGAGCAATTTTTTGAACTTTACCGCATCACTGCCAACCGTTTGAAAAAGGAGTTCCCCGAAATCAAAGTCGGCGGCTATGCCTCCTGCGGATTTTACGCCGTCAACCGCCCGGATCCGACCCCGTTTTTCCAATCTTTTGTTACGTGGTTTGATGATTTTCTGGATTATGTGAAAGCTCCGGAAACTGCCGCTCCGCTGGATTTTTATTCGTGGCACTTGTATACCACCGACCCGGATGAAATCAAACTGCACAGCGATTATGTCGCTGAAAAACTGCGGGAAAAAGGCTTCACAAATACTGAAAATATCTTCGATGAGTGGAACTATGTGGATAAAGATCCTGCTCCTGAAGTGCGCTGGGTGCGGATGAAGAATCATTACGGGGCATCCTTTGTCGCCGCCGCCTTTGCCGTGCTGCAAAACTCTGATACTGATAAAGCGATGTATTATGATGCACTGCCGACCCGGGCATATTGCGGACTTTATGAATTTCCCAGTATGCTGACCACGGCGACCTTTGACGTATTCAAATATTTCAATGTGCTTTATAAACTTGGCAAACAGAATCCGGCAGCAGTTTCCGATGATAAAGTCAAGATACTTGCCGCATCCGACGGCAAAGAGGCGGCGGTGATGCTTGCCAACCACACCGGTGAAGCTAAGATCGTGACATTGGATTCCGGGGATGTCAAATTCAGCAGTTGTCTGATCACCGATGCGAACCGCCGTTCCGAAAATATCGCTTTTGATGGAAAAATCCTGCTGCCGCCCTATTCGCTGGCATTCCTCTTTACCGATGGGGCGCAAACGGCAGAAGGCGAAAAAGCTGAAGTGCAAGTGAATAAAAATCATGCCGGTTTGGATGGCGGAAACTGAAACAAATAAGGGGGTCATTTATGGAAAATTACAATTACTTGATCCGCAGAAAAGTTTTCACTTTTTTAGGTGCAAAATTCCATATTTACGATGCCAATCAGAATTTGATCGGTTTTTGCAAACAGAAAGCTTTCAAACTGAAAGAGGATATCCGGGTGTATTCAGATGAAAGCTGTTCACAGGAACTGGTGACGATCCTTGCCCGCAATATCATTGATTTCAGTGCATGTTACGATGTGATTGATCCGGCAAGCGGTACTTTGCTCGGCTCGTGGAAGCGCAAAGGCTGGAAATCCATGTTCCGGGATTCGTGGGAGGTTTTTGATCCTTACGGCAACAAGGTAGCTGAACTTTCAGAAGACAGTATGGGGTTGGCTCTGGTCAGAAGGTTTGTCTGCGGACTTATTCCGCAGCAATACAAGCTGAAAAACAGTTGCTCTTTATTCGCCGTCTATTCGCAGTGTTTCAATCCGTTTGTATTCAAATTGAAAGTTTCTTTGCAGCCCGGTTGTACCATGCATCCGTATATGATGCTTGCCGGCGGTATTCTGCTTGCCGCCATCGAGGGCAGACAGGAATAAACAGTTGTGCTGTTTCAATAGAATTTGAGATGATATTCCGGTAGCGTTTTCCTGTCTGTCAAAAAAGGACAGCCATGGATTTACACTGCCGTTGCGGAATAATCGTTCAGCGTTTTATCGTTCTGGTCAGCCAGCGTGAATTATGGAGTGTGAATATAGAGTAAATCGCGATCCATGACAGTGCAAATTGAGTATAAAATCCAAAGATGAAAGCCCATATTGTCCTGCGTATGGAACGACGCTTTATATAGTATATGATTACCGGTATCAGACTCCATAACGTATTTACCGTCAGAAGCAATGCCAGTTTGTAACCTGTGTGGGCATTTTCAGACAGCAGGAAGATGATGCCTGGAATGGCTAACAACGGCATAAGCATGCTGATATTGAGCATCAACCAGTGCAGCAGCAGATTCCAGTGCCGTTTGTCATTATGCCGTAATCCGTTGAATACAAAAGGTGTCATCAGGATATTTTCTCTGATGTCGCTTCTTGTCCAGCGCAGAAGCATTTTGCAGGTCGCCGGATAGTTTTCCGGCAGACATGTTTCAGCTTCTGCATCCGGTTGATAAACTATTTTCCAATGATTTTTCAACAGCAGTGATGCTATTGCTCTGTCTTCTCCGATAAGCGATGGTGATCCCATGAATGTTTGATTCAACCAATCATCCAGCAACGGGAGGACGGCACTTTTGCGGTAAGCACTTAATGCTCCGGGGGTACAGAATACGTTGCCGGTTGAACTTTGCGCACGGCGGAGCAGACCACAGCCGAAAACCAGCATCACATCACACATGATGGTATGAAAATTGGATGTTCCGCTTTTTTTCAATATCGTTCCTGCCACCGCTCCGGTTTCCGGATCTGTAAACGGATAGAGTAATTTTCTCAATGTATCAGGTTTCACAACAGTATCACTGTCAACAGTGATGATAAATTCATTTGCAGCCATTTTCATTGCCCGGTACAATGCGTGTTTTTTGCCGCGGTTTTCCGGCAGATCAATAATGGTTATTCTGCCGTATTTATTGGCATGTTCGATCCAGAAAAGAGTGTCATCCTGAGAACCGTCATTTACGGCAATGATTTCCAGTTTTTCTGCCGGCAAGTCAGAAGCCAGCAGACTTTCGAGTGTTTCGCAGACATGTTTGCCTTCATTATATGCCGGAACAATTACCGTACATGGCACGGAGTTTTCTGTTTTTTTCCATTTTTGACAGAAAACAGCAGATATTCCAAGAAAAATAAAATAACTGATAGAAAAAAACAGACTGATTCCGATACCGATATTTATGCCGCTCCACGGAAAATCATTTCCGGGAAAGTATTCCGCTTCACATAAGATCCATATTGAAACAGTTGATAACGATAGAAAAACAAACCAGTAAAAATATTCACGCAAAATTTGTATTTCAGAAACCGTCAGATTCATTAAATGCTGTATCCTTTTCAATTTTTTTTGAATGCCACGTAATGAATATACTTGACTTTTTCAATTATTACAATATATTATACCCGGGTTGTTGATTGATGAAAGGAAATCAAAATGACTACGATAAAACAATTACATCACTTTCTGGTTCTGGCGGAAAAACTGCACTTCGCCAAAGCCGCAGAAGAGCTTGGCATTACGCAGGCGACTTTGAGCAACGAGATCAAAAAGCTGGAAACTGTTCTGGGGTTCCAACTTTTTGACCGTTCCAATAAATGGGAAATTTCCCTGACTGCTCCCGGTGCAAGTTACTTGCAGCATGTAAGGGAAATCCCTGCCATGCTTCACTTTGCTCGGGAAAATGCCCGTGAGATTGCCCGGGGTGAATCCGGGATTCTTTCCATTGCCATAAGCAGTTTTATCTACGATTTTTTCAATCTCGGTGAAGTCTGCCGTAAAATGCGTCTGCAATATCCCGGTGTGACGTTGAAAATTTACGATACTTTGCGTTCTCCGCTGGTAGCTGAATGTCTCCGGCAGGGCAAGGCGGATGTAGGATTTTTCATGGTTTCCCGTCCGGCTGAACAGACCTCCGGTTTGCGGTATAAAAAACTGCTGCCCAACCGGATGAAACTGGCGATGTCCCGCAATCATCCGCTGGCTGAAAAAGATCATATTTCCGTAAATGATTTGAAAAATTGCCATTTTATTCTGCCGCCGAGGGAGGAATCGCCCATGCTGCGCAGAAAATTGGATGAGATATTTATGAAAGAGTGTCAGCAAATTCCGGTCGTTCCGCTGGAAGTGCTGGGCTTTTCCGGAGTGAAGCAGCTGGCTGCCGCCGGACACGGTATCGGTTTCCTGCCGGAAAGGGCGATCAATCTGCCGCCGGCTCTTGTCATGCGGGAAGCTCCTTTTGAATTATCCAGTTTTCTGATTGCCGCCTGTGATGAGAATAATAACTCACCGGTAGTACGCAATTTTATGAGTCTGCTCAATGTTGCGGAATAAAAAAACATTTTTTCTGATAAAACAGTTTGACAAATCATTTCCGGATGGTTATTTTATTATATCTGACTATAGTCAGATGAGGCGCAGAGTTATCATGTTTTCAGAGGGGGGATTGGTATGAAAAAGATGAAAATAACCGGTATGATCCTTGCTGTTTTTTTCACGGTGATACTTCCGGCGGCGGAAGAGCCGGAGGTGCTTGCGTACAATGCCATATTGCCGGTGAATATCGAGGTCTCTGATGCCCAGCCCTATCTGGCAAAAGATTTCCATGTGCTGTTGGAAAATTCATTGCTGGCAAACGGCGTGCGGCTGCATAACATGCAGAAAGTGCAAAATATTCTTGCCCGTAACAAACTCGGGCATTTGAATGCGATGGAACCCCGCTGGTTCATTGCTGTCGGCAAATTGCTGCAGGTCAGGGCGTTGATCATGGTTACAGTTACCCGTTTCGAGTTGATCGAAAAAACTTATCATGTGGAGGAAACCGGAGCTAATGGAGTGCGTTATACCGGTTTTCAGGAAGGATTTGTCCGGGTGATTTCCGCCCAGAGCGGTGAGGTGTTCGCCAGTATTCCTTTTGAACAGCAGGTCGATTTCCGCAAACTGCCCCGGACGCAGACCAGAGACTGGGAAAGTGATGATTATTACCGCCATATGACCAAAGAGAGTGTAAAAATAATTGTGCCGCAGTTGCTTAAGATTCCCGCGTTGAGCGGTGAACTTTCCGGTGCAGCAAGTGTACCTTCCGGGAGTTCCAGTACCGGAGGCATGTCAGTTGTATTATGAGAAAAATCCAGACAGGTATATTTTTGACTTTCATCCTGCTGGCATCCGGATGTTCTTCGGTTGTCAATTCGCACAGGCAGAAAGCTCCGATGATGGCAGCTTTGATCAATGGTGAAAATCAGGTGGTCGAAGCTGAACTGCTTGATTTTCTCAAAGCTCCGGCATGGTACAACTCGTCAGTCATCAATACCGGTGATGAACTGCATTGGCAGCTGGAGGCCGGCAGCTTCTATTTTCACACCGGCAATTATAACAAGGCAGTGGAGCATTTCGGCGCAGCGGAAAAGGTCATAGCCGGGTATGATGACCGGGCAAAAATCAGTCTGCGGGACACCGGTTCGGAGGCGGCAGTGCTTGTCACCAATCTTAACGCATTGCCTTATAAGGGCTTTGGACGGGATCGGATCATGCTTTCATTTTACAAGTCGCTTGCTTATCTTGGAAGCGGCAGGGAAGATTCATTCCGTGCCCAGGTGCGGCGTATGCGCAATACCAGAAAAGAGGTGCTGGAAAATTTCCGCAATGTTCTGGAGGAGGAAAAAAAGAGTCTTGCAGAAGCGGCAAAGGAACATAAACTGTCAGGTGACGGGATCGGTACCCGGGCGCATTTGAAAAAATTTTCTTCCGGCAATAAGAGTTTTTCCGGACAGCTGGATACGTTGCGCAGTCATGCCAGACGCGGCTACCGTGATTTTCTCAATCCGGCAGCAGCGATGCTTTCAATGATTGTCTCTTTGCGCGACGGCAGATATGACAATGCCCGCATAGAAATGGAATCTCTCTGGCAGGCAAATCCGTATAATCCGTTTTTCCGTAAGTATATGGTAACGCTTTTGAAACTTACCGGCAGACCGGTTCCAGCCGGATTTGCACCGGTGGAAGCATTTGATTTCCCGATAGACCGGGATAGTGTATATCTTTTTTTCAACAATGGCAGGGGTTGTGCATTCAAACAGGAACTGTACAGTTTTCCTGTTTCAGTGGCATGGCCGGTATGTGAATTTTATCCGTTGCCATTTTCCCATCTTTCGGTAATGGCAGATGACGTTTCCCGGCGCAGCTGGCAGTTGGCTGATATGGATGCGATTTTTGCCGCCGAATTTGAAGAACGTCTGCCGCTGCTTGCCACCCGTATAACATTGAGTACATTGGTCAAAGAGGGCGCAAAATATACAGCCACTGCTTTTGCGGCAAATCAGGATCCTCTGTTGGGTGCGCTGGTTTTTGCCGGGGCGACGCTCTATAATGAGACATTCAATACTGCTGATACCAGATCATGGGAAATTCTGCCCAAAGAGATCCAGTTTGTCCAGTTCCCCATGCCGCAGAACCGTCAGATATCGCTGATGCTTCACGGTATCAGGCAGAAAGAGCTGGTTCAACAGGTGGAGATCCCGGCGGATTGCCGTTCTGCGATCATCGTCGTCAGTGCTTTCAGCCGGAATAATGTTTCGATCCATGTACTGCCTTTATCCAATTGAAAAGAAAGGAGTTTTCAAGATGAGAAAAATATGTGTGATCTTCGGTATGATGATCCTTGCCGGAATCTGCGGCTGTTATCAGAATACGGTCAATACTGCCGGTATGCGCAGCGGACAGGAAACCCGTTTTGTTACGGATGATTTTCTGCGTGACCGCCTGGAATTGAAAAGCATCAAAACTGCCCGCACTGCCGACGGCTTTTTGCAGGCACAGCTGGAAGTTACCAATATGCGGGTCGGCTGGTTCGGGCAGTTGTGGAGCAGTATCACCGGAGAGAATCCCTATAAAGTGCGTTACAAATTTGTGTGGTTCGATGCCAATGGTATCGCAGTGAAAACGGTGCTTTCCGATTGGCAGGATGCCACGATCATTCCCGGGGAAACGTTTTATCTGACTTCGGTGGCTCCATCAGCGGATTGTGCCGATTTCCAGGTGAGTTTTCATGAATACAACGATTAACACTTAAAGTAAAAAAAGGAAAAAGAAAAATGAAAAAACAGACTGTCAGCGCAATCTCCCTTACCGCACTGCTCCTTGCCGGTTGCAGTACAACCACTACGATCTTTGATCCGTCAGCAACTAAAACCGGAGTCCGTCAGGAGGGAACTGTTTCCAGTGAAGAGTACCGTGAAGTTACCGCCGCAGCGGTTGAATCTGCCATGACCAATGTCAAATTCACCACCTTCCTCAAAAAATATAAGACCGAAAAAAATGATGTTGATGCCATTCCGGTGGTGAAACTTGACCGGGTAGTCAATGATACAGATGATCCGGATCTCAATGTGGATGAGATCACTTCCATGCTCAATGAAGCACTGCTCAATGCCGGAAAAGTCGATGTCACACTCGCTGAAGGTGCAGATAAAACCCGGGCAGTTGCCGCTTCCCGTGATCTGGAAAATGATGACAATTTCGATCAGAATACCGTTGCCAAACGCGGCACATTGCAGGCGGCACGGTTGATCCTGCGCCCCAAAGTCATCAGCAATACAGTTACTGATAACGGCAAACGGGTGGTTGTGCGTACTTTTATCATGGATATGATCGATGTCAAAACCGGTCTGGTGATGTGGAGATTTTCCAAACAGCTTGGTTTTATCAAAGAAAAAGGTACTTTCGGCTGGTGACAGGATTACAGAAGTTTATGAAAATCAGTACTGAAAATATGATATTCCGTGAAAAAACGGATGAAAAGACCAGTTTTGAATTGATTGCCGGAGCGGGATTTGACTGCGTGGATTATTCCATGTTCAATCCCGCCGGGAAAAGTCCATGGTGGCTGTTGGCAGATGATTATCTGGAGCGGGCGGCAGAAACGAAAAAGATGCTGGCTGAAACCGGTTTGGAGTGTGGTCAGGGGCATGCGCCTTTCCGTTTGACATGGGATGGGGCAAGAGATGAGAGCAATCCGGATTATCTGGGTATTTTGCGGGCATTGGAATATGCCGGAGTTATCGGTTGTCCCCGGGTGGTCGTACACGGTATCGGTCAGCCCCGGGATGTGGATATTGTGAAATTCAATCAGGAGTTTTATCTTTCCCTTGAGCCTTACGCCCGCAAAGCCGGAGTGAAGATCGCAGTGGAAAATCTTTTCCGCCACGATGAGTTTCATCCATATTTGCTCCGGCGGATCGATGCGGCTGAATTGACCGGCATTCTTTCCGGATTGCCGGAAGATTGCTTCACCGGTTGTCTGGATGTCGGTCACGCCGCCATCTGCGGTACTGAACCGGATGAATTTCTCCGGTCGATCCCCAAAGGATTGATCACCTGTCTGCATGTTCAGGATAATGACCGTACGAAAGATCTCCACTTGCTGCCGTATATTTCCCAATTGCGTATGGATGAATTTCTTGCAGCATTGAAAGAGTATGGATATAATGGCATTTTCAATCTGGAAACCAACCATTTTTATAAAAATATTCCGGTTGAATTGTTGCCGTCTGCTTTGCGTTTTGCTGCAGATACCGCGAGCTATATGGCTGGAAAACTTGAGGCGGCAGATTCCTGATGAAGCATCAAAAATTTACTTTTCATCCCGGTGAAAAGAAGCTGTATATGGTTCCGGATGCTTTGTGGCAGAGAGGACAATCCCGGAAGATCCGTCTGCTTCTTTCCGGAGAACGGATGGTTTTATTGACCCGTGAATCAGGATTTCATCTGCTGGCAGTTGCATTTCTGGCGGTGATCGCTGTCGGGATAATGATATTTCTGCTGCACGTTCTTCATCTGCACAATGCGGCATTGCCGCTGATTCTGGTGGTGGTTTTTGCCATCGGTGGTAATATCCATCTGCAATACCGGTTCCGCAACCCTCTGCTTCACCGGGTGATACGGGAAATTCCGCTGGCGCAGATCGTTGAAGCAAAAAAGGTCAGTGATGTCCGTCTGACCGTCAGTTGTTCCGGCGGCAGACAATTCGTATTTATCATGACTCCGGGAGAGTTGCGGCAGTTCCTTTCTGCGTGTGAAAAATGCAGAATTCCGAATTCATGACTCCGGGGAGCAGAACGATGGTGAAAAAACTTGCCGCATTGTATGCAAAACGGGCCGTCTGCCGTATTTCTGATGCGGATAAAGCTTTGATGATCAAAAATTACAACCGTTTGAATCCACCGGTAAAAGCTGATCTTGCCGCCGGCAGTACGACTATTCTGCGGATGACTTGTCAGCTTGCCGGAGACAGCATCGCTCTGAACCGCTGAAAACGTTGTCAGACCAATTTATTCAGTTCCTCTTTCAGCCGCATTGCCAGATTGGAAAAACGTGGACGTTTTCTGGTGTTGGTCACGGCGAGATTCACTGCTTTTTCGGAACCGATGAGGATCAGCAGTTTTTTGGCACGGGTCATTCCGGTATAGATCAGATTGCGTTGGAGCATAACGAAGTGCTGAGTCAGTATCGGCATGATGACCACCGGAAATTCACACCCCTGTGATTTGTGGATGGTTATGGCATAAGCCAGGCTCAATTCTCTGGCATCATCAAAGCTGTATTCGACAAAGCGTTCATCATCAAAACAGACATGGAATTTTTTTGCACCGGTTTCCAGTTTGATTATTCTGCCGAGATCGCCGTTGAACACATTTTTATCATAGTTATTGGCGATCTGCATTACCCGGTCGCCGAGTTTGAAAATGGTATTGCCGAATTGGAACGAGTGATCCGTTTTTCCCCGGAGCAGATCGGAAAGCTTTTCATTGAGTGCTGCTGTACCGCATTCACCACGATTCATAGGGGAAAGAATTTGAATATCCTCCATCGGATCAAAGCCGAAGCGTTGCGGGATGCGTTCTTTGACCAGCGTTTCGATCATGGCGGCAACCTTTTCCGGCTCGTCTTGTTTGATCCAGTAAAAATCGGTCAGTTTATCTGTCGCAGTCACAGTTGTTTCCGGCAGCATGCCCCTGTTGACCCGGTGAGCATTGGTTATGATGGTACTGCCGGAACTCTGGCGGAAAATTCTGGTAAGTTTGGTCACTCCGAAAAATCCGCTTGCCATAAGATCGTGCAGTACGTTGCCCGGTCCCACAGAAGGCAGCTGATCGGAATCCCCTACCAGAACTACCGAGCATCCCGCCGGAATCGCCGAAAAGAGTGCCGTTGCCAGCATAATATCCAGCATGGAAACCTCATCGACTATCAGCAGCTCGCAGTTCAATGGATTATCATGGTTGTAAGCAAATCTGGCAGTTGCCGGATCAAATTGCAGCAGCCGGTGGATGGTCTTTGCCCCGCACATGCTGCTTTCACTCATTCTTTTTGCGGCGCGTCCGGTAGGGGCAGTGAGCATTATTTTCAATTTTGCCGCTTTTGCCCGCCGGACGATTTCTCCGACGACGGTGGTTTTTCCCACACCGGGACCGCCGGTGATGATATTCAATGGACGCATGGCAAGAGAATTTACTGCGGTCTGCTGCAATTCATCCATCTGCAAATCACTGCGGGGTGACACTTTTTTTAATTTTTCCCCGGCGAATTTCTGTTCTCCAGCCAGGGCGGAAATCAATTTCGGCAGAAGCACTTCCGCCCTTGCGGTGAAAGGAGTGTAGATACAATTATCCAGTTGAAAGAGCAATCTCCGGTTCAATGCGGCTGAAATTCCTTTTTCCACCACGGCTGCGCTCTGCCCGGTCAATTTAACACACTGTGCGATCAATTCAGCCAGCGGGGAACAGACATGACCGTCGCTGATCATGGTATTCAGCGAAAAAACAGCTGCCGCCTGCATCCTTTCGCAGGAATCCGGAGCCAGACCGATATTCCGGGCGATGGCATCTGCTTTGAGAAAACCGATGCCGTCAACATCTTCTGCCAGACGGTACGGATTGCGCCGGACGACCTCAACGGCTTCATTGCCATATTGTTTAAGCAGTTTTGCACAATATGCCGGAGTGATCCCCAATCCCTGTAAATATATCAGATCTTCCCGCCGGTCGCGGGAGTTTTTCCAGGCAGTGGCGATTTTATCTGCGGTTTTTTTGCCGATTTTTTTGATTTCTTTGAGTCTGCCCGGATAAAGATCGAGGATCGTGACCGTTTCCATGCCGAATTTTTCCACTATCGCCGCCGCTGTTTTCGGTCCGATCCCCGGAATCGAGTGGCGCAGAAACCGGGTGATTCCTTCGATCGTTGACGGCGGGATGATGCGGTAGGATTCTGCACGGAACTGTCTGCCGAAATCCGGATGATTTTCAAAGTAGCCATCCGCTTCGAGAGATTGACCTTTGGAAACGCCTGCAAGCGGACCTTTGACGGCTAATTTACTGCCGTCTGTACAAAGAAACGAGATCACCGCAAATCCGTTTTCGCTGTTTTCAAAACGGATGGCTGTAACTTCACCGGTGATCCGGGTTTTGGTCAGTGTCTGGATTCCGGACATGATTCCGCCGAGTTTTCTGGTTGTCTTGCAGGGATCTGGGATACGATAACTCCGGCGAATATGACGGCACAGCCGGCAAGTTCCCTGGTGGAAAGATTTTCATGGAGAAATATCCAGCCGCCGATCACGGCGAAAACTGATTCCAGACTCATCAATAGAGTTGCAGTTACCGGGTGCAGGTATTTCTGTGCCACCATTTGCAGCGTAAAAGCGATTGCACTGGAACCGATACCGCAGAATATCCAGAACGGCAAGGCTGCCGTTACAGCTTCACAGCTCCATGGCTCACGGAATATCAGCGAAGAGATCGTTGAAAGGATCGTGACAACTGTGAATTGTATGCAGCTTAAACGCACACAATCACATTTCGGGGCATAGTGATCGATCACCAGAATGTGCAGGGAATAAATCACCGCACAGGCGATGACGAACCACTCTCCGGTATTGATTTTTCCGATGCTGCCGCAGAGCAGATAGGCTCCGCCGAAAGCGATAACTGTGCCGATCCACATATTCATCCGGGTTTTGCGTTTGATGAAAAGTCCCAATACCGGTACGATAACGATGTATAATGCTGTGAGAAATCCGGTTTTTCCGGCGGTGGTGTACTTCAACCCGGTTTGCTGACACACCGTGGCGGCAGTCAGCACCAGACCGCACCAGCAGCCGCCGGCAAGCAGGAACTTTCTTTCTCCGGGTGTTTTCGCATTGCCCCATAACGTCAATTGTTTTTCCCTGAAAAGGTCAAAGACCATGATGACTGCCAGCAGAGCCAATACTCCGGTGACAGAACGCATCGTTGTGAAAACCCATGGACCCAAATGATCCATGCCCGCACTCTGGGCTGAAAATGCCACGCCCCACAGCACGGTCGCTGTCAACATCGCCAGCGAACCGCAGAATTTTTTCATTCCCGGATGACCCCGTCGATGGAATAACACCGGCTGCCGCCGGCAAAATGATCGCTTTTGCCGTTGGGGAAGGTCACCTTTGTTCCGGAATCCTTATTGTATTCGATTGTGATACTGCCGTGCAGTGTCGGATGTACAAGGCGGAAAAATTCCAGATCTCCCGGTTGCGGTTCAACGATGAATGATGTAAATCCCGGAGCTGTCGGACGGACTCCGCACAACCATCTGGGAATGACATTTCCCGGAGCAGCTCCCCATGCGTGATTCCAGTCCTGATTGGGTTTCAACTCATTGCTCCATGCTTCCATTGTGATCGTCGATCCCTGATCGATCATTCCCAGCCAGCTTCTTTCTCCGCGGCGGGTCAGCAATTTGAGTGCATGATCCGCATAGTTGCACATGTAGCATGATTCCAGAACAAATTGTGCGCCGTAGACACTGCACGGCAATCCTTTGCTTTCGACCAGCGGCATCATTTTTTGGCACTCTGCTTCATCTGCCACGCCCCAGACGATCGGATGGATCAAAGTCTGAATGGCACTGTGCGTTGAATCGGTATTATCCACAAACACACCATCTTTTTTCAGCAAACGATGCAAAGAAGCTTTGACTTTTGCCGCCAGTTCCCGGTATTTGCCGCCGCCGTAAAGATTTTCCATGGCGAGCAGTGCTGCGTACAGATAACTGTTGGTAATGGTCATCGGTTTTCCGGCAAACTCACAGTTGTCTCTTTCAACGACCGGCCAGTCAACGATGGTACGGACAAGTTCATGGTTGCAGATGTAGTCAAAGTGTTCCGGCAGTAAACTGTTTTCATCAAGCCTGTCGAGAAAAAGACTTTCATCCAGAGGGGTTTTCCACCCGTCAAGAGAGCCGGAGTCTCCACTGTAAAGGAGATAATTCCAAACTATGATCGGCATGAGCAGACGGTATTCAATGGGCCAGGTCGGAGATTCCAAAAGTCTGGAAATGGTATTTTTGCCTTTGGAGTATTCGGTATCCATGCAGAAATGGGAAAGTTTGTTGACATAGGCATCTGCTTCGTAAGGCAGGCGTTCACGGTCGCCATCGACATAACACTCGAAGCAGTTGGTCGCTTTGATTGAGTATTTGCAGAATTCCCAAACTTCATTCAATGCCGGTGACGAACTTTCAAAACTTCCGGCATTATCGTTGAAATTTCCGTAATAAGAGTGCCGGTTGACACTCATGGCGACCTCTCCGGTGATCTCCACATAACGCAGCGGCATGACTTCAAACGGAGCGGCGGGGGAAGGGCATTTCCTTGCCCAGCTGTTGGGGGCGACATGCGGCGGGAATTCAACTTCAAAAACGCTTTTCCCCGCCGGAATATCCAGCGCGGTGCTGTAGTAACGGCGGTATTTGCCCGGATCACTGTCGAGCCAGCCGTCTTTTATGCACTCTCCGGCGGCGAATTTTATTGTCCCGCTGGCAGAGATATCTGCCAATTGGATGCGGCAGAAAGAAGCTTTGCCGAAATCAAATAATCTGCGATCGCCTTCTTCCCGGATCAGCCGGGCATTTTCCAAAATCGAATTCATTATAAAAATTACCTTTCTCATTTTTGTAACCGGATAAATATACCACCGCAAAAGACTTTTATCAAGCCTTTTGCGGATATTTTCGCGGTAACTTATACCGTATTGCATTTTATATTCTGTATGTTTGCAAAAGGTGGCGGAAATTGTGAGACAATATATGGTATATCGCGGTGTGTGATGAGAAATCTTTGAAAGACATTTTATCATACTTGTATTTAATGTCTTTCAGATGTATATTATACAAGTTGTTTAAACACATCGGAAGGGGGAATTGCCGGTGTAAAAAAAAGGATATCATGTTATGAAAAATTGTTTGGCTTTGTTGCTTTCAACAGTTAAAAAAACTTTCTGCTATGAAGGTCGTGCCACCCGCAAAGAATTCTGGCTCTGGATTTTTGCAACTGCAGTTGTGAACTTTTTCATCGGACTGGTTTGCGGTTTGCTGTCACTTATTCCGCTTGTCGGAATTATCTTTACTCTGCTCTTTTTGCTCTTTGTTGCTGTGGAATTTGTCATTACCATTTCTCTTGCAGTCCGCCGTATGCATGACGTAAACCTTTCCGGTTTCTGGCTGCTCTATCTGCTGCCTGTCGGTCTTCCGCTGATCTATGCGGTCTACCTGCTGGGTGTGGATAATTCCTGCAACAGATTCATTGAAAAGAATAAAGAAGTCGGTTCTCCCTGGCTCGGCTGGATCATTACCTGGCTTTGCTGGTCTGTCGGTGCCCCGCTTGCCCAGCTTTTGCTTTTTATCTATGCCGGCAAAAAAGAAGACAACGAATTCGGACCCAATCCCTACGTCTGACCGTTTGATGTTTGGTTCACTTCCCCCTGAACAGAACATCCTGATGCCATAGTTGCTGAAGATTTTATTCAGCAGCATAGACAAAAAAACAGGGCTGTTGCCTGCCTTTTTCAAGGTTTGGTAACAGCCCTTTGTATTGCGATAAGTTTTACTTCTTCTTCCGGTAGGGTTTCCCGGTCAGTTTACGGTAGTGCCACAGTATGTGTGCGCCCCATGCATGGCAATCCGATCTCGGAGCGGTGAATTCTTCCGGAAAGGTAAAGAGCCCGAGTTGAGAAAGTTCCAGATACTCCTCCAGCCGCTTTTTCAGCAGATCTGTTGCTCCGCATGCTTCGCACGCTTCCAGATAGTAACTGGAAAAATAAATGCCGCATCTGGTGATGAATTTCCCGTTGCGCAGACCGGCAGCCAGTACTTTATCTTCCGGAGCGCATAGCAGAGCCAGACTCTGGGCGTGTTCAGAGTAAAAATTCCGGGCAATATCATCTGCCATCAAGCCGGAATCCGGGTTGAAAAATGTTTTTTTCACGCTGGCAAAAAGATCTTCTGCCAGTTTCCGGTGAGTTGCGGCAGAGGATTTTTCTTTGCAGGCATCTTCCATTTCTGCAAGCTTCTGCCATGCCAGCACCGCCAGCAAATTGATTATGGAGTTGGTTCCGCAATCACTGCCGTAAGGTACTCCGCGCTGCGGCCACTGCCAGTCTATGAACATCCATCCCGGCATATGGAGCAGGTCATCTTCACCGATAGAGTTGCGGAAAAATCCGGAAATATTCAACATGTACGGATAAAGTTCTCTGACCAGTTCCGTATCTTGAGTGTTTTTCCAGTAATCATACATCATCAGCAGCCACACCGGGATGAATGAGGGAATGGTACTGTCAACTTTGCATGGATAACGGCACGGTATCTGACCGTCTGCTTTCTGGGCGATCACCGTCTGGCGCAATGCTTTGCGCACGAGGGCAGGATCGCCGTCAAGAGCGTACAATGCAAGTGCTTCACAGCGGGAGTCGCCGATATACTGCATTCTTTCATAGAAGGGACAATCCATAAAGGTCGTATGGGAACAGCACTCCAGTGTGCGTTTTGCCATTTCCAGAGTTTTTTTCCATTTGCCGCCGGGAAAAATCACATCCGGATAACGGTATCCGGTGTGGCGGCAGATGATTTTTTCCACTTTGACACTGCCGGTGGTCTTTATTTCCAGATATTTTCCCGCCCGCCAGGAAAAATCCACCCAGCGGGTTTTGCCGTTTACGGTCACGGTGTCAAAATCACCGACAAAAAATGTTCCGTCGCGCCGTCCTTTTTCGCCTTTGAGATTGTGACGGCTGAACGCACTGGTCAGATACGGAGTTTCCGACCAGCGGATCTTTGCCGTACCTTTCCCGGAAAAGTGATATTCACAGTTGACACATACATAGTCATCAAAGATGAATTTTTCTCCGTCGAAATGGAATTTTTTGCAAAGTTCATCTCTCTGCGGGGGCAGTTCCGGCGGGAAAAGCGGGCGGTCATCTTCAAAATACTCCACTTCCTCCCAGTTTTTTCCGATACCGGCAAGCTGCCGGTCAGAATAGTTCTTATTTACGTGAAAGCGGGGGAAGCTGCCCCAATCCGGCCACGGAGTCCGGAACGTTATACCGGACATCTTGCGGCACTCCCATTTCCCCGGCAACGTACAGTAAAAGCCGTTGCGTACAGAAAGCTGATATGCCGGAGCTTTGTTGCTTTTGCCGGAAACCCATACTCTGGCTGTCAGAACATGTTTGCCTCTGGCAAATTTTTTCCGGAAACGGTCAAAATACCATCTTTCCGGTGAACCTGTTTCCACTCCGTATGAGACGATTTTGCCATCGACAAAAAGCTGACAGTTTTCATCGGCACTGTAATCAAAAACAGTTTCACTGTTTCCGTCACTGTCAAATTCACAACGGAAAAGTACCGCCGGGGCGGTCTTTCCGTTTTTCAACCACATCCAACGCATAAAGAATTTACTCCGCCAAATATACTTTGTTTGCCCATGCTCCCTGACCGAGCGGGGCAAGAATTTCCACCGGCTGGTATGAGCCATCTTTTTCCGGTGCCCCCAGCCATGTTTTATCGGTGACGATCTTCACCGTTTTGCCGTCGGCACCGGTGTACTGAATTTCTGCAATGAATCCGCAGGGCAGGTGACCGCTGTCGGAAACATTGACGGAAATAATATTTTCACCGGGTTTCAGAAATTTGGCGATGTCAATACTTTTGATCAGGTTCCATGTATGGTGACTGCCGGCATATTTACCGTTGATATATACCTTGCAGCTGTCATCTGAACCGACCAGGATTTTGGCATTTACCGGAACTTTGCCGAGCGTGAAGTGTTTTTCCAGCCATGCAGATGATCCCTGCGCCTTGCAGGTCGATTTGTCCCATATCCAGCTGGCGGAACTGACAAATTTTTTCCGTCCGGTCGTACGCAGACGGCAGAGTTTGTCAAAGGGATCTTCGGCAAAGGTGTATTTTGGCAGTTCCGGAGTTTCCGGCAATTCATCCATCGAGTACCAGTGACAGGCAAAGGGGATGAATCTGTCGGTCAATTTGCCGTTGACTGCAGAGATATTGCGATTCTCAAACAGAACTGCAAATTCACCACCCTGTTTCAGATCAAAGGTGAAATTCTGTTCTTTCGGGGTGTCGTTGAATACGATGAAGTAGTTTTTGTTCTGATATTCAACTTTGAATATTCTCGCTCCGGCGGGGGCGGCGAGCATGGTACGTCTGCCTTCCAGCAATGCCGGTGCAAGGAGGTAGACCTCGTTGACCGACTTCCGCAGATCACGGAAGAACTGCGGACTTTTGGTGTACTGTGTACCCCAGTATACCAAACCGTTTGAACCGCTGAAAACAGCATCATAATTCATAAAGCGCAATTCGCTCAATGTCGGGTAGTAACCTTTGCGGTTGCCGCCCATTTCATGCCAGCTGGTTCCCTGCAATACCATCCAGATGCTTTTTCTGCCGTAAGTGGTTTCATACATGGTTTTGGTGTATTTGCCAACGGCGGTCGGGTATTTGTCATCCAGCGAGGAGTGGTTGGAGGGATAGGGGATGGGGTAGATGTCGATGCCGTTGATGTCCACTGCGTCGCAGTAGGGACGGTTTTCTTTGATGCTGCTCAACGGTGCTGAATTCATCCAGACCGGGTGAAATGGATCATGCTGACGGAGAAATTTTGCCGAAGCGGTGAACCAGTTGATATTTGCCCCCACCCAGAGCGGCTCATCGGCAAGGAAGTAACCCAGCAGTGCCGGATGTGAAGTGACCCGGGAAGAGAGCATGGCGGCGACCCGTTTTTTCCACGCTTCGATATTGCCGTCTTCGCAGTAACGGACACCGAGGATGATCTTCTGATTACAGTTGCGGGCGCGTTCCAGCGCGTTCCATGCGGTTGATTCTGAACCGGCAAGGTTGATATAACCGGTGAATCCGGCGGCAGCAGAGGCTTTCAGGCAATCTTCATCGCCGGGAGTACTCATGAAAAGGATCGGCAGAACCACTTTGCCATCCATGTAAAAATTGCGGTTTTTCCCCTGAATAAACTCATGCGGAGCTTTGTCGTAACGGTAAAGTTCCGTGGTGAGTTTTTTCAGAAGTTTTCCATTTTTATCAAAGGTGTCGGCGGTAAGCAGATATTCACCGGCAGCGGCGGGGACAAAAGGAATGGTGAATTTGCCGTCAGCACCGAATTTTGCTTCGGCAAGGATTTTATTTCCATCAGCAAGGGTGATTTTTCCACTGGAAACTCTGCCGTCGGAAGTGATCATACCGGCAATGGACTTTACCGGCATCGAAGCATAAATGGCATTGCGGTAGCCGGGAGTTGTCAGCACGATACCATATTTTTCAAAAGGATCAGGGGTGTACTCTGTCAGCTGGAAGTTGCGGAATGCCACATGCCCCTTGGTGCTTGCATAGAGCCGCAGAGCGATTTTTGATGTATTTTGAGGAATAAAATCCATCTTAATACTCTTTTTCTGCCAGAGCTGGTTCCATACATCCTGCCACGGTACTCTGTAGAGACTTTTGCCGTTGGCATCCATGAATTCCAGCCGGTAGCCGTGAAATCCGGTGGTGGTTCCGGATTCCCCTTTGCCGACCACTTCAAAATTGAGCTGATAGAATTTCCCGGGAGTAAGTTTGATATTGTTCAGTTCAGCACCGGGGACATGGATGCTGATTCCGGTGATTTCCGGATTTTTAACGCCCGGTGCATCTTTTTCAGTTCCCAGACGGCTGGAACGGTGCAGTTTCCATTCTCCGCCGAGAGACGGAGTTGCTTTTTCTTCCGGGGGAAGTTCTTCGAGCATCCAGTTGCGTACTTCCACGCTGCCTTTGCGCACAGCAAGCGAGATGTAGGGATAACGGATGGCATTTTCCGGAAAATCGATAATGGTTTCAAAGCGGTGCCATGCAGTACCGACCTTGAGCCACTTCCAGTTGTCGCTGCATTGACTTACCTGTTTGCCGTTGACTCTGGCTGGCCAGTAACCGCAGAAACGGAACTCATTTTCGCCGTCACTGCGTAATTCCGCACTCAAAAGGTAGCGTTTTCCGCCTTTGGCAGTGGTAAATGGCTGCCACAAGCTGCTGAGTTTTCCGTTTGCAACGGTGATGACTGCAAAATCTTTGCGGATCTCAAATCCGTTTCCGCGCCACGGATGCGGCGGATTACCTTTTAAAGTCGGATTGACCAGCAAATTGGCGGTGAGGAAACGCAATTCATTTCCGGTGACTTCTTCGATTTTCCAGTTTCTCGTTTCCACACTTCCTTTGCGCACGGTAAGAGATGCATAGGGACAGCGGACGGGATCTTTGGAATATTTGATGATCGTTTCGATCGTTTCCCACTCTTTTCCGGCTTTTATCCACTGCCAGTTGTCGCTGGCTTTGGAAACCGTTTTACCGTTTTCTTTTGCCGGCCAGTAACCGGCGAAGCGGAACTCATTTGCGCCATCGCTGCGGACTTCGGCGGTGAAACGGTAAACTTTACCCGCCTGCGCCTTTTCAAAAGGCTGCCACAAGCTGCCGTTTCCACCTTTGGCAGAGATGGTTGCCACGCCATTACTGATGGTATATCTTTCTCCCCTCCACGGACGCAGCGGATTGCCCTGCCATGAGGGATTGACCAATAAATTTACTCCACCGGAAAGTATGGTGGAGTAAATTACAGCAAAGAAAAGCAGAAAATTTTTCATGATTTGTCAATATGTCTTTATTAATTATCTGTATCTGGTTCCCCATTTCGAGGTTGCACTCTTGTCATCGTAGCTTGCACCTTCAGTTTCTCCGCCTTTGCCGTACATCTTTTTCAGCCAGTCGGTGTCTTTGGCGTGCGCCGCTGCAGAGTTGGAAAGTGCCACGTGACCATCAGCCCACTGAATGGCACATCTGCCGGAGTGAGTCGGGTTGAGCATCGGTTGACCATCACGGTAGTAGGGGAAAAGGAAGCATCTGCCGGCAGGCTCGGAAAATGAACCTGCCAACCAGTTCGGGTGGGCTGCTTCGGCAGTAACCAGAGTTCCGGAAGCATCTCCGATTCTGGTCAGTTTCATCGGCCCGCCGGTGGCAGAAAGATCATTGATTTTTGCGCCGAGTACCCATGAGTTGTAACCGTAGTCGATATATCCCCAGTTATCATCAGTCAATGGGTCATTGGGATTGGTGATGGTGCCGTCAACGATTTTTTTATAGGAAGCACGGGTACTGCCGGCAGCAATGTTGCTCGGGCAGAGAAATGAATCAAGAGTCAGATAATTGTTGACGTAAAAGAGACCGCACCAGGTGGGTTCATTAAGAGAAGTGTGACCTGGAGTCGGGAACATATCATCCCACGCGGAGGTGTACTGGGCAAATGCCAGACCGATCTGCTTCATATTGTTCAGACAGCTGCTGCTTCTGCCGCGCTCCCGGGCTGAATTGAGTGCGGGCAGCAGGATCGCCGCCAGAATGGCGATGATGGCGATGACCACCAGCAATTCGATCAGGGTGAAGCCCATGGGCTTTCTGCCACTGCAGTGGCAGAAACTGTCTTTCAATGCAATTTTTTCTGTTTTCATTAGTTTTCTCCTTTTTTGGGTGAAGTTTGGTATAATACAACTGTATATTAAATAAATATAGCTTTTTTTTATTGAAACACCTTGATTTTTGTGCAAAATAGTAGTATTTTAGTGCCAAAATAAGTGAAAGAGTTTTTTTTATGAAGTTTTTCCGCAGCCATTTGCGTTCCTACATCGGCAGTGACCGTTTGCTTTTAAGTATGTATGACATGCGTAAAAGGGAACATCCGGCACGATTGTTCCATGATCATGATTATTCAGAAATGGTGATCATCACATCCGGTACAGGCGTGCATATTGCCGGGGAGGAATCTTTTCCGGTACGGGCAGGGGATGTGCTGATCATCCATCCCGGTGTGATCCACGGTTATGACCGGGTCTCGGATCTGCGGCTGATCAACATCATGTACGACAGTCACAAATTGAATATCCCGATGATGGATTGCTGGCAGATGCCCTTTTTTGAGCGGATCTGTCCGGGGAAGAATCTGCCGGATTCATCTGCGGTGCTGAAACCGGTCATCCAGCTTGATCAGGAAACTCTGGCAACAGCAGTAAAAGGATGCGAAGAGCTGGATTCAGAGTTGAAAACATTGCGCCCGGGAAATCAATTCGGAGCATTTACCAAATTTCTGGAGCTGCTTTTACTGCTTGCACGGCACAGTACCGAGAAAAAACTCACTTCCGGCAAACGCATCGGTATAGACAACGTTATAGCCTATATCGATGAACACTTTACCGAAAACATCCCGGTGGAAAAGATGTTGAAAACAGCCAATATGTCCCGGCGCAACTTTTTCCGCTGGTTCAGGATCTCCACCGGTTACACTCCGATGGAGTTCGTTATCCGTAAAAGACTTCAGCTTTCAGTTCATTATCTGATAGAAACCGATAAAAGTATCGGCGAACTGGCGATAATCTGCGGATTTTATGACAGCAACTTTTTCAGCAAACAATTCCGCAAAGAATTTCACTGTTCGCCCCGGGAATTCAGGAACAACAACGGCGTTATGAGGTGATTCAAGTACCGGATCAAACCGGATCAGAAGCACCAGGAGCCGTCGCGGAAGATCGCAATGCGTTCTCCGGCAGCAGTGATACCATCGATATTCAGCGAATCACAGCCGACCATGAAATCGACATGAATCATACTGTCATTCAACCCCATGGCGGTAAGCTCCTCTTTGGAATAATCGGCAAAGTCTTTGATACAGCAGTCAAATCCTCTGCCGACGGCAAAGTGGCATGACGCATTTTCATCATAGAGAGTATTCCAGAAAGTTATTCCCGTTAAATTGATCGGGGAATCTTTGGCAATAAGGGCGCATTCGCCGAGATATGCTGCGCCTTCATCCATGGCGATCATTTTTTCCAGTACATCCTGATTCTTTTCCGCATGAACTTCCACCACTTTGCCATTTTCAAAACGCATGGAAAAGTTTTCGATCAGAGAACCCTGATAGGAGAGCGGTTTGGTTGCCACCAGCACTCCTTCGGCTTCGCCGCGTTTCGGAGAGGTGAAAATTTCTTCGCTGGGAATATTGGGATTGAATTTTCTGCCGGAAAGGTCGGTTTCCTGCGCTCCGGCAAAAATTCCCTGCGGCATCAGACCGACTTTGAAATCCGTTCCGTTGTCCGCTTTGTATTCAAGGGCGGTGAAATTAAAGTCATTGAGGATCTTTGAGCGGCGGGCGATGGCGGCATTGTGTTCATCCCAGTTGGCAATGGCATCTCCATTGGCACGGGAGGCGGTCAGAATGGCATCCCAGAGTTTTTCCACGGCTTCACCGGCAGGGAGATTCGGGAAAACTTTCTGCGCCCATTTGCTGCCGGGAACTCCGGCGATGCACCATTGATGACGGTTTTCCATGGCATCTCTGAAAGGTTTGATGATCGGGAACTTCGCCATCTGGGCATTGGCACGTTTTGCCGGATCGATGCCGTCCATCCCGTCCGGATCATCGGAATCAAGCCACAATCTGGCGGGCAGTTTTTCCGATTGCCAGCGCAGTTTTTCGACCTCCCAGTTTTCAAATTTGCTCAAACGTTCTTCGTTCTGATAGAGGTAATGGAGTTTTTCAAGGGGCATATCCACCCAGTTGAACCAGACTTTACCGGCTCCGCGTTTATAACACTTTTCCGTTACCATACGGACAAAATCCAATTGATCGAATCCGGCAGTGATGACTACATCCTGTCCCGGATCGGGATTGATACCGGTATTGACGATCAGATCTGCATAAATTTCCAGACGCTTGCTTTCCATAGTAAAAAATTCCTTTCTCCTGAAATATTTATCTGTAAAAGATAACACGATTGCTGCCAAAAAGCAAGTACTATACTCAAAAACACATAAAAAATATTGAAAAAAACTTGTTAAAAAATACAAATCGATGTATATTAAGCAGAATAATTTTCAATATTTACGCTAAAATATGGAGGGAATGATGAAAAATCAAAGACGTTGTTTCTGTAACTTTCTCCAAATCAACAATATACTTTGTGATGTCCGGGAGACTGACGGCAAAGTTGTGTTGAGAAAGTTGATCGAACTGCTGAAAAGGCATTATCCGGAACTGGATGCCGATTATACGAGAAAAGAGATCGAGAGCCGTGAAGCTCTTTTTCCGACCATGGTCGCTCCCGGTCTGGCGATCCCGCATGCCCGTATCCCCGGACTGCCGGAAGCGTTGACTGCCATTGCCTGTATCCCGCAGGGCTGTGACTTCGGCGGAGCAACCAGAGCCAAAGTGATGGTGCTTTTGCTTACTCCGGTGGATGATCCGAATCTGCACATCCAGCTGCTTTCTGCTCTGGCTTCTGAATTTGAGGATCCGGAAAGCACAGAAAAAGTTGCCAATATCGCTTCTCCGCAGGAGCTTTACAATCACTTTTCCTGCGGTCTGGCGGCGATTCCGGATTACCTGACTGCCAACGATCTGCTTGAGAAGTTTCCCGAGGTGCTTCAGGAAACCGATTCTCTGCTGGATGCGGTGAAAAAGTTTGCCGTGACCCGCTCTGAAGAACTTCCGGTGCTTGACAATGCCGGCGATCTGCGCGGTGTGCTTTCACTGACTGATCTGCTCAAATACAGTTTGCCGGAACATCTCCTGTGGCTTCAGGATCTTTCCCCGATCTATCAGCTTCAGCCGTTTTCCGATATGCTTCATACCGCGGATGAAACCAAAGTTGCAGATGTGATGCGTGAAGAATTTATCAGCGCAAACGTGAATGATCCGGCAGTGGTGCTTGCCAAAACTTTCCTGACCAACAGCATTTCGCAGTTGATCATTCTGGATAACGACGGAAAACCGGCGGGGCTGGTTTCATTGAAAAACTTTTCAGCTAAACTTTTCTGGGATTGATAGATTATGAGTGAGAGTGCTTCTGCAAAAATGTCGGCAAAAGAGATGGTCAGCCGCTTTGTGATTCTGTTGGCGGCTGCCGGTCTGGTAGGTTTCGGCGGCAATAAGATCGGTATGGATATGAAACAATCCATCGCCTGTGCGGTCTTTATTTCCATTATTTTCGGAACTCTTTTCTTCTGGGGTTTCCGGTTGGCAATCGCCTTTCTCGGATTGGCGGTGCTGATTTTCAATCACGCAATGGATATTCCGACTTTCGTTACCTCATCATCGCTGGAAGTGATCATGTTCCTTGTGGGTATGATGATCATTGTCGGAGCTTTGCGTGACCTCGGATTTTTTACCTGGATCGTGCAGTTGATCGTATCCATGCCCAATTTGAATGGTAAAAAATTCATCTTTGTCACTGCCACCGCCAGTGCCTTGCTCGCCTGTGCCGTGGATGAAGTGACTTCCATCATCTTTATTTCCACCCTGATTTTCCAGGTGTGCGACCGCTTGAAACTCAATGCGACCCCCTATATTCTGATCGCTGTGCTGGCAACCAATATCGGTTCTTCCGGAACGATGATGGGTAACCCCGTGGGTATTTTTATCGGTACCAAAGGTCAGCTTACTTTCGGTGATTTCATGGTGTGGGCGTTCCCGCTTATGCTGATTTCTCTCTTTTCCACTATCGGACTTCTTCTGTGGTATTTCCGCAAAGATCTTGCCCAGTTTGACGTGAATCTGAAAGAACGTCTTGCCCGCGGTTTGAGCATTGCTCCGGTGGTCAAAGTGCCGTATATGCGCGGACTTATCCTGATCGTGCTGACTGTTATTGCCATTGCTTCCCACCACCAGACCGAGGAATTGCTCGGCTTGGATAAGAACAGCGTGCTGCTGGTCATGCCGCTGATCTGTGCCGGTATCGTGATGATCCTTAAACCGGATCGTGCCAGACACTATGTGGAAAAAGAGGTTGACTGGTGGACTCTGATCTTTTTTATGCTGCTCTTTGCCGTGGCTGGAACATTGGAACACACCCATGTTGATCAGGTGCTTGCCAACGGATTTTCCAAAATTGCCGGTTCCACCACGGAAACACTGGTTCCTTTCATTTTCACAGTTTCAGCATTCGGATCAGCTTTTGTTGATAACGTTATTTTCGTGGCGGCATTCAGTCCGGTCATCGAACAGTTGTCGGTCAACATCAAAGATCTTCCGTTGTGGTGGGCATTGCTTTTCGGAGCCTGTTTCGGCGGCAATATCACCATGATCGGCAGTACTGCCAACATCGTTGCTCTGGGGATGCTGGAAAAACACGGCGGCAGTCAGATCAGCTTTTTCCAGTGGTTCAAGATCGGTCTGCTCTGCACGATTCTTTCCGGTGCGATTGCGATCGTTGCTCTGCTGTTTCTTGCTCCGCACATGCCGGATCACAGAATCACTTTCAACAAGCTTTCTGCTGAATCAGAATATGTTCCGCCGTCAGATGCCTTTGACGGTGAATTGACCGGTTCTCTGGAAAAACTCGGCGACAAATTCTATCTTGTTGACGGCAAAGAAGACGCTGACGGTGAAAGAGCCTTTATCCGAGTCGAACTTGCTGACGGCATGGAAAAAGATCTGGAAAAAGGTCAGAAAGTCCGGGTTTCCGGTGTATTCAGCAAAGATGAGGAGAACAAAGCTTATCCGTGGAAACTTGAGGTGAAAAAGCTTACTCCGCTTGCAGTAGAGAAGTAAATTCACTCCAAAAAATTCCGGTAGTGATGCATGATGTGTCACTACCGTTTTTTTTGTATATCAGTTCGGTATACGGTATGAAATTCCGGTTAATAAATGTAAAACACTCTTGACTTTTTTACAGCGGGCTGTTATCTTATCAGAAAAACATAAAAGAGGTGAAAAATATGAGTATTCAAGTTTCAGGCATCCGTGATCCGCGGGTGGTGGATTATATTCCGGTAAAGCGGATCGTATGCAGCAGTGCAGTGGAAAATCCTGATTTTCTGGTTGGCAGAAATGTTATTCAGCCGTCGGAAGGTTTTGTTGACAGTGAGTTGATCGGATTGAAGGCCGGAAGTTCGCTGATATTGGATTTCGGTATGGAATTAAACGGCGGTATCCGCATTGTTACCGGCAGAAAAGAGGGTAAGATCCGGATCGTTTTCGGTGAATCGGTTTCCGAAGCAATGGCTTCACCGGAGCAGTGGCACACGGTTCATGATGTGACATTGCCCATTCCGGCGATGGGTGCTACTGAATTCGGCAATACCGGATTCCGCTTCGTCCGGCTGGATATTATTGAAGATGTGCTGGTCGCCGGGATCATGGCTGCCTACCGTCACCGGGATCTGAAGATCCTTGGTGAATTGAAGTGCAGTGATGAAAAATTGCAGCGGATATGGGATGTGTGCGTACATACTGTTTCACTGAATATGCAAGACTATATCCTTGATGGAGTAAAACGTGACCGGTTGGTCTGGATGGGCGATCTGCATCCGGAATTGTCAGTCATCAACATGGTTTACGGCAAAGAGCGTGCAGTGATGGAAAGTCTGGATTATATCCGTGACCGTTTTCCGCTGCCGCAGTTTATGAATCATATCAGCAGTTATTCACTGTGGTGGGTCATTAGTCAATATGATCTGTATATGCATTTTGCCGATATGGAATATTTGAAAGAGCAGCACAGTTATCTTAAGAATCTGATGGAACTCATGGCGACATTTATCGCTCCGGATGGCAAAGAGATCCTGCCTGAAACAAGATTTATCGACTGGCCGACCAAATGCGATGCCGGAGCTGTACATGTGGGATTGCAGGCATTGATGAGCAGGGCATTCAATTGTGCCGCAAAACTTGCAGAATATCTTGAAGATGACGTTTTGAAAGAATTCTGTCTGGAAAAAGCGCAGCTTCTGCGCAGTTATACTCCGCCGGCAACGGCGAGAAAAGCTCCGAATGCCTTGCAGGTGCTTGCCGGTAATGCTGATCCGGAAACGGTCAACCGGGAAATTTTGAGCGTGGATCCCTGCGCCGATCTGGGAACATTCATGGGATTTTATACGCTTATGGCACGGGCAAAAGCCAAAGACCGTGAAGGTGTGATCGCCACGATCAAAGAGTTTTACGGCGCAATGCTGGATTTCGGCGCGACCAGTTTCTGGGAAGATTTCAATATGCAGTGGCTGGAAAATGCCACCCCGATCGATGAACCTCCGGTTCCCGGGAAACGGGATCTCCATGCTGACTGCGGAGCGTTCTGCTACTGCGGATTGCGGCACAGCCTCTGCCACGGTTGGGCGAGCGGCCCGGCAGCTGTATTGATGCAGATGCTCTGCGGTCTGGAAATTCTGGAACCCGGTTTTGCGAAAATCCGTCTGCGTCCATGCTGCTGTGGTTTGGAATCATTTTCCTGTACTATTCCCACTCCGAAAGGATTGATCAAAATCAATGCGGTCAACGGGGCGGTGCCGCACATCGATCTGCCCCGGGGAATTGCGCTGTCATTATAACAACTTATGAAACTTCATTATACGGATCCTGATGACATCAGACTTTCCCGGATGCTTGAATTTGAAAGTTTTCTGGGAGAGTATGATGTTGCGTCATTGGAAATGAGTGCTGCTGTGGAAACTTTTCCACTGCAGCTGCCGGATGCGGAATATAAATTTCAGCATGAAAGTGCCATTATCGTCTGGCACGGGATAATTTTCTGTGCATGGTACAATTGTCCGGCTTATGAGCTTGCCGGTTATACTCCGATCCGGGGGAAATTTTCCAGAGATGGTGGTAAAAGCTGGAGCGAAGTTGAGACGATCGCCCACGATCCGGAAAGAAAGCTGATTTACTGTCCGCCGGTTTTCGGAATTTGCGATGATGAACTTTATCTTATTGCCAATACCATGGTCGGAGCAGATTTGATTCACTCCATGGAATTTTATAAATTTGATCCGTCAACGGAAAAGTTCCGCTTTCTCAAATCAGAAGCATATCCATTCAAACTTAACACCAATGTCTGTACTCTTGCCAACGGCAGATTGATGCTGCCGGGAAGAATTGCGGAGATGGATGATTTTCCTGCTACTCCGGCGGTGTTGATCTCTGATTCCGGTAAAATCGATGCCTCGTGGCGGCTGGTCAAAATCCAGCCGGATAAGTTTCTGCCGGATGGTGCAGAGTTGAGAAATCCGGAATTGACCGCAATTATTCAGCAGAATGTCATTACCATTTTCAGCCGCAATGACCACCGTCATGTGCCGATATTCTACCGGTCATACGATTACGGGGAAAACTGGGGCAAAGTCATGGAGCATGACATACCTTTTGCCGATTCCAAAATATATTCCGGCACGCTTGCTGATAACAGAAATTACATTATCGGCAATATCGTTTCTCCGGAAATTCCGGATGGCTTATTTGAAAGACGCTCAAAACTTGCCCTGTTTATCAGTGAACCGGGGACATTGGAATTCAAGCGGAATTTCCTGCTGCGTGACGGATATGATCCGGTGCTTGATCTTCATCCGCAGTGGAGTTATCCGGCAGCATACGAATGGGAAAGGAAGCTTTATATCATATACACTATGAGTGCAGATGGCGACCAATCCCATCGTGGAGCAATGCTGTCGATCATCGATCTGGATAAGATTTGAAAACTTTTCCGCAGATCACGGTTCTCTTGCCGCCTCGTCGAAAGCTTTGATCAGCGGATAAAGGATGTATTCGATGACCCGGCGTCTGTCGCATTTGATTTCGCTTTGCACTTCCATACCGGGGATCAGGCGGAAATTGTCCTTAACATTATTCAATTGACCGGAAACGCTGATTCTGGCACGGTAATATTTGATGCCATGTCCGCCTTCCTGTTTTTCCAGAGTATCCTCTGAAATATTGCGGACAACACCATCCAGAGTGCCGTGTTTCTGGAAAGGATATGCCGTTAATTTGATCCTGACCGGAGCTCCGACATTTACTTTGCCGATGTTTTCAGGCGGAATTTCCGCTTCCAGTTCCAGATTCCCATCCAGAGGAACAAGGGTGATCAAAGTTTCTGCTTCTCTTACGGCTGACCCCGGGGAGAATGGGGCAACTTCATGGACAACTGCATTGCAGGGGGCTCTCAAATACACATACTCAATAAGTTGAGCTGCTTTGTCGTGTTCTTTGCGCAAAGAGGTCAGATTTCTGTCGACCGAAACCATGTTTTCGGAAATCGAATTGCGCCACTCCTGAACGAATGAATTTTTTTCCGCCAGAATGGAGCCGCGCCGGTGTTCAAGCTCCAAGAGTTCGTTATCCACCTGACTGATGGCGGCTTCCATCTCTATTCTGCTGATCGACAGTTCCAGAAGTTCTTTCAAAGATGCGGCATGCTTTTTGTGAAGCACTTCAAACATCTCTTCCAGTTTTTTGAATGTGTCAAGCCGTTCTTTTTGTTTTTTCAGATTGTCTTCTTTTGCTTTTTTGGTAGCTGATATTTGCGAAAGAGTTTCCTCAAAATATTTCATTCTTTCGCGGTAGTATTCCTGCCGCTGTTTGAATATTGCCAACTGCCACCGGGCAAATTGTTCAGTGCCGCCGCAATAGCCTTCCCGGTGGATTTCTGCTTTCAATTCTGCAAGCTTATTTTCCCGGGCGGCAATTTCATTTTTGAGCTGCCGGGCTTTATCTTTCAGCTCCGGCAATTGCGCTTCTTGAGATGGGATCTCATTTTTCAGCCGTTCAGCTTCTGCTTTCAACTCCGGCAGTCTGTTTTCCTGTGACATGATCTTATTTTTCAGCCGTTCAGCTTCATTTTTCAATTTCGGCAGCTGATCTTTCAGAGTCCGGATTTCTGCTTCGGTATGCAGCTTTGCCAGCTGTGCTTCAAGTGCGCGCATTTCCGCTTTGGTATGCCGCAATCCGGCCGGTTGATTTTTCTGTTCCAGAATTATATTTTTCAGTTGTTCGGCTTTTGCTTTCAATTCCGGCAGCTGATCTTCCCTGATCAGGATTTCCGCTTCGGTCTGCAATTTTGCCAATTGCGCTTCCAATGCAAGTATTTCCGCTTCGGTCTGACGTAATTTTGCCGGTTTATTTTCCAGAACTTTGATTTTTCTTTCGATTTGTTCAGCTTCAGCTTTTGAGCTTGCCAGTTGATCTTCCAGCACCTGGATTTCCGCTTCAGCCTGCAATCTTGTCAGTTGTGCTTCCAGAGCGTTGATCTCATTTTTCAACCGTTCCGCTTCCGCAGTGTTGATCGTCGGATCAAAAGTTATCAATACCTGATCTTTTTCAACGACATCGCCGATTTTGACATGGACTTTCTGTACGACAGAACGCTCCAGCGGCTTCATTACGATAATCGGCGAATCTGTGACCAGTTTGCCTCTGCCGCTGACAACGACATCGGTTTTTGCCAGACACGCCCATACGATCGCTGCCGTTAATGTTATAAAAGGCAGCCATACGCCTAAAGCGATACGTTTTGGCAGTTTCTGATTTTTTATTTCCAGGGCATCGGGTTGAAAATCGACGATTTTTTCCGGAACTTTATTTTCAATTTTACTCATTTTCAGTCTCCACACTCATTTGCTGGTTCCAGAATTCCCGGTAAATACCCGGCTGCTGCATCAGCTCTTTATGTTTGCCTTTGGCAGATGCTTCGCCATTGTCGAGAACCATGATCACATCAGCATGGCTTATAATAGACAATCTGTGGGAAACAATTATGACAGTTCTTCCTCTGGCGATAGCTTTCAGATTCCGTCTGATAACCTCTTCACTTTCGGGGTCAAGCGCACTGGTCGCTTCGTCGAAAATCAGTATCGGCGGATTGGTCAGCAATGCCCGGGCAATTGCCAGACGCTGTTTCTGACCGCCGGAAAGGTTGGCGGCATTTTCTTCGAGGACGGTATCATATCCTTTGGGCAGTTTCTGCACAAATTCATCCGCTCCGGCAAGTTTGCAGACGTAGATGATCTCTTCAAGCGAGGCATTCTGTTTCGGCAGAGATACGTTTTCCCTGACCGTTCCGCTGAAAAAGTAATTTTCCTGCAATACGACACCGATATTTCTGCGCAGGTGTGATTTATCCAGTTCTCTTATATCGATGCCGTCGATTTTGATAATACCCTGCTGGACGCTGTACAACCCCTGAAGCAGTTTGGTGATGGTGGTTTTACCTGAACCGGAGCGTCCGACCAGACCGATGGTTTGTCCGGCTTTTATATCCAGCGAGAAATCTTTGATAACTGCCGGCAGGTCAGGGCGGTAACGGAAAGAGATCCGGTCAAATGTGACATCGCCTTTGATTGCATTGCGCACGCCGCCGCCGGCAGGTTCAGCGGGGGTATTCATCACCACGCCGAGCATTTTGACGGAAAGGGCGATCTGCTGATATTCGTGGATGAGACCGACCATTTTGACCAGAGGTCCGGTGACCCGGTTGGCAAGCATCTGAAAGGCGATCAGGGCACCGATGGTAATGGATTGATTGAAAACCAGATGCGCACCGACCCAGATAACACATATGGTCATGGCCATTTCAAGCATCTGGCACAGGGCCTGTGCTGTCATGGAAATTTCTCCGACCCTGAAGTGGGATTTGATCGCATACGCAGATGAATCATCCCAGATTTTACGTTCCACCGGTTCCAGTGCAAGAGATTTGACTGTTTTTATACCGTGGATGGCTTCGACCAGCATGCTCTGGCGTCTTCCTTCTGCCTGATACAACTCATCCAGCCGTCTCTGGAAAGGTTTGATCAGACAGGCGATCACGACAGCCATCAATGCAGAAAATCCCAGTACGATAAATGTCAGAGTTGTGCTGTAGAAAAGCAGGAAAGGAATAAAGATGCACAGCGCAAAAAGATCAAGTATCGTAAAAAACAGATTACCGGAAAGGAAGCCGCGGATCTTTTCAGTCTGCTGCATGTGTTTCAACAGCACACCGGAGGGGACCCGGTCAAAGAAATCGACCGGCAGTTTCATCAGATGGGCAAACGTTTTTGTTGCTGTTGATATATCTATTTTGTTGGTCGCAAAGAGCAGCAGATAGCTGCGGATATAACTTGCCAGAGAGTTGAATAAAATGGCGATCAGAATGCCGATCCCGAGTACATTCAATGTGTTATACGCCTGATTGACCAGAACTTTATCGACAACGATCTGGAAAAACAATGGGATTATCAGCGAAAATATGGTCAGCATGACCACCATCAGGGCGATCTGTCCGAATACAGCTTTGTTTTTCAGAAATTCCGGAATGAACCAGCGCAGGCTGAAAGGCTGCTCTTCATCGGAAAGTTTGTACACCTTTTTCAGCAGAAGACAGCTGCCGGAGAAAATTTCGGCAAATTCATCTTTTGAGTAAAAGGAAAAATGATCCGGAGTATTGTATTTCTCTGATTCAGGGTCAAGAACCACGATCTCATATTCGGTTTCTGAACTGTTTCTTACTCCGCACAAAACCGTGTAATTACCGTTTTTCTTCACACCGATACACGGGAATATATCACGGCTGGCGGGGAGTTCTTTCCATGCCAGCTTGACTTTTTTGGTTTTGAATTGGTAGTGGCTTGCGATTTCCCTGAAAAGCAGATCGGAAACCTCTTTTTCGCCGACGGCATATTCATGCATGATCTCCCGGATATCCACCGGAACATTGTAGTGCCGTGCGATCTGGACAAAAGAGGATATTTTGGTCTGCTTGCTGGCATCGATCTGGGACAGATTATGGAAAACGATACACTTTCCGGAGAAGCGTTCAAAAATCTGTTTCACCGGAACTGCCAATGCTTTGTTGCCGGAATTCGGATCCATGATCCGGGCGGTGCCGTCATTATTTTTCAGCTGTTGCGAATTGAAAACAAATATCCAGTTTTCATTGTTGATCAGCATCAAAAGCGGACCGGAGTATTTTTCCAGCGACTCTCTGTCGGAATACACTTCCGGGGAAAGCTGTTGTTTTTCAGACAGAGCCAGCAGCACACTCTCCGGATTCTGCTGATATTCCTCAAGCAATTCACCGGTAATAAGCGAGGGGAAATTTACATTTCTTCTCACTTGTCCGAAAAGGAATTGCAAGCATTGCAATCCGGTTTTATTGTTTGTATCATTTGCCATAAAAGGTTCTCCTGAATCCCATACATCTTTTATTCCGGCGGATGATCGATCTCTGCTGTTTCAAGCTTTTCCGACCGGAGCATTTTATGTTTCAAAGAACGTATCAGATCCTTAATTTTTCAATACCTGTAAATAAAAAACAAAACATAAGGTTAAAATACCACAAAAACGGCGTTTTGTCAAGCGGATAACAGATTTTCTTCAGAAAAATCAGATAGTAACTTGCAAAAACAAATTTCAACGGTTAAATTATTGAAAGTACGTTGATTATTGAGATTTGGCAAACATCAGGAGATTCCCGTTATGGCAGTGGTAAAAAATAACGATGAATGGCAGGATTTGAAAGAAAAGGGACCGGAAGGATCTTTGAGAGATATCGGGATTATTGACGGCGGCAAAGAGATAATTGCAGAAGATTATGTCGGTATGGAGGATCCGGTTGACTACATGGGTTTCACGCTTGAAAGTGCCGCCGGACTTTCGTTTAATGTTTCAGCTGATGATGCGGCAAAGTTTACCATCTATTCGCTGGTGGAAAAGACTGACCGCAAAGGTAATACGACCTACAGTCTGAAAAGTTTACAGAGCAGTACGCTTAAAAAGCAAAAAGACGGTTCTTTCAGTATCGATACCAAAAATCTTCTGCTTGATGACGGCACTTATTATATCGGCGTGCAAAGCACCAATGCCAAAAAAGGCGGCGATGCCGATTATACCATTTCGCTGAATGAGAGCAGCAAATTTTATACTCTCGGCGACAACAGTGATGATTGGGGTAATCTTAAAACAGATGGTGCTTCCGGTGATGTTGGGTTACTGGATGAAATTTCAGGGGACGATGCCGGTGAGATCATTCATTCCGATTGGGTCGGTTTCGGTGACAGTGTTGACTATCTGGGGTTCAATCTGTCAAATGCCGCCGGACTTTCATTTAATGTTTCAGCTGATGATGCGGCAAAGTTTACTATCTATTCTCTGGTGGAAAAGAGTGACCGCAAGGGCAATATCACATACAGCCTGAAAAGTTTGCAGAGCAGTACGCTTAAAAAGCAGAAAGACGGCTCTTACAGTATTGATACCAAAAATCTTCTGCTTGATGACGGTACTTACTATATCGGCGTGCAAAGCACCAATGCCAAAAAGGGCGGCGATGCCGGTTATACCATTTCGCTGAATGACAGCAGCAAATTTTATACTCTCGGCGACAACAGCGACGATTGGGGTAATCTTAAAACAGCAGGGGCTTCCGGTGAAGTTGGTTTACTGGATGAAATTTCAGGGGGCGATGCCGGAAAGATCATTTATTCCGATTGGGTCGGTTTCGGTGACAGTGTTGACTATCTGGAGTTCAATCTGTCAAATGCCGCTGGTCTTTCATTTAATGTTTCAGCTGATGATGCGGCAAAGTTTACTATCTATTCTCTGGTGGAAAAGACTGACCGCAAAGGTAATACGACCTACAGCCTGAAAAGTTTGCAGAGCAGTACGCTTAAAAAGCAAAAAGACGGTTCTTACAGTATTGATACCAAAAATCTGCTGCTTGATGACGGCACTTATTATATCGGCGTGCAAAGCACCAATGCCAAAAAGGGCGGCGATGCCGGTTATACCATTTCGCTGAATGACAGCAGCAAATTTTATACTCTCGGCGACAACAGTGATGATGAAGTCGGGATCAGCATCGGCGAAGTTGATTTATCTGAAGAAATTCTTCTGCTTGACAATTGGGTCGGTTTCGGTGATAAAGTTGATTGCCGGAGTTTTACAGTGGCAAATGATGTCAATGCGGTATTTTCAATTTCTGCTACAGATGCGGTCAAGCTTACAGTGTACGCCAAGGTCAATGGCAAGTGGAAATCTCTGAAATCAGTTTCAGTCAAGGCAAACAGTTCCAATACAACTTCAAAACTGGCACTGCAAGCCGGTGTGGAATACTATTTTTCTGTCACCTCCACCAATGCCGCCAAGGGCGGTTATGCTGAATATTCGGTTTACGGCAACACATTTGTGGAAAAGGTCAATTTGACCATCGGTGGTGTCGATCCGGATCGCTTCCACATAGACGATTGTGATTGCGGATGCACAGTCTGGAATGACGAGTATGGTTATATGGATTGTGATGAGCTGATCCACTACAACAATCTGCCGGAAAAAGCAAAATACGGCGATATTACCGGTTCACCTTTTGATGATACGATCACATTTACTGCCAATCAGAGCCGTTATTACAAAAATATCTATCTGGGCGGCGGCAATGACCGTCTGATATTCCGCGATTCGCGTGAAGGCGATCACGAGACTGATTTTCTCTCATATTATTCTGATTCTGATGATGAATACGTTTCTGATGGCGGAATCATCGATATGGGCGATGGTAACAACTCAATCGAAATAGGTTCTGAAAATGAGTTGTGGACCAATGGCATCATCTTCGGTGACGGCAATGATACAATTACCTTAAAAAAGGAAAATTGCCTTGAGTTGTGTGATAATGGTATTTCCTTCGGCGGCGGCAATGATAAATTGCTGTTGAATGATGATGCGGAAATTTACTGGCAATATTCAGAATATGTTGAAAGTTTTGGCATTGATTTCGGAGATGGCGACGATTACGCCTGTATCAGCAACGGAAGTGAGTTTTGTGTCTCGAGTAGTGAGGACCATGGTATTTCTTTCGGCAGTGGTAATGATCGCATGGTCGTTGAAAAGAATTCCGATTTTTTGCTGTTTGGTGGTACGGCAGATTTCGGCGACGGCAATGATACTTTGACCGTTGACCGGAGTTCCAGTATTCTTTGTTCGGATGATTGTACGCTTGATTTCGGTGCCGGTTTCGATACTTTGGTATTGGATGGCAGCTTGAGACTTGCGGGATACAATGGCACAGAAATCCTTAATGTGGAAAATATTTCCGGAAATGGATATGTTGTTTTCGATGATGAAACTTTTGAACAGAACCGGGATACCATTGAGATGTTGGAGCAGGCGGGGATCCGGCTCATCAACGGTGCCGATAGTGTCTATCATTTTTCAACTCCGGAAAGAGAGTTGGCTGATAACAGCCGCACCGGAGCAGTGGTGCTTGATGGAAAAGATGATGCTGACGATGTAGATATTTGGCTTTGCGGTGAAGAAAAAGCACAAAGTCTTGATTACGGATTTGCCGATACCACAGACTGGGTGAAAATCGTTAAAACGGATGATGTTGAGAGTGTTTATGGAGGGTTTTTTAGTGACATTGACACTGATTCGTTGACGGTCACATTGTATGATTCCCGCGGGCAAAACGGCGTCGCTGTTGATTTGGATGAATCGGGATTTTCTCTGACTGATTTGAAAAACGGTACTTACTATATGCGTTTTACCGTTTCCGGCAGCGGAAGTGTTTACGGCTATGTGTCGATGGATTGATTTCCGGTGATTTTTTTGATGCGGTGTGATTAATAGTGATATATAACTCAAATTTTTTGAAAAGCGTATATGAATCAATAACTGCCCGTCAAAAAGAACAGTGATGGGCAGTTATACGTAATTACTTTGCCCGGACTTTAGATTAGTATATATATTATTTACTCCGCCAAATGTGGCGGAGTAAGTCTTGAACGAAAAATTACGGTAAGCAAACTCTTACTTCAATTGCAATAATCGAATTCGCCCCGAATCCGTTTTTTCTCCATAAACGATTTGTTTTGAATTAAGCAAATCAAGTATTGTACGATTGAAATATCCGCAGTATGGTTTTATATTTAACATTGTTGCGATTTGGACTCTGGTTGCGGCTCCATTTTTCAGTGTTTCAAGTATCCGTTCAGCTAATTTCTGTTGTGTATTTCTCTGGTACACCGGAGCTATACTGCCGCGATCTATAAGTGTTTGCAGAAGCGGTACATACTTTTCTGCTTCTTTGATAGCCTGCTGTTTGTTGCGGGTTTTCAAACTGATCGCTTTTCTTGCTCCATTGACCTGATAACGGAAGTAGTAGATACCGTTCGGTTCTTTCTGATAGACGGTACCGATCTTGAGTTTGATTTTTTGGAGAGCCATATCGTTTTCCATAATCTATTCCCGGATATAGCTGAAAATGGTCTGTTTTTGTAAGATGAAAACCTCAAACGGTACTAAACGGTACTGATTGAGGTAAAATAAGCACAAAAATGGCGGCTGAAAATTTTTATCTCCACCCGCCATTCTGAATAGCTTTTTGAGCTTAAAACTTGAGATTTTCGTTGTGAAATAAAATTCTGAAAATCGCTTCACTTTTGTTCAGAAAAACTCAGACTGTCCTGAATGGAACAAAAGCAATAAAATCTTTCTTTTATTGCTTGTTCTTTACTTTATCAGACTTTTTTCTGACAAGCTGCCATGCATGTACAAGCGAAAATACAGAAAGTAAAAAAATAATCCCAAACATAACTGGACCAATCCATCGCAAAGGCAGGAAAACTGTTTCAAGAATAACCAAATAACCGCCAATAATCCAAAGAGCCCCCGCAGTACGATGGACTTGATTCCAAATATCTGGATCTTCCATTGTCCATTTTATGCGAATTCCAACCCAACGATTGGGCTTTAGTTCAGGCATAATGCTCCCGAGAATTGTAAAAATGACGCCAATGATAATGTAGATAGTATAAATCAAATAGTGTTGTGATTTGAACAATGTCGCTTTTACCGCAATAATAAATGTCAAAATCAAGGATAATAGCAGTAAATTAAAGAAAAATCTGTATGATTTCATATTTCGTCACCTTTTTCCGTATTGATCGACTTTATCGGCATGAGTCGGATTTGAGTGCAACTGTTGTTTAATATCCGTTGGTTAATATACTATCAGTGATGAAGTATTGCAAACCGGAACTCTCATTTTTCATTTTTACATCATATGAGCGAAGCGAATGCTTCATATTTGGAGTGAAACGGAAAATGCTTCATAGCAGAATGAAATGGAGCTGCTTCATCGTCAGGCGTTTTTTATGAAGCATTTTGCGGCGATGCCGCAAAATATGAAGCACCGCAGATGCGGTATGAAACAAAGCCTTTTCAGGCTTCATGTTTTTTGCCTTGAAATCAAGGCAAAAAAATGGCGGCTGGAAATTTTATCTTCCCCTCCATTCTGAATAGCTTTTTGAGCTTAAAACTTGAGATTTTAGCTGTGAAATGAATTTCTGAAAATCGCTTCACTTTTATTCAGAAAAAACAGAATCACTCCTCCTTGCCCATATCCCAGTTTACAAGCGGCAACCATGGAATGTATGATCTGGGATTGTAATTGAGCAAGCCGATTTGAATTTTACCATGTGCATTCAATATCCCGATTTGAATTTTACCATCAATGTTATAGGCTCCGATTTGGATCTGTGGTCCCAAATTGACAAGTCCGACTTGAATGCCCCAATCAGATGCTGATATATTACCTGCCCCCAACTGTAAACCGTAATTTTTGTGAGTTGCATTAAATAACGCAAAAGAAAAAAAGTAGTTTTCTTCGGTTGCACTCGCAAGAAGTCCACATTGTAAAAAGTAATTTTTCTTCAACATATTTATCGGAGCAAAAGACGTTACAGCTGATTTTTGCATCAAACCCAATATCCCCACAGATACAAATGAATGGGCATTGCCATCGTAAAGTTGCCATTTATCAAAGAAACCGACTCCAACTTGCAGCGGAGCAAAATCAACATCTGAAATCACTCCTTCGTTTTTATCAGAATCCACTATAACGGGAAAATGTGCAAAAAGATTCAACGTTGTTGCCAGTAATATAAATAAAAAAGTTTTTTTCATTTTTCCTCCGTCTGATTGCCCAAGTCACTGTTTGCTGCGTTCTTTTGAACGAACTTTGTAAATTCTTTCGGTAAAGCCGCCTTCTTTTTCAAAGTCTGTTGCCAAACGGATGATCTTTTGCCCATTGTGCTGAAGAATGTTGCCGCAGATAATCTTCAAAATCAAGGCGCAGTTCTTCGAGGGATGCCCGTGCTACATTCGTCAATTTCAATTCAGTTTTTTTGCTGGTTGCCGAGGCAACAGAACCCTCGGCGATATTCTGCCCCCCGGAGCGTGCCGCTTGAACCATTTGATCAACAGTTCTGGAATTTTTGGGAATGTACAGTTCAACAAACCTTACTGTAATATCAAAGCAGAGCTGCGCCAGTTGAAAGGACTTCAAT
>JAZSIZ010000146.1:0-20759 GCA_045534015.1 Victivallaceae bacterium | reverse complement strand
CTGTGTGGTGGTGGTTCGGCTCATGTGGTGCAATTCGTCACCCTCTGCCGCCTTTTCTGGCGACAGAGGGATTAGACTTGCACCACGGCTGGCACCTGCGGGGGAGGAAAATCCCCCGCAACCCCCTCGCACCTGCGCCTTTCAGGCTCGGCGCATTACTGACGGTTTGATTGCTTACCTTGCTGTAACTCTTTAAATAGCTCAAACCAACTGCATGAGCAGAATCTGTATTCTTCGGCAAGTTTCAATGACAGTGCCGGAGAAGTGTCTGCAACTACCGGCAAATGAACAGAAAATACTTCTGAACTGATTTTTTATTTGTTAAGGGTTTTGCAACAGCCACTTTTTTGCACTGCATAAAAAAACTCCGCCAAAGGAATATTTCCAATTGACGGAGAACACAAGAAAGCAATTTTTATTCGCTCTGCATTTCCAGCACCAGCACTTCGCCGTACTTCATCGGCACGGTAACGATTTGACCATCAATGGTGTAATCGTGCGGAGTAAGGGCGCGCAGACACTTCATACCGGGTTTGAGATGGATCTTTTTCACCCCGGTCGAAGCGGCGGAAACGATCAGCAGATTACCGGCTTTCGCCGCCGGGTCGTTGCTTTCGGTATACGGTTGGATCCCCGCACTGCGGGCAGCATTGCGGATGAATTGCGGAGTCAATGAACCGATCTGACCGATATAGATTTCCGTAAAACCGTCATGACGTTTGACTGCCATTGCCGGAACATCGGAATTCAGATATTTGCCGAGGATCACCGCATCTTTGTCAATCACCTCAAAGGCATTGGCAAGACCGTAATTGTAAATACTGGGCATCAGACATCCGGAAACATCTTTCATCAGAGGATCGCTGCAACCGGGAATTGCCATCACCGGTCTGCCATCGACCTGCGGAGCCCGTTTGAGTTTGAATCCGGCAACAGAACCTACATCTTTGGTCACACCGAATCCGGGAGCCCACATCCAGATGATGACCCGGTTATTATTGCCGAAGCGTTTGCGGATCTCCTGCGCCTTTTCTTTGGTCAACTCCGGAGCGGTGACAAAACAGAGTATCTGCGGAGCTTCAAACTTATCATTGAAAATATCATCGAGCAGATAAGTATCAAAATCCACACCGCTGCGGATGAATGCCTCCTGCGGTTTACGCAAAGCAACATGCATCAACGAGCGGCGGTTTTCCAGAGCAACGTGTTCCCAGATATGTTCCGAATAAAAGAGTGCAGCACGATCTTTTCCCAAAGCAGCAGGTTTCATCAGACCGGTTATACGGTTGCTCTTTTCCCATCCGGCACGGATACGGTGGTGATCGAACCAGCCGCCATCCATATCATAGGCATAGAAGCTGCCGCCTCTGGCATGAGAGAAAAGTTGAGCCCGCATAGCTCTTTCGCCGAACTCCTGAAAATCGTGGGTCTTGTGCCAGATGTCTTTTCCCCACTCACCCCAATTGGTACGGCTGGGAGAACGGAAATCCAGTTCAGTAAAGAACAATTTATCCCGCATCCGCATGGAACCATTGAGTGTCCACGGGAAAACCGGAGCCGCCGGAGTTCTGCCGCCGGGACAGCTGGCAAAGAAATCGATCGCCGGTTCTTTATACATTTCCGCCGAACACTGCTGTGTGAAAAACGGATAACTGGTTATTGCCCCCTCGGCACGATAGCCGCCGGCAAGGATGCGGTTGTTTGAACCATTCTTGATTGCACGGCACAATGATGCAAACTGTCCACTCATACCGTAAGCACGGGAAGCAATAAAATCAGCGATCCGGTCTCTGCCGTAATGGCGGATGGCGTAATCTTCCGGTTCCATGAAAAACTCTTTGAATGACGGGATCTTTGCGGTATCGAAAGAGGCATTTTTATCACCCCATGCGGCACGCAATTTATTCACATCATTACCGTAGCGTTTCCGCAGATAATTGCGGAAATGTTCCAGAGAAACTTTGGAGTAATCCGCCATACCGTGATTGGAAGTACCTTCACCGGTAATATCGAACCACTGACCATCCACAGCACGATCCAAAAAGACACCGACCACAGCTTTGGATTCGGGAGTTTTCTCAAATTCAGCAAAAATATCCTGCAATGCTTCAGAGGCATCGGCAGTAAATTTTTCTGAATAGTAAGAGGGAACCCAATATTCACTGCGCCACGGCTCTTTCTTGTAAGGCGTATAATTTTCCGGAGCTTTATTGGAAATACGGCTTGGACGTACCCCGGCAAAAACGATTTTTGTGCCGTTTTCGACAGTCACCACATCATCCGGATTTGCTTCACCCCAGCCCGGCGGCGGAGTGACATTTATTTCCAGCATGATCATGGCATTTGGAGCATAACTCAACATACGCCGCACCAGGAGCTGCAAAACTTCCACCTGATATTTCTTTTTGCCCAGCCAAACCGAGTTGGCAGTGCGGGTATTAGTCGGCACTCCCAGATCCACCCGGACAGAAAAGACATTGAATCCGGCTTTCTGCATTGCCGGAAGATGTTTTCTGAAATCCACACCTCCGGCATAAAAGGTATAAGGACAGCTTTTGAAAAATTTAAGCGGCACAGCTTTGCCATTGAGCAGAAATTCGACCATATCGCCATTGCGTTTTACTGCGGCATGGACTTTTTCACGCTTCGCCAGAATTGAATCCAATTCTTTGTCACTCAATTTTTTCTTGCTGAAATACTCATTTTCCGGTATCGGACGGGGACGGGATTCTGAATCGACCCCCTCAAGAGTAAATTCACGCAGAGCCACATTCAGCGGATTACCGCAGAATTGGATAATAAGTTTACCCTTTACTGCCTGCGGATGGCGGCGCACATACTCCTCACACCAATTCAATTCACCGTATCCGGTTTCTCCACAGCTGGCAACCCGGTTTACCTGCAATTCTTTACCATTGCCATCAAACTGCCGCAGAAATAATGCAACATAGGTTCCGGTATATTCTGTGCGGCACTCAAAGCGGCTGGTAACTTTGATAAGTCTGCCGTTTCGGGGAATATCCACCGTACCGGCGGAAACGATTTCATTTGCCGGATACAATGGGATCTTTGAAGTAATGTAAAGACCATCTATATCTGATGAAATCTTATAATACGAGGGAGCTTTCCACGATTTTTCAGAAAGTATCACCGGCGGAGTATATTTGCGCTCATCATTTGGCACTCCCGGATAGTACTTACCGGGAACCCCGCCGACGGCACTGCCAAGCAGTACCGTCAGCATGGAAATGCAACATATCCATTTACTCATATCGCATACGCCTCTGTCAGTTGGTATAAGGAGCATCACCTTTTCTGCACCAGAAAAAGGTTTTTGCGGCGACATCTCCGCTGCTTAAAGTAGCATAATCACCACCTGAAAACGGAATTTCTTTTGCTTTCATAGCTGCAACATGGCCATCGCCGAAAACGATATTCATGCTTTCAGAATGACGGGAACTGTTACTCATATGACTGCCGACAGTCAACTCGTTGTCTCCATTTTTTGGACTGGCCTCACCGAAAAGACAGGTCGCACTGGGATTGGGAACAGCTTCTCCGGGCATCCATTTTCCGGCATTATGAGAATCCTGACCGGCATAAGGGCGGTAATAAAAATAGAAATTCATACCGTAGTGAGAGCCGCGTCTTTTAGTATCTTTCATGGCTTCAGAAGGACAATTCAAAGGACTGCTGCTTTCCGGATTGCCGTCAGCATCTGAAACAAGAGTCAGATAGTTGCCATTATTCAGCAGTTTGGGAAACCATGAACTGCCATCTAAAACCACAACCCGTTCAACACTGAAATCATCTGAATACATACGGTTGGCGGTGGCAAGCTGTTTTTCATTATTGATACAGCTGGCAGTACGGCCGCGCTCACGGGCAGCGTTAAGAGCCGGCAACAGAATAGCCGCTAAAATGGCAATGATGGCGATAACAACAAGAAGTTCGATCAAAGTAAACTGTCTTTTCATTTTCTTTTCTTTCCTTTTTTGTTTTTCTCTCTTGCGTTTTGCCGCAGTCCTCCCAAGCTGCCGCAGTTAATTTGTTGACATGTAACAAGCCTGATTATTCGTATAATTAAAAAAGTGCTTATCATTCCTTTCATGCTTTAATGATTTTCAGAACAATATCACGACTTAAACTTAAATCATTACTTCAATTGATCGGTCGGCGTAACTGCCACATCAACATTGCCCAGAACCGAACTCATATAGATGACCGCTGAATCATCCGGAGAAAAGTGCGGATGCGGATCCAGGTGGTAAAATCCCCGGTCAACCGGAGGAGCCGGCATCGCTGAAACGATCTCTTTTTCCACATTGTTTTTACGGTCGAAAAAGAGAATTTTCACCGGTTCAGTTTTCCACGCATACGGGGTCTGGTCTGCACAGAAATAATTGACCGTGGAATCACTCTGGGCATGACACACCGGACGCTTCCAGATGTGTTCCAGCTTCCTGGTATCCGGATCGACCTTGAATACACCTTTGGCGTAATTGACAAAATAAACTTTGCCGTCTTTGCCCCACCACTCATGGGCGGTGTCACCATCGTGACTTTCCCAGAAATCCGGACACAGCGGACGGTAGATCGTCTGCCGCAGATCCATCATCCACAAACGGATCTCCATAAAGACATACCGACCGGTCACCGGATCACGCCGCCAATCCCGGGCAAGCAGAAAACGTTCCGGATCGACCGGAGAAAACTGACCGTGATCATGACAATTGTCAAACTCATGGAGAATTGTCACCTCCCCGTTTTTTACATCCGCCTTGGCAACAAAATAAACATTACCGACATGACCATCCAGCAAAAAATATTTACCGTCACAGGAGATACTCAAATGGGTCGCTAAACGGTGAACCGGGCGGTTAGCGATATATTCGGCAGGCAAAGTAACAACCGCTTTGCAATTGCCCTGCAGATCCATATACCACACTTTATCCTTGCTGGTGAAAAAAATACCTTTGCTGTCCGGCGCAATCATCGGCGCACCGACACTGGCAGAGGCCTGCGGATATTCCCGGATCCACGGATCATCCGGATCAAGACTCACACAACCAAGCACCCGGTTGGGGTTGGGATAATGTGCAGCATAAAACCACAAATATTTCCCATCCGGAGAAATACTCGGATTGGTGAAATAAAACGGCCACTGCTGGGATGCAACACGCTTGGTAAGAATGTAACTGACCACGCCATTGGAGGGATTCTTCCACGCCGTAAAATATGGATGCCGCGAAAGATCATATTTCATCTTTCCTGCGCACACCGTCAACGCGGCAGCAAACATGAAAATAATCAGTAAAAACTTTTTCATAATAAATCATCTCCTGTTGAACATTAAATCAAACTCTATCATGGAATAAGTGTCATGCAAAGGCAATTTACCATCATGTTCAGGAATGAATCCGCAACTGCGGTTGGGATAAAATTCAGGAGCAAATAGTTTCTTTTCCGGTACATACTCCTCTTTGGTTTCGATCCGGCGCATCAGCAAATCTATGGCGAACTGTACAGTTTCAAAAATCGGCTGGGCTGAAGTTGCCACCGCCGGAGAGATCAGATTGACCAGCGATAAACCATCGTAACCGGTGACTTTTATATCTTCAGGAACTCTGATTTTACGCGATTGCAAAAAGAGTATGAGTTTGGATGCCAGATAATCATTGGCACAGCAAATGGCATCCGGTGCGGCTGTTTTTATCATCTGCAAAAGTTTTTCTTCCTCATAATCTGCCGCCGCATAAGAGAAACGCAATTCCGGCAGAACCGGTAAGCCGTTTTGCTTCAACGCATCGCAAACACCATCATATTTGGTGAAATCAGGTTTCCCGGGTTCGAGATTATCCAGATTCCCGATACCGAGAAATGCGATCCGGCGACATCCCTGTTTGATAAGACTGGATGCCATTTCACAAAATCCCGCCCGGTGGTCGACCGCTACGTCAAAAGAACCATATCCGCAAGGCGGCACATGGACATAAGGAATATTGACCTTGCACCTTTCCATGGGACAATTCAAAGTAGTGACGATAATACCATCCACGCCTTTGGCGGTCAACGCTCTTATGGCATTTTTCTCTGTTCCGGCATCTCCATAACAGCTTATAAGATTGTAGCCGCGTTTTTCCAATTCCAATGAAGCAGCCAGCATTTGTGCCTGCGAAATTTCTGAAATAAAAGGTACACCGAAAACACCGATAGTGTGACTGGCACGTCCCTTAAGCCTTTGCGCAGCATTGTTCGGAGTGTAATTATATTCCCGGATCAACTCCAGAATCTTTTCGCGCCGTTCTTCTGATACTTTGATCGTATCTGAACCATTGATCACCGCCGAAACAGCCGGTTGGGAAACTCCTGCCAGACGGGCTATTTCTTTCATTGTCATCGCCATATCATGATTCCCGGTCATTTTAATTATTCGTATAATCTACTATAAAACACAACTGTCCTCTGCATTTGTCAAGAGGGAATAAAAAAATTTTTTCAAGAAACTCACAAAAAAACTCCCGGAGGAAAAAAATCCAGCCGGGAGTGCGATCATAAATATTCTTTACAGCTGCATACCGGAATCTCCGGGGTCTTTCTCCTGATTGATCCTGCCGGTCAGAAGCATCATAACTCCCAGCATCAGCACCAGTATCACAGTTCCGATGAGCAAAGCCATGTCTTCCATACGGAGAATAAAGTAGTTTCCGGCATAGCTTACTGCAAAAACGCCGCCCATGATCAATGCTGATTTCAATTTGCCCATAAACATTCTGGCGTAACCGGTAACCATAAGGACAATAACAGAGGCACTTATCCAATAAGCTGCCGCAAAACCGGTATGCTCGGAAACTGCCAGCAAAAGCAGATAAAAGAGAACAGGCGCCACTGAAGCAATGATGTACTGAATCGGATGAATATTCTGTTTTGCCAGTATTTCGCCGACAAACAAGGTAAAAAAGAATATGATCAGGAAAAATGATGCATAATTCATCGTTCTGTCTATCTGCTGATAACTTCCGGCGGTAATGCACAGATTAACTCCGACAATGTTGTCCTCTTCCTGCGAAGTGAACTTGTTGACATTCCATTCAGCAGAAAATTTGTCATTGCCGACACTCCGCCTTACAGGAAGCACAGAACCGGAAAATCCCGGATCCCCCCAATCACCGGAAATATTGATCTTATTCTGCTTGCCGGAAGTTGCCACAGTAAACTCTCTGCTCCCGCGCAGTTTCATGGAAACGGCAACCTCAACCGCCTCCCCCACGGGAACCGGAATAGTTATTTCGCCGCGCTCAAATGAATAAGCTGCTTTTTTACCGTTTACCGATGCAGAAATTTCCTGAACTGCCCTGCCGTTGGAAACATGAATAACAACATCTTCCATGGCGACGGCATATTTCGCAGTTAAATTCACATCGGCAATATAAACCGGAACTTCATAAATACCGCGGTTACGCATTTCAGTGTAAATCTTTACATCTGCCTTAAGCTCGTCCGGACTTTCTTTGCACTGGACTGTCTGACAGCCTCCCCAGGTACTGGCAAATTCCAGCTGAACTTCATCAAGCCGTTCACTGCGTTCTTCCACCTGACAGCTGACCATCAGCAGCGGGATCTGCAAGAGTATAAGCATGCCAACCATTATCCCGACTTTGATGATTCTTGCTGTCAAAACAGAGCGTCGCCTGGGAGGAGTCGGAACTGTGGTGGTATCGGAGTTGTATGCCGGCATCATGGCGGAAATATTTTCACCATGATCCTGCGGGGGAAGTGATTCCTGATTCTGCGGTTTGTTGTCTGCTTGCGGGGTGTTTGTTTCTTCCATCCTTTTCTTATCCTTTCCTGTTCTGTTCACAGTTGACTACAATTGCCCTTTTATAAGGTCAAATTCTTTTTTCGCATTCTGGTAAAACACATTATAATAGACCACATGATCGCGGTTGTCTACAATATAATAGATATTCACCGGGATTTTGACATTCACGGTTTTGCCCCAAACCTCCTGCTTTTTGCGGATGTAAGTTTTGAAATGGAGCAAACGCCAGTTTTTTTCTGAATCCAGAATCTTGCTTCCGGCAAGCAGACTCAACTCATCCGGCAAAGGTATCTGCTCACCGCCATCGCTTCCGGTGGAAATTTTCACCTTGCCTTTTGCCGTGGATGAATCGATTTTTTCCGGAAAACCTGCATTAAGCGCACTAAAATTATGTTCCAGAAAATCCAGATATTCCATGCTGGAATGCTTCTTTATACGCTTGATATAATCGCTTTTGGTGATTGCCGATGAATCATCTGCCATTCCTTTCTGGCGCAGCTGCGAAGTTTTGCACTCATAAGCATAACCGAAAGCCCCGAGGGCAGTTTTTCTGCGTTTGAAAGAGAGATTGTACGCCAGATAAACGTGCCGCAAAACATAATCCTGCCGGTTGTAAATATTGATATTGGGTTGAAGCGAAGCTGTGATCGCTTTACTTATATCGGCATCGTCATCGAAAATCGCCGAACCGAGAAAGATGCCCTGCCGGATCTTTTTGCCCCGGTTTGCCAGATAAGCCATAGAGCGGATGGTGATCCTGCCGCCCAAAGAGTGCCCGACTAAAATAACATTCTGCAACTTTTCATCCGGCTGTGCTGCCAGTTTTTCTGCAAGTTTGACAGCTTCCTTGTCGGCGACGGCAACGCTTTTTCTGAAGTCTTTGCTTCCGGCATTCCATTCATGCAGGGAAATTTCTGCATCCGGAAAAATTTTCTGCAATTTTTCCGCCACACCGTATTGTCCATCTCCGGCAGGATCCCAGCCGTGAATATAGATCACCTGCAATTTTTCCGCTCCGGCAAGGCAGAAAATCATCAAAAACGCGCAACATGCAAAAAAAAGTTTCATCTGCTCTTTCCCCCATAAAAAATTCAACAATAATACAATATAGCACACGGGCTTGGACATTTTCAGTCCAATCCCGGAAAAGTTATTAACAATTTTCATTGAGCATCACTTATACTTTGATACATCCACATCATATTTTGCGGCGACTTTCAAAACTTCATTCCAAGTTGAGTTTATCTCTGCAGAAACTTCTCTATCATGATTTAAAATTTGCTGATATGCCTCTTCTGCTTCTTTTACCGAACCGAAATCAAAAACCAATCCCCTCAAAAATGCAGAAAAAAAGCCACTGAAAGAATTATATTTTTCATCAAACATTTTAATCTCGCACGCAATATCATATTTTTTTGCCCAGGCAATTGAGTGAGCAATATATGCCGCCTGAAATTCCGGAGGACACTTGCTCAAATCAATATTTTTCATGTTCAGAGCCTTTGTTTTGCTGGAATAAACAAATGAATCGATTGAACTACGATCTACTTTCCCGGTTTGGGCATCCTGATCCAAAACCGAATGAATGGCTTTTTTATACTCCTCTTTCTGATTTGTACATCCGGATATTACAAATGCAGTAACAACGACAGCAACTATTCTGCAAAGACATACAAACATTTTACTATTCATTTTTATTCTTTCCATGCTGATAAAACACCCTATTTTTATTTGATATAACCTAAAGTAATCTATCTTTACCTTTTTGTCAATAAAATTTTTTGCTTTTTGAAAAAATACGGATGGGTACGGATAAGTACGGATAAGGATGCACAATAAATGCAGGTCAGGTAATGCTCCTTTGAAATGCTTTTTTAGAGTAAAACAGCGCACCTCCAAATTATGATCAATGCCCCGGGATCGGACATTTTCAGTCCAATCCCGGAAAAGTTATTAACAATTTTTTACAACATCATCAAAACGTATATCGCCAGAGGTAACACCTCTACCCAATCAATATTGTCTGCTGCTGCTGCTTCTTCTGTTTGCGGCACATTCGTCTTTGTCACTCCAGAATCAAAGTATTCCCACTTTCCATTTCTCACCCGGTATACGTAACCAAGATCAGTATAATAGTCTTTCCCGTCACGCTTTACATCCATTCTGAACTCAATACCGATTTTATCAATATTGCTGCCATTTATTCCAGTATCTTTTGAATTTCCGAATGTTTCAACATAACACCCGCTGGTATATGCTTTTGTAACAGTACATTTCTGATTCTCTTCAATTCGCTTTCGCTGAACAGCATCAGCTTTGCAAATAACTTCATCATCAAAAGTCCTTCCCACTGCACGACAATATTCATCCACATCCGGATTATCAGCGGAAACGATATGCTGTCTGTAGAAATCCAATCGACCATCGATAACTTTGTATATTTGGTCAATTTCAACAGAACCGGATGTATTATATTTCCCCTGCCAACCCACATTCAGTTTAAAAGTCACATAATCTCCGCTGATATCAGATGACTCTTCACAACTTTTAAGCTCTATATTTTTTATAGTTGCTCCATTAAGCTCCGACTCGACATTACGGTAAACAGCCCCTTTGTCTTTCAGAGCCAACTCGCCATTCATCCACTCTATGTATTCATCTTTATCACTGCAACCAGATATTGCAAATACGATAACAGCAGCAAACACGGCAACAATTAAAGCGCCCACCCCCCAACCGGCAAACTTGAGGATATTGCTGCTTTGGGCTGCCGCAGGAGCTGCAGGAGCAGCAGCTTCAAAAACCGGAGCGGCAGCCTTGGAAGCAGGTACAACGATGTCGTTTTGGCAGGCATAGCATTTGACGACCTGACCGGCAGCGGAATCATCGCAATTCATCGCTGCATTGCATTTGGGACAAGTGACGGTAATCATTTTTTATAATCCTTTCTTTTTTTTCACATGCACACCACATGTGTAATCCTCATTTGTATAACATCCCTGAAAAACCATTTATGACCAACATAATAATCGCCATAGCAGATATAAGAACGCATGGAATAGCTCAAACTATGATTTATTAATATTACGATGGCTCTCAACTTTCTTCATTTTTTATTTTATACGTACATTTATTCTCCACGCCCAAATTTCATATTATTTCTTTTTTTGTTCTTACAAATTGAATTTTCATCAATTTTCTCTGTTGTCTGTAAAACAAACTACTGTCAAATTTTCATTTCTTACACTGTAATAAATGAAATTTGAAAAATTTTTGTCAATTCAAGCATAAACACAACAGGAGCAGGATCAACAAACGTGATCCTGCTCCTGGCAATAATCATCGGCGGGAAAATCCGGGCATAAAAAAACCGGACGTTTTCACACACCGAGACTGAGGGCCTGACAAACCCGCCTTTTCCATGCAAGAAAGCGCCCGGTAAAACATGCAGACACAGTTCTACCGGTACATTTCTCCTAATGGTAAAGGCAAACAAAATTTTCACTTGTCAGGTTTTCAGTCTCGTTTGCTGAAGAATACGGGAATCAAGAGAAACGATTCCCGCAAAGTACAATAATAATAAACAACCCGATCGGATAGTCAAAAACAACCAATCTTTCTATAATTTAATCTGCCTTTACCTTTTTGTCAAGAAGATTTTTGGCTTTTTGGAGAAAAATACGGATAGGTACGGATATGGATGAGTAAGCAATACAGTCAGGTGATGCTCCGCTTAAAGCGCATCCATGAGAAGAAAAACAGCACTCCGCCGATTACGGTCAATGCCAGAAGCGGCTTCCAGACCACTTCCCATCCCGCCCCGCGGTAAAGGATCGCCTGACTGAAAGAAACAAAGTGGGTCGCCGGTGCCAATTGCATTATCTTCTGCACCGCTTCAGGCATGCTTTCCTGCGGAGTCATGCCGCCTGAAAGCATATCCATCGGCATTAAAATCAAAATCAGCAATATCCCCAGCTGCGGCAGATTTTTCGCCACGCACGCCAGAAATATCCCCATCGATGTCACCGCAAACAAATAGATCGTCATACCAAGAGCAAAAAGCCACAAGGAGCCTTCCACCGGCATTTTCAATATCCCCTCAATAATTCCGGTAAGAGAAACCATCGCCGCAACAAGCACCACCACCGCCATCGACCATATTTTGGCAAACATTATTTCCACCGGATTCAACGGCAATACCAGCAAGTGTTCCAAAGTGCCGTTTTCACGCTCCTTTATCAATGCCGCCCCCGTCAGAATGATCGCCAGAAGTGCCACATTGTTGATCAACTGCACCACCGAAGAGAACCATGCCCGGGTCAGATTCGGATTGAAACGGTTGCGCAGAACCAGTTCCGCCGCCGGTTTGTTTTCATTTTCCCCGGCAAGAAAACGTGCCGTTTCCATATTCAATATCTGCCTTATATAGCCACTGCCGGTAAATGCCTGACTCATCCTCGTGGCATCCACATTCAACTGCAATGCCGGATCATGACCGCCAAGCAGATCTTTCTGAAAATCCGGCGGAATAACCAGCACAAAGGTATATTCCCCTTTATCCATCCCCGGATCAATCTGATTGTGACTGATATTTTCAACCTTGCTGAACATCGGCGGCAAAAGCGCATCTTCCAGATAATATGACAATGGCGAATGATCCTCATCCACCACCGCTATCGCCGCATTGGTGACCGATTCCGGAGCCGCTTTCGCTGAAATATAGATGCCAAGAGTGAAGGAATAAATTATCAGCACCACCATCAATTTATCCCGGAGCAAACCGCTCAACTCCTTCAAACCCAAACGGTAAATGTTTCTCAAATGCGTTTTCACCGTTCCTGCTTTCTCTGGCAGAGTGTCCCCAGAAAGATTATTACCGGTATGACGGCAAGCATATAAAGCAATGCCCCTTTCAACTCAATAAAACCCAGTGCCTTATTGAAAACACCTCTGCTGATCAGCAGCATATAGGTCGTCGGATAGATCATCCCGATGATCTTCGCCAATCCCTGCTGCGTGGAAACAGGATTTATCAAACCGCACAACTGGGTCGCCGGAAGCATCGTCGCCAGCATCGTCAAAAAGATCACTGCAATCTGACTGCGGGTCACAGATGATGCCAGCAACCCCATGCCGGTGGAAATTATACAGTACAGCAAAAGTGAAAAAAGCAACAGCAGCCAGCTGCCTTTTACCGGCACATCAAATACCGTCACCGCCATAACCAGCATCAACAGCGCACTCAAATAGGCAAACAGCGTGTAAGGCAGCTGTTTACCCAGCAGAAATTCCAATCGGGTCAATGGTGTCACATAAAGATTTATGATCGAACCGGTCTCCTTTTCCCTGACCACCGCCAGTGCCGCTAATGTTGCCGGAAGCATGATCAACAGCACCGGGATCACACCGGGAACCATGGATGGCAGACTGCGGACATCCGGATTATACCGGTAACGTATCTCTATATTCAAAGGTTCCGCACTGACATCTTCCGGACGGGAGGATGCCCACTGTTGATGCATGGCATTGACATAACCGTTGATCGTTTCCGCCCGCATCGGCATTGCCCCATCCACCCAGACCGCCACCTGCGGTGATTCACCGCGCTGGATCTTCTGACCGAATTGCGGCGGCAGTTCCAGAACCATACTCAATTCACCGTTTTTCATCCGCCGGTCAAGATCATCATAATCCTTTACCGGATCATGTTCCACAAAATAACGGCTGCCTGCGATATTCAAAGCATAGTTGCGACTGATCATACTGTTATCTCTATCCAGCACCGCAAAGGGAAGTTCTTCCACATCCATACTTATGCCATACCCCATGACCGTCATCAGCAGCAAAGCTCCGAAAAGTGCCAGTGATGCCCGGATCGGATCGCGGAGCAATTCCAGATTCTCTTTCCATGCACAGCTTAACAACCGCTGAAAACTGAAGCGTTTGACATTGTTTTCCCGGGGCGAAACCGGCGGCAGTTCCGGAAGTTCCGGCGGCGGAGAAGCTTTTTCAAGATAGTGGATAAAAGCATTTTCCAGATTTTCACAACCACTTGATTTCACAATATTTGCCGGAGTATCACACACCAGCGATCTGCCGGCATGCATCAATGAGATCCGGTCACACCGGGTGGCTTCATTCATAAAGTGGGTGGTGATAAAAACAGTCACCTTATCCCGGCGGGAAAGTTCAATTATCAACTCCCAGAAACTGTCCCGTGCCACCGGATCGACTCCGGAAGTAGGTTCATCAAGGATCAATATTTCCGGTTGATGGATGACCGCCGCCGCCAGAGATAAACGCTGTTTGATCCCCAGCGGCAGATCTTTGGTCAACTTTCCGGCATAAGGAACCAGACCGAAACGGCTGAGCATGGCACTGCACCGCTCGTTGACCAGCTTTTCCGGAACCTGACACAACCGGGCATAAAGTTGCAAATTGCTGATAACGGATAATTCTTTGTAAAGAGAGAAATTCTGGGTCATATATCCCAGATGTTTACGGATCTCCATGGTGTTTCCGGAAACCAGATGTCCGAAAATTTCTGCACTGCCGGAAGTCGCCGGAAGCAATCCGGTCAACATCCGCATCGTGGTGGTTTTTCCACAGCCGTTGGAACCGAGAAAACCGAAAATTTCCCCGCGGCGGATGGCAAAAGAAACATTATCGACCGCCACAAAATCCCCGAATTTCTGCGACAGATTTTCCGCCTTTATAACAATATCCTCTTTGCCGGCAGCTTCCGGCAGAGCTTCAATGACAATTTTCCGGTGATCCGCTTTTCTCGACTCCGGAAGCAGCTGGATAAATGCTTCATCCAAATCATCTTGAGCGGTCTTTTTCAGCAAATCCTGCGGCGTGCCGTCAAAAAGTATTCTGCCGTTATCCATGGCAAAAAGAGTATCAAATTGTGCCGCTTCATCCATGTAAGCAGTCGCCGCCAGTACCGCCATAGCCGGATTCTGTTCCCTTATCCGGTTGATCAGCTCCCAGAATTGCCGCCTTGCCAGAGGATCCACGCCAGTGGTCGGTTCATCCAGGATCAACAATTCCGGGTCGTGGATAAGGGCACAGCACAACCCCAGTTTCTGCTTCATCCCGCCGGAAAGTTTCCCTGCCGGACGGTTGAGAAAACCGGATAATCCGGTGCTGGCGGTAAGCATATCTATGCGCTGGCGTCTTTCGGCAGCATTATGCCCGAAAAGCCGGGCAAAATATTGAAGATTTTCTTCGACGGTCAAAGTAAAATAGAGATTGCCGCCCAATCCCTGCGGCATGTAAGCTATTTGCGGACAACACTTTTCACGATGAATACGGTCGCGCATATTTCCGCCGAATATCTGCAAATTTCCACTTTGCAGTTTTCTTGCCCCGGCAATCAGAGAAAGCAAAGTTGATTTGCCCACGCCATCCGGACCGATCAAACCGGCAAGAACTCCCGGAGCCAGTGAAATCGACACCTCATCCAGCGCACAGATTTTTCCATAATAATAACTTAACTTTTCCCCCAGAACCGGAAAAGTCACGCTCATCGTTCTGACCTCAATTTCAGAAAATCCGGCCATGGCTCATTATCATCAAGCTTGACCCATGCCACTCCGGGCAGACCGGTTTTCACCAGATGCAGATGTTCTTTCAGAAGTTCCGGAGCGATCCTCGCTTTGACCCGGAACATGAGTTTCTGTCTTTCAACGGATGTTTCCACTGTTTTCGGGGTGAATTGGGCAACACTGGAAACGAAAAAAACGGTCGCCGGAACCGGCATATCCGGAGCGGCATCCATCACCAGACGTACCGGAGAACCGATTTTCACCTTTCCGGCGGCACTTTCCGGCAGAAAAAAGGTCATATACACATCGGCAAGATCGACTAAATTAAGCACCCTGCCCCCGGCGGGCAGAACTTCACCGGTTTGAGCGATACGGTATTGGATGCGCCCATCCAGGGGAGCAGTCAAACGGCAATCGGTCAAATCAGCCTGAATGCGGGAAATATCCGCTTCAGCAGCGGAAATAGCCGCCTTTGCCCCGGTAACATCCGCTTCGGCGGCAGTAATGGCGGCTTCGGCTTTTTTACAGGCAGCCCCGGCGGCGGAAAGATCAGCGGCGCAATTCTGGAAATAAGTCTCATCGACTTCAAAATCCTGTCTGGAAACAGCAGAATCTTTCAACAGAGCCGCCGCCCGGTCATACCGTTTTTTTGCGCCATCGTAAGTGCTTTGTTTCTGGCGCAGATTTGCCCGGGCGGCTTCGGCTTCACTTTTGCGCAAATCAATGGCGGCAATGGCGGCGGCTAATGAAGCCTGTGCCTGACTTTTCCTTGCCTGAGCCTGAGCAAGTTCCGCTTCAAGAACATCGGTCTGCATCAAAGCCAGCAATTCACCTTTTTTGACAAAATCGCCGTCATTGACATAAATTTTTTCGATCCGTCCGGCAAGTTTGGTGGAAATATTGATTTCGGTGGCTTCCAATCTGCCGTTGCCGTGAGCGAATGCCGGATTACGATAAATGGCATTTTTCCGGTAATTGATGTAAAAATTCACACCTAATCCGGCAATCGCCACTGCCGCCAGAATTATTATCACCTTTTTTACCACAGCGAAGCTCCTTACAGTTGCAAAAATATTTCTTCTGCATTTTACAACTATAAGTCATTTGCCGCATTTTCCAATGGTGGAGTATAAAAAAGGCAGGGGAAATTTTTCACTTCTCCTGCCAGTGTGCGGAAAACAGTTTTATCTTTCCGGCGGATTCAAATACCATTTACCATCAATATTGATGAACCTGCCTTTTTGTTGTTCAATAATGTTCGACACCGCTCTTTTATTAAACAGACATGCCTTGATCGTAGTTTCCAACATATCCCGGCGGAATACCCTGCGCAATTCAGCAACCATTATTTCTTTAACAACAGCTTCATTACTGCCGCGATGTTTATTCAATAAAGTTCTGCGGTATGCCGGTGCGAAACACTCCCACACCAAATCATTATTGTTATGATACAATGCCAGCAGCAGCGTACAGAAAACAGCCTCTTTGCTGGAATGATCAACTTTCACCGGACAAGGCGGGATAGACATACCGGTGGTAACCTGTTCTGCAGATTTAAATGGATTCCAATACCATTTACCATCAACTTTTACTAATCCACCCCCGATCCACTGAACTGTTTCTGCAACCAGTTGTGCTTTGGTATGCGGCGACTTCATTTCGGCTTTCCATTCATTAATGACAGCTGATGTCACCCCATTTTTAAAATTGTAAAACACATTCTTCTTCAGTTCATTCTCCTGATTTTTTGGTACAGCCTGACGAAACGACGGAACTATGATTTCCCAAAAGGCATCACTATCATCATAAATTATTGAATAGATCAAAGATTCAACCAATTTTTCTTTACTGGAATGATCTACTTTCACCTGACCGGCATAAAGGGCAGCGGTCATTGCCACACAAACAGCACTCAACACAAATTTTTTAAACATAAATTTTTCTCCTTCGACAACTTTGTTATTATTTTTTATTGACACCAATTTCGATTATCAGAACAATTATCCCCTCCCCCCCGGAACTGTTAGAGGTAATTTCAAAATTCCCCAAAAACTCCAGAAAATTATCGTTATAATCTTAAAACTAAGCGTTTTCGATAATTATTTATTCAACAACCACACTCAAACTAACGCTTTTGATCTCATCAACGCTGTTTTTTCAATCTCTTTTCGAATCAGTTTTGAAATTGCCTCATTACAATGAAAAAATACTGTTTTATTTACCAGTTAAAGAAAAATACCATTTGCCATTACTCTCTTTGATAAAAAACTTCTGCGCATCAACCATATCCGTCAAAGGCAAACCGGAACCGATCATTTTAACGGTCGTAATCAAAAAATCCTGCGGAATGCAAACAAACATTTTCTCTGCTACCATCTTTTTTACAGCAGCATCACTTTTCACATCTTTTACTTTTTCTGATTCAACTTTGCGGGAATCTGGCGAAAGGCACTCCCAGAATAAATCGTAATTTTTGTGATACAGAGCAAGCCACATGGTCACAAAAACACTCTCTTTGCTTGAATTATCAACTTTTGCCGGACAAGCGGGAATTGGCGCGTTATCAATGAATGAAGCACATATTTCCACCGTATCAAGATACCATTGATCATTAAAACAGACAAAATGATCTCTATACAATTCCACATAATTTTTGACCAGCTTTTTACATAAAACCGGAGATTCCATTGCCGCTTTCAATTGTTCAACAGCCCACGGAGAAAATGTCGCAGTGAAAGTATTCCATAAAGATTTCTGATATTTTCCGACTTGCTCACTGCTCTTTGATAAACAGTATGATTGCGGCAAAATTTTTCCGAAAGCCTCCTGATCCTGATTTATAATTGAATACAGCAAAGATTCAATCAATTTTTCTTTACTGGAGTGATCAACTTTCACCTGACCGGCATAAAGGGCAACGGTCATTACCAAACAAACGGTACTCAACACAAATTTTTTCAACATACTTCCCTCTCTTCGTAAACATAAATTCTATGTTTTTACAAATTATTGCGGCAAAAATTCCCGCTTCATACCTGTATAAAAATCGATTCGCTATTCCTCCTGATTTCCCACAATATGATGATTCATAATTATTTTCACTCTGATCCTCAATGCTTAGTCAAACAACCGGCAATAATACCTCCCAAAAACCCACCTATCACTACTGAATACGGTAAAATCAGCTTAATAAGATCAATCATATCTCTTCTATCCCACCATCGTACTTGTGCAGGGAACGATTCGAGACAATCACCATGCCACAAATTACATCCTATTCCCACAACAACTTTTTTCAAATTTTTGCAATTCGTAAAAGCGAATGGCTGAATATTTAATTCTTTTCCAGTAAATGTAACTTTTTTCAACCGGGAACTCTGAAAAGCATAACTCTCAATAACACGCACACTCCGCGGAATTTTCACCTTTTCCAAATTATCCCCGAATGCTCCGCTACCAATAATTTCAATGCCCGCAGGTATCTTGTAAAAACTTTGCGAAGGAGGTACATATAATAATTTTTTATTAACTTTATCAAAAACTGCCCCATACTTATCAACCGTAAAATTTTTATTCCCGGGGGAAACACTTACTGAATTGATATTAAAAAAGGCACATTCACCAATCTCTGTTACGCTATCCGGAATTTCCAAAGACAAATTTTTACACTCATAAAATGCATCTGCTTCAATAGCAGTCACACTCTCCGGCATAGTGACACCGGTCAGACTATCACGCATTTGAAATGCGTTACCGATCGTCCTCACGTTGGGAGGAATGGTATAATGCCCTTGAAAATCAGGCGGTAAATACAGAATTCTCTGCTTTTTAATGTCAATCAAAGCCCCATGCGCATCGACCTTAAAATTTTGATTCCTTTCAGAAACGATCAGCGTTCGGACGCCATCAAAAGCATTCTCGCCAATCTTGATTACGCTATCGGGGATGGTGACACTGGTCAAGCTTGAGCATCCGCAAAAGGCATATTCACCAATCTCTGTTACGCTGTCGGGAATCGTGACACTTTTCAATTTATCGCAACCGGAAAATGTCCATTCACCAATCTCTGTTACGCTGTCGGGGATGGTGACACCGGTTAAACTTGAGCATCCGGCAAAGGCATATTCATAAATCTCTGTTACGCTGTCGGGGATGGTGACACCGGTCAGATTGGAGCATTCTTGAAATGCATAAGGGCCAATCGCCGTCACCCCATGTGGTATTTTTACATGAGTAACATCTTTAGCCTTGACCCTTTTTACCTCTTTTCTGTCATCACTGAACTTAAGAATTTTTGAAGCATTCTGATATTCTGTCGCAGTATTATGAATATCATCCATAATTCCGGCAAGTTTCCTATCAGCAAACATTCTTGCCTGTACATACCTTTTATCTTTCGTAATGTTACTTATTCTACCCAATTCCTCTTCACTGCTGACTTCATATTCCACCATCAGCAGATAAAAATGCGCCCAGGCGTTTTCCGGCTCCTGTTCAATAACCAGTCTGCAACACTCCCCGGCAGAATCGAACTCTTCTGTCTGCAGGAAAACTTTTGCCCGGCGCAACAATAAATCTATTTTCCCGTTGTTTGCGCTCTGCGGCATAACCGGCTCACTTGCTTGCTCCACTACTTTTTTCACACCATGCAAAATGTCCTGAATAAAGCCGATTTTTCCCATATCCTGCGCCTGAAAAAGCGACAACGCTTCGGGTATATCGTAAGCGTCCATATCTTTATAACAGGGAATAAGCAGTTTGGAGCAATCTTTTTTCATCAATGCCAAAAAACGACTCCATTCATTGCGCACCCAGACGGCATCAAAATAATCTTTCTGCGAACCGATGACCAGCATCACTTTGGCAGAATTGAGGGCGGCAAAAATGTACGGCTCATACTGCTGCCCCAACTTGTTTTCCAGCGTAATGCGGGCAAAGAACACCTTGTATCCGGCATTGGTCAATTGATAATAGATCTCCTGCGCCGTAACTGAATCTTTAGTGCGCCGCCCATAGTTGTCACTTTCTTTATAGCAGATGAAAACATCAAAAGGCTGCTCGTTATTGGAAATGCTCAAAATCCCTCTCTGGATTTCGGCAATGCGTTTGGCTTCTGATTCATAGATGGCTTTTTCACTGCTTCCGGCTTTTTCCAGAGCGGCAAGATAATTGTGGTCGGCAAGAATGGATTCATACTGCGCCCGGTGGCAGGTGGGAATGCGTTCACGGGAAGCGGGGTCTTCCACATATTCAATACCGAATTTGGATATGACCAAGCCCCAATATGCTTCGGCATCATCCGGATTTACTTCCACGATCTTTTCATAAGCGGCAACTGCTTTGTCATACTCATTGATCCGCCGGAAGTGTTCAGCACGGTTGTAGAG
>JAZSIZ010000109.1:0-5996 GCA_045534015.1 Victivallaceae bacterium | reverse complement strand
AAGTTTCTTGGCTTTACGCTGTTCATATAAATAATAGGCAATGTCGGCAGAACACTTTACCTTGATATTTTCGATTTTCGGATAATTGAACAGTCCGTTACGTTTGGTTTCTTGCAAGATATCCCGCCTGATTTCAAAAGTTCCGCGCAAAAGTTCCGCTTTCTGAATACGAAAAATGGCAAGAGTGATCACTTTTCCATCACTCAAATCCACGCCTTTGGCGTACCAGTTGCCTTTGTGGTAAGCTACAATGTGCGGCTCAAATTTCCGCGGGGTGATCTCTCCGGTACTGCCTTTCTGATAGGTCAACGATAATGTCCGCCGTTCCCGCCACGCCTGAAAAACGGTTCCGAAAACTTCAGGCGAAGTGGTGGTCTTGGTTCCGGAAGCAATGAGCAATGTTTCAATGAAAGTCTGATCCAGAAGTTCAGAATTATCTGCCGAAATCTGATTATCCACCGCATTGCGGATCTGTTCTTTGACGGGACTGGGCAGAATTTCCCCGGCAAGCTGCGCTCCGAGCATGGCGGACATGATCATCTCATCATCGAAAAACGGAACTTGAAACTCCCAATAAGGATTGGTAAGATAAAAACCGTTATTCTCGCTGGAATATTCAATGGGGGCGTTAAAATCCTTCCGCAAAGCATCAATGTCCCGCATAACCGTGCGTTTCCCGCAGGCGATATTCAAGTTTTCATCCCGGTCAAGAGCCTCAAATTTTTTTACCCATGTATTGGCATTGGGATAAGAATTTTTCCGCAGGTCAGCGACCATCTTGACCATCCGCAAAAGTTGTTTCTTATTGGTAGGCATTGAGATTTTCCTTTCATTTCTTATAAATATATCACAGTTTTAATCAATGTCAAACAAGTATGTCAGAAAATGTCATACCATTGAGTTTATATTATTTGCAGACTAACCAATAAGGAGGTTTTTATGACTGAAAAAGAAAAAAATGTACTGCAACAGGAACTTTGGGCGTTGGCTGCACTTGATGCCGATGCAACCAAACATCTGCTGGCGATTTCAGCCCGGCAGATCAAGTGTATCGCAAAAGAAGATGCCGATGAGATGACTCCGGACAAGCACAAGGTCGTGGAAGAAATGCACTTGCAATGGAATTTTGTGAAAAAAATTCACGGAGATCTGTATGAAATTGCTGAAAAATTAGAGCAAACAAAACTGATTCCGGCTCTTCCGCAGTTTGTTATCTGCGATGAATTGTGGGATGTGGAAAATTTCGGCAGGCAAAGTCTGATCTGCGATGTCAGTGAACAAATCGGTGATTTTCAAAGTTCCCTGATGGATGCACTCTGGAAACTTCAGGAATACTGCAAATAATTGAAAGGAGTTAAAAATGAATGGATTTGATGATTTTCTTGATACCTTGAGCGATGCCACAAAAGAACTGGTTTCCGAAATCGAAACAGCCTGGCAGGAATTGAAAGAAGATCTGCATGAAACAATTACCGTAAAATATCTGCGTCCCGGCGGCATTGCTTATTGCAAAAACGAGGGCAAAAAGTTTTACGGCATATTGACTGGGACCCGGATCATCTCTTTGAATAAAGAGGGCGAACCTGACTATATGGATTTGCAGGATTTCCTTGATCTTCACGATGCGGATAAACTTAAAGTTGCCACACAGAAACGCATTGCTGTGGGCTGTCATGAAGTGGACTATGCTGCACGGATGGCGGTTGAGGAAGAAACTTTTCCTTCCACCAAAGTCTTTGTCTTGAAATGTCTGGCGGTGGATGGGGCGGTCAAAGTCGATGAGGCAATGGAAGAACGCTTCGGTTCTTTTGAATGGCTCAACTATGATATTCCGGAAGAAACAGGCGATGCCGAATAATTTGCTGCATCAATATTCAACACCGTTCAGGCGGCAAAGAGTTCCAGTTGGAAACGATTGGCGCTCTCTTGCCGCTCCATCCGGAGAACGGAGCAGAACCATTTTTGACCCAGCGGGAAAACCATTGCATTTGAAAAAATCGGATATTCTGGCTCACGGCGGCGAAGGTTTTGTCTATAGACTTTGTATCAATCCCCATTATCTCATCAAGATTTGCAAGGATGATACATTGAACAACTCCCGCAAGCAGTCGGCATTTTGCGACAGGCTCGATGCCATGCTTGCTTTGGAAGATTGCCGCAAAGCCGATTTTTTGGCGTGGCCCCAAATGCCGGTCTTTGATGCCAATAAAAAGGTGATCGGTTTTGTCATGCCCCGCGCCAACGGCAGAACATTGCGTGCATTGTATGCTCCGTGTCAAGTGAAAAGATTTTTTCCCGGCTGGGATCGGCTGCAGGTGACAAAAGTTGCTCTCAATCTGGTCAATGCAGTTCAGATGCTTGCCCGCCATCGGGTATTGGTCAATGACTTTAATCCGGATAACTTTCTCATAGATAAGCATGGGAACGTGACTTTGATCGACTGCGACAGCTTTCAAATTCCCGGTGCGGGGGATAAACAGAATACTTTTCTTACCCGCACTTTTACGCCGGAATATACTGCTCCTGAATTGCTTTTCAAGCCGGAACTTTTCAATCAGGAGCGGACACCGGAACAGGTACGGTTCAGTTTGGCAGTGGTGGTTTATATGATCCTGATGTCAGGACTTCACCCCTACGCCCAATGCGGTGGCAGTGATCCCGTGGAAAATCTGAAATCCGGCAAATGTCCGCTCAATAAAACATCCGGTGTCCGTCTGCCGGTGGGATGGTATAAGTCAGTCAGTTGGCTGCCGGAAAGTTTGAAAGAATATTTTGTAAAAATGTTTGTCGATGGCTACAAAGCCCCGATGAAACGCCCCCTGATCGGAGATTTGAAAGCTGAATTGGAAAAATTTATAGAAATCATGCGTAAAAGCACCAACAATAACCAACGGGCAATTTGCCCGGAAAAAAGAAAGGCTGAAAAGAAATGAACGACTACGCTGAAAGCAACAACCTCGATGTGACCAATCCCGCCCCACGCTGTCCGGTGATTTTGCTGCTGGATACCTCCGGCAGTATGTCAGGACAGCCCCTCCGGGAACTGCAATCCGGTCAGGATCAGTTCCTCAAAGAAACAAGCGATGATGAAACCGCCAGTATGAGTGTGGAACTGGAAATCATCACCTTTGGAGGGAGTGCTGAAATCGCATCTTCCTTTGCCCCGGTGTGCGATATTGCCGACATGCCGCCCTCACTGGATGCTAATGGCTGTACTCCTCTCGGTGAAGCCTTAAAACTGGCGGATTCCGAACTCAAAGCCCGCCGCCGTCTCTATAAACAAAAAGGTATCGCCAGTTACAAGCCGTGGATCGTTTTGATGACGGACGGCTGTCCCAACGATGATTACGAAAGTGCCGCCGCTTCAATGAAACGCCTCGGCGATGAGGGAAAACTGCAGTATATCGGTATCGGCATCGGTGAAGAGGCTGATTTTGATACTTTGCGGAAGATTCTGCCGGAACACCCCGGTCCGGTAAAACTTAAAGGCTTGTGTTTCAAAGAGTTCTTCAAGTGGCTCACCGATTCACTGAAAAGCGTTTCTGCCAGCAGTGTTGCCCAACAGGATAATGTCCGTCTGGGCAATGTGACCAGCTGGGCTGACCTTGCCGGAATTCCTGCTCCCGCTGAAGAGGAGGAGTGTGAATGAAATTTGCGTATCACGCAGTTTCCATTCCCGGCAACGGCCACATCCGCACCGAACGCCCCTGCCAGGATGCCTGCGGCGTTTGGTGTGATCACCGCCCCTGTCTCATTGTTTGTGACGGCAGGGGCAGTGCCAGTCATTCCCACTATGGAGCCAGGGCAGCGGTGGAAGCCTTCCGCAGTCAATGTGCGGTAATGGAAGATTTGCTTGCCGCCATTCTTGATAAAGAAAAGTGGAACGACAACCGCTGGAATCGTTTCTGTGATTTGATGATCCGTACTGTCTGCCAGAAGAAAATCGAACTTGCAGAAAAATTCGATTTGCCGGAAAAAGAATTTGACTTCACCATAGCCTTTGCCGTGTGGGGAAAGGAACGGTGCGGATTTTTTCAGGTGGGGGACGGAGCAATAACTCTCCGGGAAAATGGAGAGTGTTTCACCGTGTTTGAACCTGACAAGGGAGAATTTGACAATCAGACAACCTTTCTGCGGTACGGCGATGAGGTTAAAAACACATATCACCGCCGCTTGATTGCCAGTTGCGATATTGACGGTATCGCCATTACCAGTGACGGACCGGAATATTTGATGTTCCAACTGCCAAGCATGATTCCCGGACCAATCTTCAACACGATGTTTGATGATTTGAAAAGTGACTTGTTGCGCCGTCAGGATATTTTGGATTACCTGACCGGTTCCCGCTGGAGCCGCGATCACCGTGGAAATGATGACCGCAGTTTAACAATTTTAACAACAGGAGAAAAAAGATGAAACAGATCGTATTCAGTGTTTTGATTTTGCTGACCGTAACCGGCTGTGTATCCCGCTTGCCGGAAGATGAATTGAGATCGACCCGGAACCGTCTGGAAGATTATCTGTGGAATGATGCCATGATCCAGAGTGAAATGAATATTTTGAGTCAGTATATGCTGCAACTGGCGAATATGGAAAAATATTTGCTGAAATACCGTATCTGGAACCAGACAGGCTACGAGAAAATAGAAAAAGCATTTATGGCTGACTGTGAAGCATGGGAAAAGCGTGCTGAAGCAGAAGCTCAAAAGCCCAGTGAATTTGAAGGAGGTTCTATGGCTCCGTGTGATCATAATCTGCGAATGACATTCTTTGTTCAAAAGCGCATTGAAGAACTCAGAACCAAGTGGAGACAGAAATAATGGAAGTCAAAATAAAACTGGAGCCGGAGTGTTCCGGATTTTTTCCTAAAAAAGCTCATCCTGACGATGCGGGATACGATTTGTATTCCCGCATTGATGCCGTACTGGAACCTTTATCCGGAATGGCGATTCCTGTTGGCTTTGCCATGGAGTTACCCTCCGGCTATGAGGCACAAATCCGTCCCCGCAGCGGACTTGCCGCCAAGTACCACATCACTGTGACCAACTCCCCCGGCACGGTCGATGCCAATTTTCGCGGAGAAATCAAAGCGATCCTTTACAATCTCGGCAGAGAGCCTTTCGTCATCCAACGCGGCGACCGCATTGCCCAAATGGTGATCTGCGAACTGCCGGAAATCGAACTTGTCGAAGCAACAGAACTTTCTGAAACCGACCGGGGAAGCGGCGGTTTCGGCAGTAGCGGAAAGTAAAAAGAATCAAAACCACCGGCTTAGCCGGTGGTATGCACCACGCCTTCAAGGCGATAATACCGGCAGCCCGACACGGGCTCTGAATTGGTTCGCCATGCGCAACAATTTTTCAGGCTACCGCTTAAGCGGTGTTTTTTATGCCTTTGTATTCTTGCTACCCGTAAACGGGTCAAGATACTCGGTAAATGTCATCTGATCCAATGCCTGATCTTCTGCCAATTGATTCTGAATATACGCTGTTATTGCACGAGTATCTGCTCCTGCCGTATTAACGTAATAGCCCCGACACCAAAAATGCCGATTCCCGTACTTGTATTTCAGATTAGCATGACGATCAAAGATCATCAACGAACTTTTACCTTTCAAGTAACCCATAAATTGAGATACACTTAGATTTGGTGGAATACTTACCAACATATGGATATGATCGGGACAAGCTTCTGCCTCGTGAATTTCAACTTTTTTCAATTCACATAATTGGCGAAGTATTTTGCCTATGTCTGTTTTTAAGACTCCATAAATATTTTTTCGGCGATATTTGGGGGCAAATACAATATGATACTTGCATTTCCAACTGGTGTGTGATAAATTGTCTTTCATTGTGTAAGCTCCTTGTTGTTTTATACGGTTGGCGAACCATATATAAAATAGCATGGAGCTTGCCTTTTGTAAACTTGAAGCTGAAGCTATTCGGTAACATACCGGCTCAGCCGGTAGTTTTTTTACGCTGAAGCAATATAAAAAA
>JAZSIZ010000160.1:0-26206 GCA_045534015.1 Victivallaceae bacterium | reverse complement strand
TTTGTAACAGTAAATGCACCATTTGTAAGACTAAACGCACCACTTTTCATTGTTTGTAAGACTAAACGCACCGCCAAGGCTAATTAACCCTCTCAAACTTGACTAAATGGTGCATTTACTTTTACAATTCACATTTTTTATAATTTTCACTCAAAAATCACCTCTGCAATGTCATTTGAGTCACAGAAAACCATGCATAACCGGTCAAAACCGATGGCGCAACCGGAACTTTCCGGCATACCTTTTTCAAGAGCTTCCAGAAAGTCCGTGGCTTCCGGGTAAGCAAGCATCCCCTGCTCCGCCCGGAATTTCAATGCCGCTTCAAAACGTTTCCTCTGTTCGGCAGCATCGGTCAATTCACCGAAGGCATTGCCCAGCTCAATTCCACGGATGTAAAGTTCCCATCTTTCCGCCACCTTGTTATCTGCCGCACTCAACCGTGAAAGAGAAGCACGGTTGACAGGATAATCAATGAGAAATTCCGGACAATCTTTTCCCAGTTCCGGCTCAACTTTCAGAACCATCAATTCATCAAATGAACCATCGGCATCCGCCTCAAAGGCAGAAACACCGGCATACTTGCGGAATGCTTCATCCACCGTGATAAATGTGTGTCTGCCCATATCCACCGGATGTCCCTGATAAATAATACGGCACTTGCCATAAAGCTCCTCTGCCGCAGAAGCGATCATATTGGCAGTGAATTCCGCCAGTTGCCGGTAATCCCAGTTGACTGAATAATACTCCAGAATCGTAAACTCCTCACGGTGCTTTCTGCCGGATTCTTCTGCCCGGAAAGCTGAACCGAACTGAAAAATTTTCTCCATTCCGGCACAAAGCATCCGCTTCATCGCCAGCTCCGGACTTGTCCGCAGAAATTCACCATCGGCACACTGGACAGATTCTATGTACTCTTCCGGCGCAGGCGCAGGTATTTTCACCGCGGTGGCGACTTCCAGAAAATCCTCTTTATAAAAAGCGTTCCGCAATGCACGGAGTAATGCGGAACGAATTTTCAAGTTGTGATACAGTTGATTCATTGCTGCTTCAAATACGCCTCAATAAAACGGTCTATATCACCATCGAGTACACCGGAAGTGTCACTGGTTTCCACATCGGTACGCAGATCCTTAACCATCTGATAAGGCTGCAATACATAACTGCGGATCTGACTGCCCCAACCGTTTTCCATCTGTTCACCACGCAAAGCGGCGGCAGCTTCACGGCGTTTACGCTCCTCGATCTCAAAAAGACGGGCTTTCAACATCTTCATCGCAGTGGCGCGGTTCTTGTGCTGACTGCGCTCATTCTGGCAACTTACCACAATACCGCTGGGCAAGTGGGTAATACGCACAGCCGAGTCGGTAGTATTGACGTGCTGACCGCCGGCACCGCTGGAACGGTAGGTATCGACCCGCAAATCCGCTTCATTGACTTCAATATCAATATCATCGTCGATTTCCGGGAACACATCCACCGAACAGAAACTGGTGTGCCGCCGGGCATTGCTGTCAAATGGAGAAATTCGCACCAGACGGTGAACTCCGTTTTCACCTTTGCAGTAACCGTAGGCGAAATCACCCATAATGTGCAGTGTCGCACTGCGGATACCCGCTTCATCACCGGGCTGATAGTCGATAAGTTCCTCTTTCCATCCTCTGCGCTCGGCGTAACGGCGGTACATCCGGAAAAGCATACTGCCCCAGTCGCAGGACTCCGTACCGCCCGCACCGGCATGGATGGTCAGATAAAAGTTGTTACGGTCAAATCTGCCGGAAAGGAAACTGACTATTTCCAGTTTATCCAGTTCAGCTTCCAGAGCAGGCAGCTGTGCTTCAGCTTCTGCAATAAAAGCTTCATCCTCGGCGGCAAATTCCAGTGCAGTGCCGAAATCATCCAGAGTACCTTCCATCTTGCGGAAAGGAGTAATAATATTACGGCAGGATGAAACTGCGGCAATGGTACTCTGCGCGGCTTCTTTATCATCCCAGAAATCCAGCGCATTCATCTTTTCTTCCAGAGCGGCAAGTTCAGCTTCTTTATCCCCGATCTTGAGAAACTCCCCGACCTGTACCAGACGGGAACGGAAATCACTCTCCTTCTGGCGCAATTCTTCAATGGTCAGCATTTTTCACCCTCTCCAGTTTCCACATGTCATCCAGCAACCGCTGGATCGCACCCAGACACGAGCCGCAGGCACCACCGGCTTTACAATAATTGGTAATCTCTTCCGCACGGTGAAGATCGTTTTCTTTGGCAACGTGCAGAATTTTCAGATCGGTAACGCCGAAACATTTGCAGATCAATTTACCATCGTGATCATCCAGTTTTTCAAAAGGATTGGGTTCACCTTTGTAATCGGCGATCGCCGCCTGCAATGCCTCCATCCCCATGACCGAACAATGCATTTTCGCTTCCGGCAATTCACCAAGCAGCTGAACAATATCCTGATTGGTCACATTGGCGGCTTCTTCCAGCGTCATACCTTTGATCAATTCTGTAAGTGCAGAACTTGATGCAATGGCACTGGCACAACCGAAAGTTTTGAATTTCACATCGGCGATCCTGCCGTTTTCATCCAGCTTGAAAGTTAATTTAAGTGCATCACCGCAGGCGGCATTTCCCACCTGACCGGTACCATCGGGATTTTCCACCTCGCCCACATTGCGGGGATTCATAAAATGGTCGATGACCTTATCTGTATAGTTCCACATTATTTTCCGCTTTCTTTGTTGGAATTTATGTTTTTCAATATTTCAAATATCATACCGGCTTCCTGCTTATCGGCAAACAACTTTTTATACAAAATCGTTTCCAGATAGAAGCACAGCAGATGATGCCCCTGTTTCACATTGCTCTGCAATGACCAGAATGAAGCGATCTGCATGAGTTTATTCATCAGAAGTTCCCGCTCCTTTGCCGAAAGCTGTCTTCCTGATTTCATGATTTTTTTCGCGGCATCGATCTCCAGCACCGGACGCTCCCGCAACTCCCGGCACAGCAATTGCACCGGCTCAAAACTGCCGCCGGCAATAAATTTTGTCCAGAGCATATCCAATTGATAAGGCTGGGTCAATTCGCCGATCTCAAACGGATCCTGTCCCTCCATACGCTTGACCAGAGTCAACACATCCGGATTTATGGAATCAGTGTATTTTTTCAGAAACTCCTCTCCCAGACCGGCATAAATAAAAGCATAATATGCGTGATCTCCGGCTTTTGCCTGATTGCTCATTGCGGCAAACTCATCCTGAAACTGCGGATTTGCTTTCAAAACTTCACAAAAGAACAGCAATCCGGCAGCCGGATTGAAATTGTCACCCTCTTTTTTCTGCTGTCTGACAACGGCATGCTCCAGATAATAGTTCCAGGCGGCAAAAATTCTGCCCGGCTGCGGATCGCGGTAATAGAAATTCATAAAGTCATTGAATTTCTTTTCATCCATCGCCCTGTTGTCAACAATTGATTCCACCAACTCAACTTTGCGGGTGACTTTCTGCACGCTGCCTTTGTTATCATCGGCGGCAAGTTCAATACTGTACACGCCGGTTTTATCGCTTTTTTCAAAAGCGATCTTCACTTTGAAAGATGCCATAAACACCCCCTGCCCTCCGGCGGGGATGCTTCCGGCTGACGCTTTCCGGCCGACAACACTCTTTTTTCCATCCGGTGCGGTCAACGTCACCGTACATGAAAACGACAGCTCCTGTGCTGTTTTTTCTTTGCTGATAAAGGCTGTTTCCACAAAAAACGGCTGTTCCGCTTCCACTTTGGCAACCGGATTGAAATGCAGCGCACGGTGCGGCATAACATACTTCACCTGATCATCGATATTCGTCTGCAGCGTGAGAATCAGAAACGGTTCCCATGCCAGAAGAACACCGGTTAAAAAGATTGAAAGAAGTATGCACAGCCGTTTCACAGGAAAACTCCTCAAATATCAAATTTGTCCAATTCAGCTTTGACCTTGCCGGCAATGATCTTTGCCGCCTCATCCAGCTTGAATCTCACGCTGTCACGGCAGCTTCTGGTACGGAACTCAGTCTCATTTTCAGCAAGCGTTTTCGGAGAGATGACCAGACGCAGAGGAATACCCAGCAAGTCAGCATCGCTGAACATGCTGCCGGCTTTTTCGCCACGGTCATCATAAAGCACTTCCACGCCGAGAGCTTCAAGTTCAGCAACCAGTTTTTCCGCCGCTTCACCGACTCCGGCTTTCTGCGGATCAATGGCACATACCTGAACCTGCCACGGAGCAATGGACATCGGCCACACCGGACCGTAATCATCGTGAGAAAATTCGATCACCGATGCCATGGCACGACCGACACCGATACCGTAACAACCCATGATCATCGGACGGCTTTTGCCATCTTTATCCAGATAATTGCAGTTCATGGATTCTGAGTATTTCGTACCCAATTGGAAAATATTGCCGACTTCGATACCGCGGAGCATCTGCAGCGGCTCACCGGATCCCGGAGCCGGATCACCCTCCCGCACGGTGGCAATATCCGCAACGATATAATCAACTCCGGCAAGATCACGCTCCGCATTGAAGTTGAGGAAGTGGAACCCGGGTTCATTGGCTCCGACAACCAGATTGGATGATTCCATCGCCGAGCGGTCAATGATGATCTTCGCTTTTTTGCCTTTGAGATTAAGCGGACTGGCATAGCCCGGAACCGCGCCGGCAGCCAGAATTGATTCATCATCGGCAAACTTCAGTTCCGCAACCAGAGCCGCATTGGAAAGTTTGCTCTCGTTGACTTCAAAGTCTCCGCGGATCAGAGCAAAAATCAATTCTCCGGTACGGGCATCCTGATAGAAAACCGCTTTACCGGTGTTTTCCGCTTTTACATTGAGGAAGTTGGCGACCTCTTCAATTGTTTTGCAATCGGGAGTGGCAACCTTTTCCAGCTCTTTTGCCTCTTCTTTGACAAATTTCCAGTCGGCAACAGCGATTTCCCGGTTGGCACGGTATTTGCGGTCAGGAGAAACAAAGATCGTATCTTCGCCACATTCGGAAATCGCCATGAATTCGTGGGAAACTTTACCGCCCATCATGCCGCTGTTGGATTCAATGCTCAACACATTATCCAGACCGATCCGGCGGAAAATTCTCTCATATGCCTCGTGGGCACGCACGTAATAAGCTTCCAGATCAGCCTGATCGGTATGGAAACTGTAGGCATCTTTCATAGTAAATTCTCTTGTCCGGATCAATCCGGCACGGGGGCGTGCCTCATCCCGGTATTTGGTCTGGATCTGATAGACCATCACCGGCAGCTGCTTGTAACTGTTCACCTCGGTACGGATCAGAGCGGTCACGCACTCCTCATGAGTCATGGCAAGCAGCATGGGTTTGTCGTTGCGGTCGGAAAAACGGAGCAATTCGGCACCGACAGACTCATATCTGCCGGATTCCTGCCACAAAGCTGCAGGCAGAGCTACCGGCATCAGGATCTCCTGACCGTCGATACGATCCATCTCTTCACGGATGATATTCTCAATTTTGGCAACGATTCTTTTCCCTGCAGGAAGCAGCGAATAAATACCGGCGGAAACCGGACGGATATAACCGCCGCGCATAAGGAACTGGTGGCTTACTGTTTTGGCATCTTTAGGCACTTCACGGAGTCTGCGCCCCGCCATTTTACTCATTTTCATAATTTTACCTGCTGTATTTTTATTGACAAAAAAACGCTTATTATATAATATAATACACTATTGCCTTTTATACAACAGTAAAAGTGAAAATTTTATCCTCCACCGACACCGAAAAAGCTCAATGGCAAAATAAGTACATCTCCGACCAGCTGAAACGGAGCAAAAAGCCCGATGGTAATATTTTCCACCCCATCCCCCAACATGCCGAAAGGCAGTCCCAAAGTTACCTGTATGATGCCCAGCGGCAGCCGGAGCAGATTGCCGAGATCCTTGCCGACTTCCAGCAGCTGCCTGCCGCCGCTTTGCAAAGCACTTATTGCATACGGGGAAACCTGTTTCGCTGCTTCCAGAGCCAATGGCGCAAGAATCACCATCGTCACCGGTTCAGCCTGCGCTTTCGGCGGAGCGATCATGGAAGAGATCATTATCAATGGTATCAACAGCAGTTTTTTCACAGGAAGTTCCACTCCAGATAACGGATCTTCTGTTCTTCAGGGCCGTCAACTTCAAAACCGTCATAACTGAATACCAATTTCCGGAATGCCCTTGGAGATTCTTTTGACGGATAAAGCATGATCGTATATGCACCGCTTTCCGTGGTGCTGAATTTACTTTTCAATTTATTCAGAAGTTCTTCATCCAAAGTATCTGAAAGCATCTCTTTATCCACTTTCCAGCGGTCAAGAGCATCCATCACCGTATCCAATTCATCCTCCGACAGATCACACTGCAAATCGATCATCTCCCTGGTGGCAGTGAAAAGATTTATTGAACCATCCAGTACACCTGTTCCTTCCGGCGGGATCAAACGGATATTACTCAACCTGCCGTTTTCATCCAGCGGAAAAAGCTCTGTAAAACCCTCGATAAAAAGCAGCTCTTCACGGAACTGCATTTCGCCGTTGCGCGGCAGCGGAGCAGCATCGGAATCCTCATAATCGGTTATTTCCATACCGTAATCCCGGATGTTGTCATCGCTGTCCAGATAGTCCCCGAGCCGGTGCGAGACCTCCTCGGTCAACTGAACCAGATCATCACCGGCATCTTCCTGCCCGGCAATACTTTTCAACACCTTTTCATAATTGGCACTGCTCATATCCCAGCCGCTGACAGCGTCATTGATGGTGAACGAAATTTCTTCGCCGTAATAGTCAATGGTATGTTCCACGCCGTCTGCCATATAACGGTCATACTCAAAGGTGGAATAATCCACTTCACCAATCCGGTCATCCGGATTGAGATTGCGGTCAGCCGCCAGCAGATACTGGATGCGGGTCGCAGCTCCTTCAGCAACCAGCATGGTGCGCTGAAGTTCCACATGGGTATGAACCGTGAATGTGCCGCTCTGGGATAAAGCCAGCATCGAAGCGGTCAGCAATCCGGCTGTAAAAATCAGACACAGTACAGAGATCAATGCCGCATTGTGACGGAATATCCTGCGCTTTTTCATCTTCTGCCGCCTCCTCCGCCACGATTTCCGCCACGATTTCCGCCGGGACGACCGCCGCCTCCCCCGGAAACAGTTTGACCGCCTCTGCCGCCTCTGCCGCCTCTGCCGGAAGCGTTACTGCTTTCTCCATCCTCCGTATCATCCTTATTATTATCCCGGTAACCGAAAGTACTGTTGCGGGAAACTCCGGCGACCCGGCGCAGCCACTGCTCCGTTGTGCCGTCGGTAAATTCAACTTTCATCAGTACCGCCAGCGGAAGCACACTGTTTTCCTCTTCGGTAAACTCATCCAGAAACTCCACCGCATACGCTTCTTCCGTGGAATTTTCCGCATAAGAAAAAGTCACCTGACGCACATTTTCTGCAATAACTTCCCTGGTGAACGGCATATTTTCATCCCCCTCCTCCACCCACGGAAGCCGGGGATAAGCAGAATATTCGGCAATCAATTTTTCATCTTCCACAAAAACCCGGATAAAGAGTAATGCACCGGGTTTATCACCGTAACTGCGCCGTAATGTGGTAAAATGGATCTCATTTTCTTCACCGTTGAATACCAGACGGCTGTTGCCGTCTTCATCTTTCCATTTGAAAGGAACCATATTCCGGATATGGGTATCCATCAGATTATCGATCGCCATATACTGTTTGAGCTTGCCGGTGTGAGAAACCGCCCGCTTGTAACCGCCGTAAAATGATGCTCCGGCAACGCCGATGATCCCGGCAACCACCGCCAGAATGGCAATGGCAACGACCAGCTCAATAAGGGTGAATTTATTACAGTGTTTCACTTGTCACCTCTTTTTCGCTGTAATCTATCCGGTCGATGATAACTTTACGGCACTCTTTTTTATCGGAACTGCGGATCAGTTTGATCGTCCACTTTTTCAACGGCAGCTGATTTTCCTGCCCTTTGAGTTCTTCCGGAATATCTTCGGCATCTTCCACCGTACACTCGATCTGGTAATCTTTGTAAGGGAAAATATCATCCGGCACCGAATGATCCTCCTCGCTGCCGGTCAAAAGAATATATTCTGCTGCCTGCGTGAGATTATGCATCTCCTGCCATTCGGTTTCAGCCTCCCGGATGCGGCTGGTGGATTGTCCCATCATGCTGAAAAGTCCAACCAGTGACAACGAAAGTATTGCCAGAGCAATGACCACTTCTATGAGGGTGAAGGAAAATTTTTTCACTCTTTTTCCTCCCCTTCACCATCGCCGTCTTTTACGATCAATTGACCGCTGAAAAAGGAAATGTCAAAGTGTTTAGCCAGCTGCTCGATGCGGATACCCGGACGGTTTATCCGCGCCGCCCCGCCGGAGGGATAAAAACGGAACAATTCCACATAATCGTGTTCACGGCTCTCATTTTCAGCAGATTCCACGGTGAATATCTCAACCCCGTCGGTAAATGTGAACGTCAAAGTTCCTTTACTTTCAGTAACATCACGCTCCATATTTTCCAACTCTTCATCTGTGTAGTCAACATGGGCGCAAATCATCTTCTTATCCGGATACAGACGTACCACATAATCTCTGCCGCTTTCGGCACAACGGTAGCGTACACGGGCAAGAAACGCTTCGATCTCCAGAGTATTGCGCTCCAGAATCTCCGACGGCGTTTCACTGCGCATGGCAGTAACAGCAATACCGGTCACCACCATCATGATGACCAGTACCACAACCAATTCGATCAGTGTGAATGACTTTTTCAACACCGTTTTTTCCGTAAAATTCAGAAATTATTCCCCGCTGGATTCACCGAGGCTGGAAATGTCGGCATCTTCGCCTTCGCCGCCGGGTTCTCCATCTTTGCCGTAACTGAGAACTTCATACTGGAACTTGCTGTCATCTTCAAGACGGCGGTAGATATATTCACGTCCCCAGGGATCTTTGGGAATGGTGGTAACTTTCAGATAAGGCCCTTTCCACTGCTCATCTTCCACACCGTCGACATTATCGATCAGAGCCTGAAGTCCGGCTTCCTCGCTGGGATAGCTTTTCGTATCCATCTCATATTTGTCGATCGCATCGCAGAAGTTGGCGATCTGGCTTTTCGCCGCACCGATATTGGCATCGCTCATATAGCTGAAGTACATCGGCGTGGCAATTGATGCCAGCGTGACCAGGATCACGATAACGATAACGACTTCGATCAGGGTAAAACATCTTTTCTGCAACTTTTTCATACTTGTCAACCTCCATTGTTCACAGAATTTATTTCCATCATAGCAACAAATATCGCTACTACAACCCCTAAAACCACAACCGCCAGAAAAATGATCACCAACGGTTCAAACAAACTCAACGCACGCTTGATTTTCTGCCGGGTATCTGCTTCCAGATTGGTCGCAATATTATCCAGCATTTCACCGACCTGACCGGATTCCTCACCGACTTTCAGCATACTTGAAGTGCTTGCCGGCAGATACTTGTTGTCTTTCAACGTGGCGGAAAGTTTTTCACCGCCTTTGAGCCTGCGGTCAACTCCGTCAAACGATCCGGCAATCACCGGATTGGAAACCACTCTGCCCGCGATCCGCACCGTGCGGATAATCTCCACATGATTGGCAATCAGAATCGCCAGAGTACGCAGATAACGGCTGATCTCCAGATCGATGATAATGGAACCGACAACCGGGATGCGGATGAGAAATCCGCCGACTTTTTTCTTCCACTCCTCTTCGCCCAGCTGATTTTTGAAAAAGAACCAGCCGCCGACACAAACAAGCGGCAGAATCCACCAGAGCCACGCCAGAACATCGCCGATGTCATTGAGCAGCTTCATGGAATCCGGAACTTCACGCCCCATATCAGCAAATATCTGGGAAAAATGCGGCACAAATACCGTAAACATCACCACCGATACCACCAGAACCACACACAGGATCACCGACGGATAAATGGAACTTGAAACGATGAAGCTTTTAAGTTCCTTGCTTTCATTCATAAATTTGTACAGCTCTTTTGTCACTTCCGGCAGGCATCCGGTCTCCTCTCCGCTCTCGATCAGATTGGCATAATAATCCGGAAACAGCGATCCGTACGACCGCACCATTTCTGAAAACTTTTTACCCTCGTGCAATCCCTGACGCAGAGAATTGACAAAATTTTTCTGTACCTCGCTGACCGCTCCGTCACTGATGATAGCCAGAGCCTGTTCCAGCTGGATATGCGCCGAAAGCAGCGGAGAAAGCTGACGGGTGAATTCAAAAATATCCGGCTTGCCGCCTTTCCACATCTTACCGCCGCCGGCACTGTCAACGCCGAGAAAACGCACCGGGATCATACCGCGGCGGCGCAATTTGGCAAGAGCCTCCTTGTCATTATCGCCCTCGATAATGATCTCTTCCGGAGTTTTTCCGGGTTTGGCTGCGATGTATTTGTAAAGGGCCATAAATTACAACTCCGCCGTGGAACGATTCAATTCATCTTGAGTAGTCACTCCGGAAGCGACCTTGGCAGCACCATCTTCAGCAAGAGTTATCATGCCGTGACTTACCGCTATTTTCTGCAATTCACTGCTCGAAGCATTACGGTTGACGGCATTGCGGATCTCATCATCGAGGATAAGCAATTCAAAAATACCGCTTCTGCCTTTGAAACCGGTCCCGTTGCATTTACGGCATTTGACCGGTTGTTTTTCCCCGTGGCACACCGGACAGATCTTGCGCACCAGACGCTGGGAAAGCACGCCGAAAAGCGCACTGGAAACCAGAAAGTTTTCCACTCCCATATCCAGCAGACGGGTAACAGCACCGACCGCATCATTGGTGTGCAGTGTACTTAAAACAAGGTGTCCGGTCAATGCCGCATTGATGGCAATATCCGCAGTTTCCTTGTCACGGATCTCACCGACCAGAATAATATCCGGATCCTGACGGACAATGGAACGCAATCCGGCGGCAAAGGTCACACCGACTTTGGGATTTACCTGCACCTGACACAATCCCGGGGTACGGTACTCCACCGGATCTTCAATGGTAATAATCTTTTTTCTCGCATCATTGAGCTGGCTTATCACGCTGTACAAGGTGGTGGTCTTACCGCTGCCGGTGGGACCGACAACCAGAATAATGCCGTGCGGGATACGGATAAGTTTTTCAAACTGCTTCAAATGTGCCTCGGACATTCCCAGCTGGGCAAGGTCAAAACGGACACTCTCTTTATTCAGCAGACGCAAAACAATACTCTCTCCGGTCAATATCGGAATGGTACTTATACGCATATCCAGCTGCAGTCTGCCCAGTGACACATTGGTTCTGCCATCCTGCGGCAGACGGCTTTCTGCGATATTCAATCCGCCCAGCAGTTTGATTCGCGAAGCGATCGCCGGGAATTGATTCAGCGGCACATTGATGATCTCGGTAAGAACACCATCGACCCGGCAGCGGACTGAAACAGAATCTTCCCCCGGCTCAATATGGATGTCACTGGCTCCAAGTTCCAGAGCCCTGGTGAATATATCATTGACCAGACGGACGATCCTCGCTTCACCGGCAAGAGTGCGCAAAGTATTCTCATCTTCAGCAGATTGCTCTTCCTCCGCCTCATCCTCCTCATTCTGCAATTTGCTCAACAACCTTTCAAGAAACGGTTTGCGGACAAAACGCACCGCGATGTCGCACTTCCACATCCGTTTCATCTGGAAAGCGATCTCGCCGAGAGTATACGGGGAAGCTACCAGCAGTGTCACCAGATCTTCATCAAATTCCAGAGCAACACAATCGTGGGCATTGAAAAACGCCAGCGAAAACTCTTCCCTGGTCTCCGGCAGGACGATCTCATCCTCTTCCGGAACCGGCACATTGAAAGCCTTTGAATACAGCTCCACCAGATTTGCTTCTGTGGTCTTTCCATCGGCAACCGCCTTGCGGGCGATCTCTTTGCCGGGCAATCCGGCATATTCAGGAAAGCGGGATTCAAATTCCTGCTGTATCCGCTGTAACGCGGCATTGAGATCAAGTTTCAAATTTCTCACAGCCAGAATTCCTTATCCTGAAACAGCACCGCACGTTTGGATTCTGCATCCGGACGGTCGCCCAGAGATGCATCATAATCGTTGAGAGCTTTAACCGCATCATTGTAACGGCGGATCAATGCATCAATCTCGCTGTGTTCATTGACAATGTAACCGGTAACCAGCACCAGCACTTCCGTACGCTCGACCGAAGCATTGGTCGAACCGAGCAGACGTTTCAAAAACGGGATCTTGTTGATGATCGGCAGAGAATCCAGCGAATCATTGGTGCGTTCCTGGATCAATCCGCCCAGCACCATCGTCTGACCATTGGCAATGGTCATGCTGGTTTCAATCTCCCGCACTGAAATCAGCGGTGAATCACTCTTGGTCAGCGTATTGGCGATCGCCTGCGACATGGTCTGGGAAATATCCAGAGAGATCAGATTGGTACTGGTCACATAAGGAGTCACTTTCAAAATAATACCGGTATCAGTCATTTCACTGGTCTCGGTCGTACCGCCGTCACTGGAAGTAACACTGCCGGTGACGATCGGAACTTTCTGACCGACCTGGATCCGGGCTTCAGTGTGACTGGAAACCAGCAGCTGGGGACTGGAAATGACCTTGACTTTGCCATTGCCCGCCTGCGCTCTGATATAACCGAATTGTCTTCTCGGATCATTCTTATCAGCGATACCGATGGTCATGCCGTCCTGCCGGCTGCTGCCGGTACGCAAGACGGTATTGCCGCCATCGATGATAAAGGGATTGAGGACATTACCGGCAGATTCATTGTTGGCATAGTTGGTTCCGAATACCATTCCGGTATTTCCATGGCTGGCGATGCCGGAAAATTCCAGACCGAACTGGGTGGATTCTGTAAGAGTAACTTCCACCATCAGCACCTGAAGCAGTACCTGTGCCGGAACAACATCAAGTTTATCCAGCAGAGCTTTTACAGATGCATAGGTGCGGGGAGTACAGCGGATGACCAGACGGTTCAGAACACCATCGGCAAACACCCGTACCGTGGTTCCGTAAATTTTAGAATCCTGATCGGTCTGGATGTTGGTTCCCACGTTGACCACATCAGAACGGCTCGCCGCACGGGAAGTGGTGCGGTTCGTATTGCGGGTGACTGGGGAATTGACCGTTTCGATTTTGGTTCTTCCGGTGGAAGCATCAATGGTCAACGCCGTACCCTGGGTTTCAAAAACCACCGCCAGAGCGCGCGCCAGATGGGCGGCTTTGTTGTGGCGCACTTTGTAAACAAAAACATTTTCCTGATCTTCACTGCCCGCCTGATCGAGCAATTTGATCCACTCTTCCACCAGATCGACCGCTTCCTGGGTGGCAGCGGAAATTACAATCAACCGCATACGGTCAAGTCCGACGATCTGAACCGCTCCGGGAGCAACTGAACGATCGGTGGTCTTGTAAATATTCAAACCGAGAACCGGCAGGATCTCCTGCAATTCATTGGCAACTTTGTTGGGCAGTACATTGTTGCAGGGAATAACTTTGCGCGCCCAGCCGGCTTTTCCGCTCAAATCAAGATATTCGATGATCTGACGGATCTTGGGCATATTTTCCGGAGAATCGCACACCATGACCGCATTGGGTCTGGAAAGTTCCACATAAACCGCCCCGCCGCCGACAAAAGAACGGATCTGACGGACTACTTCATTGGCGGTAACATTGTGCAGCTGACGGTAATAGATCTCGGTGGTGTTGCCCGGTTTTGAATCGGGCTGCTGGGCAAGTTTGCTGCGGGGCATGATACGCAGCAAAGCTCCGGGGCCGGAACCATCGATCTTGACTCCGGCATTGGCAAGAGAAAGCATGCGGTCAAAGGTGTTCCACAATTCACGGCGGGTCATTTTGCTGTTCAAATTCAATGTCACATTGCCGCCAAGCGAGGGATCGGCGGCAAAATTGAAATCCAACAGATCACCGAAAGCCGAAAGCACGTCGATCAGCGGCGCACTGTTGAATACCAGAGAAACCTCCAGAAGTTCATCGGCACTCAAAGAGATCATATCTTCGTAAAATTTGGGAGCTTCGACCTTGAGCTGTTCATCCGGAATCTCCGGAGCGGCTTCAACCCCGAGCTTTTTCATCTTTTCATCGCTGATAAGCTGTTTTTTTTCTTTTTCAGGATTGACCCGTTCCTCCTCGATGCTCTCTTTCTTATCCACCACCGGTTTCTGTTCATCCCGGCGCAAAAATGCAAAACGGTCTTTCTTTTCCGCCGGTTTATCATCTTTCAATCCGGCACATGATGCCAGCAGAAAAAGTGACAACACTCCCCCTGCCATTCCAAGCATACGCTGCAATCTGATCTTACTCATCATAATTCTCCCCATTTCTTATATGATACTTTAAATTAAAAGTTTTTTCTGTGTCATCTTCACCGCCGGTTCCGGTTGCCCTGCTGGGCAGAACGGTTATTCTGCTGGATCTCCCGGATGGAACGGATCATCTGTGACTGCATATACATCTGCGCCTGCTGGAATTGCTGCGCCTGATTAAGTCTTCTCGGAGTCCGTGCCGCCGCCCGGTTTTTCGACGGCAGCTGCAAAGTAAGTTCCATGCGGTCGTTGCCACGGAACAAAACTGCACGGTTGCGATGTACCTCTTTCAAGGTAAAACCATTGTTCATCGTCTGATTGAGCCTGACATACTGCTGTGCCGGACCGGTGTTGCGGCCTCCTGACATCTGGCTCCAGCTGTGGAAACCTCTGCCATTCATATTTGACGTCATCATCTGCGCCTGCAGCAGATAAGGATTGAATTGCTGCTGGCGGGTATTGCTTCTGATGATCGCAGCTTTACCCTCGACGACCCCGACCAGAATCATATCCGCTCTGCCCATACGGACATTGGCAAGCGGACTGCGCACCTGACTGAATACATCATTGGAAATGATCATATTGCAGGCATCATCCGGAGCTGGAAGCTGTACTTGCTCCTCTTCCTCCTTTGCTCCTGAACTTTTTTTGCTGCTCTTTTCATCGGTTTTACGGGATGATACGACCTGTTTTTCGATCGCTTTCAATTGATTCTGTTTGTGTTTTGCCAGATTGCCCAGCATCAGTATCCCGGTGACACCGATCAGGATCAGATTGGTGAAAATCAGAATTTTTTTCATTGAGTCACCTCCACCTGAACTTCCGGTTCCACAGACACCTCTCTGGTAACTCCAAGTTTTTCCGGAGTAAGTTTGCCCTCATACACCAACACCCGGAGCGTTCCGCGGAAGTTGAGTCTGGTCGTCGGCAGCACATTGAGCTGTGCCGCCAGATTGATGCTGTCCACGCCATTATTCTGCTGACGGTTGTAGCGCATATCCGGCGTGAACTGCAGCTGACGCCATGACAGTTTCGGTTCGATCTTGGCGATCTCGCCGAGGAAACGGATCACATCACCGATGTCACCTGCCCCCTGAATGGTTATATCAGCATACAGAAAATCATTGTTGATACGCACGGGATTGACCGAGCCGATACTATTCAAACGGAATTGCTTCTTTTCAGAAACCTGACTGATCTTGCGGCGCAGGGAAGTTTCCACCGCTCCATCGACCTGCGGCAGCCACGCTTCAGCCGCCATTTTGGTATAACGTTTTTCTATATCCTGATTTTTACGTTTTTCACTGTTGAGTTTTTCAAATTCGCTCCGGGCTTTTTCCAGTTCTTTGGATGCATTGGCGATTTTTTTCTCATCCGGAATATCTTTGATGTAACCGCCGGCAAAGTTGATCAGCAATACCAGCCACACCAGTGCCAGAAAACTCAGGCAGAGGATCAACTGACCTTTTTTGGTAGATGCAAATTGTTTCAGATTCATTTTTTACGCTTTGCCTCCTCTATCGGAGTCAATTTAAGATTGGTGGTCGCAACAGCACTGTCGTTATTCTGCCGTCCCTGCTGCGGCATCACCTTCCAGTAATGCAGACTGCGGAAGTGCCGGTCAAAATCAAAGTTGGCATCTTCACACTGCACGACGACATCTATATCAGTTTCATTCCAACGGATGCTTGATACCATAACATCTTTGGGTAAAGTTTCTGAAAAAATGGCAAATTCTGCGATCGCTTCAGGTTCACCGACTCTGGTTTCCACCAGACGGGTCATATCCTTGATCTCTTTACTGTTCTTTTTGATCGACCGTTTCAACTCGGTATTTTTCTGTTTGAGTCTGCCGGTTTCAGCAACAATATTGCGGTACTCCTCGATCGAACCGCCATAGGTGAGCATAAACCGCCACACCAGCGAAGCTATCAGAGCCACCAGACAAATTGCAGTGAGGATCAGATGACCGCGGAAACGCACCGGGCGCAATGAATCCGGCAGAACTTTAGTCGCTTCCGGATCATTCCCCATTTTTCCGGATGCGACCACATCGGCGATCAGAAGCACCGGCAGAAATTTACGGACATCAAAATCCTCTTTACGGGGAAGCAGAAAAACCCCTTTCAGCCTTTCCAGCCACATCTCGTTATTCTGTGCGATTTCCTCACTGCCGGGCATGGGCATCCATGAGTCTTTGATGTAGCAGAAATCCGGATCAAATTCCGGAAGCATCAAGGTATCAAGATCATCATCGACCGCCATAAACGGATGGACAAAACAATCGGCAAGCACTCCGGCAGAGCGCATATTACCGGCAAATTTTTCAATTCCCTTTTCCGGAGCCGCAGCGACATTGATCATCACCCCGTTATTATCATCCGGCACACTTCCGGAAATACAAAACTGGCATCGGCAGTTTTCCGCACCGCTCAACATGTGCCGGGAAAGCTCAAATTCAGCCGCTCCGCGCTGGGCGGCACTGGGCATATCTGTAGACTGGAAGCGGAAAAACGATGCTCCGGCAATATTTCCGGAAACAACCCGCAATTCAGCCATTCCGACATAACGGGCGACCTTTTTCCATGCCGCCGCCGGATTTTCAGCATCGATGGGGACCTCCGTAAAGGAGGTCATTTTCCACGACTTGCCTTTTTTAGTAAATTTTCCACCGAGGACAGATTCACCGCCGCCGTATACGACAGAAAAAACTCTGCCGAAGTGAAGCTTTTTCCAGAATAATTTCACTTTTTACCACTCTTGTCAAGTTCAATGATCTTCAACAACAACTCCCGGGCTTTCGCCGGATCACTTTTCCGGATCCGGTCATACTCCTGCATCTTTTCCGGATATTTACGGCGCAGCGCAGGCAGATCAGGACGATCAGCACCACGCCCGCTGACGTTGCCGGAAACAGCAGCTCCCCCCCGCTGACGATTCATACCGCCGCCCTGCCAGTTGGCATTGCCGAAAAGCTGGATTTTGTGTTTTGCCGCAAGACTCATCAATTCGGAAAAGCCTTCACGCGGAGAAGTTTTCATTTTTTCAGCGATCGCATCAAATGCCGCCGGATCAGCTTTGCGCAACTTGCGGTAAGCAGCATCCCGGGCGGTGGGCAATTCAACACCGGCTTTGGCAGCCAATGCCGACAAAGCTGCTTCATAAGCCTCCCGCATCTTTTCCACTTCCGCATACTCTGCAGGATATTTTTTAGCTATTTCAACTTCAACAAACACCTGATTCTGCATCATACCGCCGCCACGCTGACCGTTGCCGCCGCGCTGACCGCCCCAGTTGCCGCGTTGACCGTTGCCGCCGCGCTGACCGCCCCAGTTGCCGCGCTGACCGTTGCCGCCGCGCTGACCGTTGCCGCCGCGATTAAAATTACCATCATTTTCCGCACCGGCACACAGAGAACCGGCTGCGACAAGCAGCAAAACCGATAAAAATTTCATAGCAGACCCCTTTTTTGGTTGATCAGAGTGGAGATTACAATCATAAAACGGATAAAATGCGCTTAATATTTCAAGCGCAACAAATTTTTTCCACTTTTAATTGATTTGTCTGCTCTGATAACTCCCGGTGTAGCGGTCAATATATGCCGGATCCTCTTTCAATGCCTTCAAAGTGGCAATAAAATTAACCGCTTGACAGGGCCATTCAACAATATCAAGAGTATCCTTGCCCAGAAGCATTCCGTGAGTTCCCCAGTAATTCAACGCCAATTCACAGGGACGGTTATGTGCCGCCATGGCATTGGCAAACTCGATACTGTTACGGAAAGGTACTGTCGCATCACCGATAGTGTGCATGAGAAATGCCGGAGGAGTTTTTTCACAGACGTTTTCAGGAAGCGAAAAGCTTGCCGCCTCACTGTCAAATCTTTCACCCAGCAGATTTTTCTGCGTCCCCAAATGACTCCACGGAGCAAAAGACAACACCCCGTAACAGAGGATCATCACATCCGGCAGATAAGAAAAATCATCCGCCGCATCACCGGCAGATGCATCCAGCTTGTCACACAGCACCCCCAGAGAACCGGCAAGATGCGCTCCTGCGGAAAATCCGCACACCGCAACCCACTCCGGATCAACGTTCCACTTTTCAGCATTGGCACGGATCATTTTCATCGCCCGCATGGCATCCAGCTGCGGAGCCGGCCAGCGGTTGGGAGAAACCCGGTAATCCAGCACAAAGGCATGGAAACCCAATTCATTGAATTTGCGGGCAATGGGCGTACCCTCGGTTCTTTCACAGACACAGCCGTAACCGCCGCCGGGAATCACCAGCACCGCCGGATGGATTTTTCCATCATCCAGCAAAAAAGGATTGATCGACGGCAAAGCACCGCTGCCCGCCGCCGGAACATCATCATGCCACAAAAATATTTTTTCTTTTCCCATAACACACCTCTTTCAAGCAAAAAACAGAATAAATAAACTATTGGGATAATATATCCCTGCAAGCTGTTTTTTCAAATGATTTAATTGAAAAAGCCGGTCAAAAAAAACAGGAATGATTTTCCGGAACAGCATTTCTCAATGCGATTACGGAGACCGGCAAAACGTCTGAAATTATTTTGCTTTTTTCAACTGTTCCGGAAAATCCGGCTGAATATTGTGAAGACGCAGCACACGGCTCATTGCACGATTAAAAACCGGCGCAGCCACCGCACCGCCGCCGTATTTGTTACTGGAAGCATGCAAACCCTCCACAGTAATTACCATCACCAGCTTCGGATCACGTGCAGGGACAAATCCGCAGAAACTTGCCCGGTACCACTCCTTGCTCGGAACTTTGTTGATGACAACAGAACTGGTTCCGGTCTTTCCGGCTACTTCATACCCCGGGATCGCCGCCCTTTTACCGGTACCATCATGTGCCGTTACTGAAATCAGCATTTCACGGAGATGATCAAATGTTTCCGGATGTTTAAGGATCTGCTCCTGCGGCAGGAACGGATATTCCACAATTTTGCCGCTTTTGGCATCCAGACGGCGGTCAAGCAGACGCAGATGCGGCATTTTTCCCCGGTTGGCAATCGCACAGTAAGCCCTTGCCAGCTGAAGGATCGTAACCTGTTCAGCATAACCGATGGGGACACGGGTTATGGTAACTTTGTCCCTGAACGGGAAACGGGGCAGAATTCCCCGGGATTCCGGAGAAAACGGCAAACCGCTCACCTTGCCGAATTTGAAGTCATGCAAAGTCTGCCAAACCATATCATCACCCATCATCAGAGCCACTTTGGCGGTTCCGATATTGCTGGATTTTTTCAGAATTCCGCCGGGAGTCATCATTCCGTATCCCCGTGGATCATTCAACGGAAATCCGCCGTAATACCATTTGCTGGAATTGCCGCAATCGATCACAGACTCCGGAGTTATGACCCCCTCATCTATCGCTTTGGCAATAAAAAACGGTTTCATTACAGACCCCGGTTCATAAGCATTTCCGGCAATTGCATTGGCAAAACCGAATTCTTTGGCAGTACTCATATCCTGCGGATCAAAATTCGGTCTCTGACTCATCGCCAGAATATTTCCGGTAGACGGCTCGACAATAATGGCGTAAACACGCCACGGATGATGTTCTTCCACAACTTTATCCAATTCATCTTCCAGAATGGCCTGTACCGGTTCGCTGATCGTCAGGTAAATATCATCGCCGTCGTGACCGGCGACATCGACCCGGTGATCACCATAGGCAAGCTGACTGCCGTCGCCGCTGCGCTGAATGGTACGGCTGCTGTCTTCCGCCCGCAAATTTGCACCGAGAGCTTTTTCCAATCCGCCGTGTTCCATTGTTCCATCTCTGCCGACATTGGCAAAACCGATGACATTGGCAAGCATCCTGCCTTTGGGATAGTAGCGGACATAAATATCATCGAACACAAATCCGCCGAGATGCAGATCTTCCGCCGCCATCGCTTCTTTGAATTTCCTGACTGCTTTCGGATCAGCCGCCTTATCAATGACCAGATAGTTGCGTTTGACCTTTTTACCGTTACGCTCCTCCCACGGGGCAAGTTCACGGTAATACTCACCGGCACTCTTTCCGCCGAAAGTTGATGCCAGAATTTCAGCGACCGCTCTGCGCCGTTTCTCCCGCAGTCGCGGCAGACTCTCCCTGACACCGGCTTTCAGAGATTTTTCAAGATGCACAAAAGGTTCATCGACAATCGAATACGGAGAACAAGACACACTGATTTTCGGAAGATTTCCGGCAAAGACCTCACCATTGCGATCCAGAATTTTACCCCGCTGTCTTTTCTGTCCGGTGCTGGATGTATAACTTTTCAGAGCCTTTTTCAACAACTCATCATGACGGATGATCTGCACGGTGTAAAAACGGTAAAACAATGCTCCGGCAAAGAGCATGCATATACCGGCGAGAATCAGAATCCGGACTTTTATTTGTTCACGCGCCGGATTCATCCTTTATCTGCGCTCCACCCGCCTTTTATCCATTGCCACCCGGCGATCGGCAGGCGCACGGGAGTTCCGCATACGGGCAAGTTCCTCATCGGTATAAAGACGGATCTCCCGCTGCTGATCAAGCCGGAGTTCCTGAAGAGGCAGATTGAATTTCACGATCTGGCGGTCAATAAATTCACGGGTGGTGCAATTGGCATAATCCATTTTAAGACCTTCGATGTCACGGTCAGTCTGCTGGATCTTGCGCTCAACCTGTGTAATTTCCGCCGTCGTACTGTTGATGTCCTGATCCAATTTGATGAACGTGTGAAAAAAAGCACCGACGACCAGTATGAGCAAAGCAGTCTGCCCAACTCTGGCAAACAGACTGCAAAGAGCATCCACACCGGAATGATCCGGTTCCGGAGCCTTGCTGCCCTTGCGCCCTGAACTTTTTCCAGGTTGAATATTCAGCATCGTTTATTCTCTCCCTGTGACTTTATACTTATATTAATACATACTTTTATTCTATTCATTTCTTTGCCGCCACCCGCAATTTGGCACAGGCACTGCGGCTGTTTTCCGCCACTTCAGCTTCCGAAGCAGTCACCGCGTGGCGGGTAACGACCTGCAAAACCGCCTCGTGACCGCAACAGCACACCGGCAATCCCGGCGGACATACGCACTGGGTGCTTTCCTGACGGAAATAATTTTTCACGATCCGGTCTTCCAGTGAGTGAAAACTTATCACGGCAACCCTGCCGCCGCTTTTCAACATCGACACCGCCGCTTTCAAGCCGGTCTGCAGCTGCTTCAATTCATCATTAACTGCAATCCTCACCGCCTGAAAAACCAGTGTGGGATGCGGCAGATGACCGGGTTTCGCCCTGCCCAGAACCGCATCACTCAATGCCACCAGATCAGAAGTCATGGCAAAGGGAGATTTTTCACGCATCTCCACAGCTTTTCTTGCCAGAGCCCCTGCCCTTTTTATCTCTCCGTACTCCCGGAAAACTCTCGCCATTTCCGCTTCACCTGTCCGGTTGAGCCATCTGCCGGCAGTCAATTCAGAACGGCGATCCATACGCATATCAAGCACTGCCTCGTTCCGCCAGGAAAAACCTCTTTCAGGCAGATCCAATTGCGGCGAGGATACTCCTATATCCAACAGAATACCATCCAGCTGATCCCAACCGTGTTCCACAGCCAATGCTGCCAGATCTGCATAATTTCCCCGCACCAGTTTCACCCGGTTGCCGGCAAATGCCAGTTTCTTTCCGGCAGCTTCAAGAGCCATATCATCCCGGTCGATCCCCAGCAGTTCCAGCTGCGGATATTTTTCCAGCAGCAGCGCACTGTGTCCGCCGCCGCCGACCGTTCCATCCAGCAATCTTGCCGGACGGTCAGGCGGAAATGTCAAATGCTCCAGAACCGCATCTTTCAGCACAGGGATATGGTTGAATGGATCACTCATTTCCCGAATACTCCTCCAAGCAGACCGCCGAGAGCTTCCAGACCGTCGTTTCCGTCACTGACCTCCTGAATAGCGTTGAAGTACTCTTCAGGATCATCCGGCTGCATCCAGTTTTCCGGAGCGCAGATACGGATATGACTGAAAGCACCGATCAATTTCAAATTCTTTTTCACTCCGATGGAATCAAGCTGTTCCTTTTTCAAAGCCATACGCCCCTGTTTATCGCAGCGGCAGCGGCTGGAAACTGAACCCAGATAGGCAAGAGCTTTCTGCATTTTCGGATTGGCGATCGCCAATTTGCCGGCTTTTGCAGTGAACTCCATCATCGTTGCCAGAGGAAGCAGAAGCAATGCATTGTCCCGGGCGGGGATCATCACCATTTCGGTCTCCTGATCCTTGTTCCGCCATTCACTGGGCAGCGAAACACGCCCCTGTGCATCAAGCACATGGTCGTAATTCCCGACATAAAACGCCGGAAAAAGATTTGCCGCACTCTGACTTTGCATTCCTATTTACTCCTATTTATACCTTTTCACACCTATTATACCACATCTCACGCCATTTATCAAATATTTTTCACAAATTTTTGCAACTTTTTTTGATTTTTTTCGGATTTTGCTAAAAAAAAGATAATTTTGTGGAAATTTTGCAAAAGTCGGTGTATATTAATTAGATTACAGAAAACGCATTTTTCAACCATCCAAAGGAGGATCTTAAATCATGAAAATTCTGGTAGTCAATGCCGGCAGCAGCTCGATGAAATTCACGCTGTTTGAAATGGACAACGAAGCAGTTCTCGCCAAAGGCGTTTTTGAACGTCTGGGCAGCAGCAACCCCAATCTGGTCTACAAACGTCCCGATAGTTTCCAGCTTTCCGAGGAGATCCCGGTCGCAGATCATGTCGGAGCTTTTACTGAAATCTGCAAAAAACTGGTCGATCCCGAATGCGGCGTGATCAAATCCCTTTCCGAAATCGGCGCAGTCGGTCACCGCGTACTCCATGGCGGTGAAGAGATCACTTTGCCCATGCAGGTCGATGAAAATGTCAAAGCCATCATCCGCAAGTGCTTCCCCCTCGGCCCTCTGCACAACCCCGCCAACCTCGCCGGTATCGAAGCCTGCGAAAAAGCCATCCCCGGCGTTCCCAATGTGGCGGTTTTCGACACCCAGTTCCACCAGACTATGCCCCCGGAAGCCTATCTTTATCCCATTCCTTACGAATATTACAAAGAACACGGCATCCGTAAATACGGCTTCCACGGCACCAGCCACCACTATGTGACTCTTGCCACTGCCGAATATCTCGGCAAAAAAGTTGAAGATACCAATATCATCACCTGCCACCTCGGCAATGGATGCAGCATGGCTGCGGTCAAAAACGGCAAAGTCGTTGATACCACCATGGGTCTGACTCCGCTTGAAGGTCTGATGATGGGAACCCGTTCCGGTGATATGGATCCCGCCGCTGTCATCCGCATGATCGAACTCGGATCAACTCCGCGTGACGTTGACAATATCCTCAACAAAAAATCCGGTCTTTTCGGTGTCGGCGGTATCGGTACCGGCGATATGCGTGATATGGAAGCCGCCGCTGCAGCCGGCAATGAACGTGCCGCTCTGGCGATCAAAATGTTCGTCCGCCGCATTGTCAAATACATCGGCAGCTACTTCCTGATGGTCGGCAATACCGATGCCATCGTTTTCACCGGCGGTATCGGAGAATTTTCCGTCAACACCAGAGCTAAAATCATGGAACAGCTCGCTCCTATCGGCTGCTTCCTCGATGCTGACGCCAACAAAGCATGCTTCGGCAAAAAAGGAACCATCTCCACTGCCGACAGCAAGCTGAAAGCGATCGTCATGCCCACCGATGAAGAAAAAATGATCGCTCTGACCACCAAGAAAATCGTCTTTGATAAATAATCACAATATACTATAAGGAAAAGAAATCATGTCCGCTATTGACAGATTCGCAGAGCGCGCCCGCAGTGTGGCGCGCACCATCGTCCTCCCCGAAGGTCAGGATTACCGGGTGGTCATCGCCGCCAACAAAGCCATCGAAGAAAAAGTTGCCGCCCGGATCATCGTGCTGGGTACTGAAGCTGAAATTTCCGCCGCCTGCGCCGAAGCAAAAATCACCGAGCGCAAGTTTGAATGTCTTGACTACATGGCAAGCGATCTGCTCGCAAAATTTGCCGATCAGATGTATGAAATGCGCAAAGCCAAAGGCGTCACCCCCGAAAAGGCTCTCGCCATGGTTTCCAGCCGCATCTACTTCGCCGCTATGATGTGCAAAAACAAACTTGCGGACGGTCTGGTCGCCGGAAGTATCGCTTCCACTGCCGACATGCTCCGTGCCGCTTTCCACTGCATCGGTACTGCCCCCGGCATCAAAAGTGCCAGCAGCTGCTTTGTCATGGATCTTGCCACCCCCAGCCCCGCCGGTGATGATGTTCTCATGTTCGCCGACTGCGGTGTGAACCCGAACCCCGATGCCGATATGCTCGTTGACATCGCTATGGCGACCAGCACCACATACCGCGCTCTGATCGGCAAACAGCCGAAAGTTGCGTTCCTTTCTTTCTCCACCAAAGGCAGTGCCCAGAATGAAATTCTGGAAAAAATCACCGAAGCTTCCAAAAAATTCGCTGATAAAGTTGCCGCTGAAGGTCTGGATATTCTCTGCGACGGTGAAATTCAGGCTGATGCCGCCATCGTGCCTGCCGTTGCAAAATCCAAAGCTCCGGACAGCCCGCTCGGCGGTGCCGCCAACATTCTGATTTTCCCCGATCTGAATGCCGGAAATATCGCCTACAAACTCGTCCAGCGTCTTGCTCACGCCCAGGCTTACGGTCCGGTGCTGCAGGGTCTGGCGATCCCCTTGAACGACCTTTCCCGCGGATGCTCCGCTGAAGACATCTACGGTGAAATCGTCATCACTGTCTGCCAGACTTTATAATTGCAGATACACCAAAAGCTGCTGCAAAAAACCATTGAGTTTTTGCAGCAGCTTTTTTCTTTTCACCGCACCGGAGCAGATGGTACCGGTTGCCGCCCTGCCTTGTCACGGCGGAGCCGTAAGGCGGAGACGGAAGGGCGGAATGTGCCGTCAGAATAAATAGTAACTGATGATTACGGAGAAAATATGCTTTATGCCTCTTGGGGCATGCAAACTGAGATGATGATAAGCGGGAGGTTATTACCCGTGGTCTGCGGGCTGCAGTGGTGTGATGCAAAGCGTTACTTCCCGAGGCAAAGCTTTATCACATTGCACAGTGGGCAGTCTGCAATGCGTTATGTGCATAGATTGTGCTTTTTTAGCATGCTATGCCACACACCGGGGAGAAAACCTCCATGTTTTCTCCCCAGCCCCCTCTTTCCGGGCTTTTCCCGTGCCTCTTCGGAGACATTGGGTTTATCCCGTAAAATTATTGCGCCTGCGTTCACGGGGCGACTGCCTTTGGCAGTCTTTCCGTTCACTCGCGGCTTATTGCTCGCCCTCCGCTCATCCTCGCAACTTTTGTTGCTCGGCTTTTGCTCTTAACGGGCAAAAGTATATTCGCATGCGCACCTGCGCGCTCGGCGGCAACCGCCTCGCACCCGTGCGTTGAAGTTGCCACAGAAGGCATCAATAATGCAACTGGCACTTGCCCCGCGGTTTGCGTGCCACATTCCGTAAACATCCGTTCCCGCTCCGTAAAAAAAGAAAACTCCCGTTCAGAACAGATCCAAACGGGAGTTTTGCCAAGCTCCTATGAGAGACTGAATTTCAAGTGTTGTTTGCAAAAAAATCGTAAAAAAGTTGGTAATCAGCAAAAGATGATTCAAAAAGGTGTGCTCTTGTCTTGCTCCTATTCGCGTTCTACAATGCTTCTGCCATGA
>JAZSIZ010000150.1:0-4348 GCA_045534015.1 Victivallaceae bacterium | reverse complement strand
CACTTTCAGTTGTATCAATGGACGCACTGCCTTTGACCTGCCAATTTTCAAATCCATTCTCAAAACTCCCGTTAAGGATTTCTGCCGGGTATACGGTTGCGGCAAAACATCCGCAGACCAAAAACAACATGATTTTTTTCAGCATAATTTTTTCCCCTGTATTTTAAAAAAGTTTAGAACAGTAATCACATCCGAAGTCATAACCGTAACGGAGCAAGCCGAAGTATTGATCTCCACTTTTTCCTTCATAAAGCATTCCGTTCTCATCTTTGGATGAAACATTTCCGCCGAAATGCAGTACATTGGTATTTTGATTATGCCGGAAAGCCCAATACCTCGGTTCCCGGACGATCCCACCGACGCCAAGTTTGTTTTCCATGATCAGCATAGCTTTTGAAGGCTGCGTGACAGCACTTTCTTTGGTGGGAACGTAAGCAGCGGTCGTGCAAGGTTTACGGTTATAGTGTTCATAGCCGTTCATCCAGGTGTTGAGACCGTAAAAATATTGTTGAGTGATGTCATTTTCTTCCGTTTGATTAGGACAGTAAAAGAGATCATGTTTATTCGGATATGCCGGTTGTGAGAGATAACTTTCCCGCAGATAACCGACCCAGCTGGTATAGCTTGCTCCCGTGAACAGACGGCATGCATATGCCTGATTTCCCATCAGAAAACCGTCTGATTCCTGGGTATAACTGAAAACAAAGGTGTGGATTTGTTTCAAGTTATTGATACAGGCAGTTGTCCGTCCTCTTTCCCGGGCTGAATTTAATGCCGGCAGCAATATCGCCGCCAGAATAGCGATAATGGCAATGACCACCAGCAATTCTATTAAAGTGAATGAGTGTGCGGCGGACGGAAAAACTTTCTTTCCACAGGAAAAGATGTTCTGTTGTTCCATAATACACCTTCTTATTGACAGTTTATTTTTAATTTTACGACCGGGGATTTCTTCACGCTTGAGGAAGTTCTGCAAGCGGCATATCGTTCCGTTGCCACTCCAGATACCTTTCCCGCAGCCTTCCTGCAGACGGCCACATGGAGTAAGGACTCATAAAGTGTGAGTATTCAAAGGTTATTCCTTCTTCAATTCCGACTTTGGAGGCGGTTTCCAGTTTGTAGCGCAGTGTACGCCAGTTGATGGGCGGGAAGCGGAACGGCATATCCCGGTCAAAGGATTCAAAATTTATCCAAACCTTGATCCCGTGCTTTTCTCCCTCACTTTTCATGATTCGGCAGATTTCCTCAAAATAGGGGTAGGGGATCAAGCCATCCTGGAAAGCCACGATATCAACTGCCCCGGCAAGTTTGCTGAACATTTCTTCCCAATCTTTCCGGAAAAGTTCAAAATCCATGGGCTGCAGTTCCCAATCCGCAATATGCCCCCCTGCCATCCGCGGAGCATCCGGCAGAATGGAAAGCCACGGAGAGAGCATGATCGGTTTATTCCCGGATATTTCTTTGCAGTGTTTGGCAAGTTTCACAAAAACATCAGTTACTGCATCCACATTTTTACCGATCTCTTTAGAAAAATACCATCCTCCGAATGCCGGTGAATTTTTTCCGTAATGTTCCCAGATCTCATCTGCTATGCGTTTGTCGAACTCAAGATCGTTGACATAATGGCCGTCATTACCGATTTTTACATAATTGCCGGGCCAGAATTCCATATCATACTTTCCGGCAAGTTTGAGAAATTGTCCGATTTTATCCTCATAAACAGGATAGGTATTTTCCCTTTCCGCAATGACCCGTGAGGGATATGCCAGAGTCCGGTTGAATCCGGCGCGGATCATAAAAAGGCGTTTGATCCCGGTTTCTTTCATGGATGCAAATTCAGCATCCCACTCTGCTTCGCTCCAATTATTGCCGGGAATGTCGGCGGTTATTTCATCTAAAAAAGTACCAGTGATTGTAATTTTACGCTCCATTTGCCCTCTCCTGTGTTTATTTATTTATTTATTCTACATCATTGATGTGGATGATTACACCGTTTTTGCGCAATTCGCATTGCAAATCTGCAACCGGAATATCCTTGGGATCAATATTGCGTTCAGAAGCCATCGCTGCGGCTATTCCTGCAGCTTCGCCAGTCATGGCGGCAGCCGGGATCACCCGGAAAACCTCCCAGGCATCACCGGAAGAATTTATACACCGTCCTGCTGCCAAAGCTCCTTTCAGTGTTTGAGGAACCAATGCTCCATAGGGGGTTTCCCAGGCAGTCGCGGTTTGTCGCCAGTCGGCGGCAATTCCCACAGAATCCTCGCAGAATTTTCCGGCATCTCCGGTTTTGATTTCCGCAACTGCGTCGATGCGTGCGATCTTCCGCAGTTGCGGCATTCCCGGCAGATGAACCGGGTAGCAGACTTTTCGCTCCTGCGGACTCATGGCATCGTAATAACGCCGTATTTCCCGGTATTGACGGCGGATAAACTCCTGAAGTTCAGTTGCAGAAAGCACCTGCGGCATTTGTCCTTTTTCTGCCGGAGTTGGTATCGGTTGAATATGCAGGTTACCTGTCAGACAGTAAGCACTCTGTGAGCGATGATTTATTTCCATAAACCATGGCGTAGTGTAATTGATTTCCGGAAACACTTTTTCGCCTGCCATCCGCAAAAGGAAAGCACCGCCGGTGGCATCAATGAAGCAGTCTGCCGAAATATTTTCCCGCTCTGCGCCGCAGAAAAGTTCAATTTCCTCCAGACGTTTTTTCCCGTTGCAGCGCGTTCCGGTAACTGTTGTTTCCAGCCGCAGTTCGGTTCCGGATTCCCGGAGCATTTTTTCCAGTGTCAAAGCATATCCGGCGGGGGAAAAACAACAGCAGTAACGGTCACTGTGAGTTCCGCTGACGGCACCCGGAATGTTGCTCCATTTTTCCTCGATGGTAAATGGTCCATATTCCTGACATTGCTTCAGCAGTTCCTCCGGCAGTCCGCCGGCGATCTTCACATTCCGGTCATCGCTGATTGGCAGATAAATGTAGATCAATCCGGAAGTGGCAAGTCCGCCGGGGACGCACTGTTTTTCCACCAGTATAACTTTTTTCCCGCGCCGGGAGGCGGCAAGAGCGGCGGCAACACCGGCAATCCCCCCTCCGCACACGGCAACATCAAAATGTTTCATAGTTCAAAAGCTCCTTATCTTTAGTGAGTATAATATAGCATTGCTGTCGGAGTGTGACAATGGCGGTTTGTGTCATAAATAGTATCTGATCGTATCAAAAATATGGATTTACAACTTGAAAAACGGATAAAGCAGTGTCATATTATAGAAACAGTTCTTTTTTGAGGGATTTTATGGTATGGCATAATTCATCTATTGGGAAAATTCGCCGGATCGGAAATTTTCCTCTGAAAATCAGCGGCATTTATTATTGCAACAATTGCGTTTTCCCTTTTACTGGACAGGAAAATGTCTGCCGGTTGCTGGAAGTCAGTTTACGGCTCCGTTCGGCAGCCAAACGATGTGAAGACCGGATAGATGGCATTCCCATGAATATTCCGTTTCCCAATGTGATTTTCAAAACTCCGGGTACGAAGATCGCAGTCGCAGGTGATCTGCCGCGTGATACTATTGCTTTTTATTTCCACCCGGAAGATGAAATTTTGTTGCGGGAATGGGGATTGATACCGGATGAACCTTTCTGGCCGATCCAGTTAAGTGAAAATCTGTTGCATCTGATTGCCGAATTCCGTTATTTGTTGGGACGTTTCACCATTCGCGGAATGGTGGATCAATTGGACTGGGTTTGTTTGCAAATCATCCGGGAGGTTTGTTTTCAACGTGTTTCTGATGAATACCAAGCTGCTCCGGAAAGCCGGATCAGAGAGGCTGCACTCTATTTGCAGCATCATTTTGAACAAAAGATTTCATGCGATGCGGTTGCTTCCCGTTTTGGTTTTTCTCATTCCGGATTTTTCCGGGAATGGCGGCGGCATTTTGATTGTTCTCCGCAGCATTATATTATGAATTTCCGCTTGAAAGCAGCTGCCCTCCGGTTGATCCAGACCGATCTGCCTGTTGCCGTAATTGCTGCTGAAGTGCATTATTCCAGTCTGACAGCCTTTTATCAGAAATTCAGAGAAAAGTACGGGTGTTCACCGCAACATTTCAGGTTGAATGCGGAATTTTGGAAACGTGAATTCCCCGATTTGAATATTCCGCAAAAATAAGTACAGCAGTCAAGGGGCGAAGTTATCGGTGCGCATGATATTTTTATCGGTGTGAACAGTGTGGATTACTCCAATTACCCCGATTGCCGCGCTCCATTTATCTCATCTTTTGCCGAAACTGCCCGTCTGGGAACTTGTGCTGTGGATGAGGGGTGGAAATGGGTGATACATTCGCC
>JAZSIZ010000100.1:0-58994 GCA_045534015.1 Victivallaceae bacterium | reverse complement strand
TGCGGGGATTGCGTAACGGTGCTTGAAAAAAGGGCAAAAAAAATGACGGAAGAAGAGGGATTCGACGCGAGGACGCAGTCCGAAGCGAGCCTGAACGAAGTGAAGGCAACCCTCAAGAAAGTGAGCAATCCCATTTTTTGCATCGCAAAAAATATTAAAGCAAAAAGAAAACTCCTGATGAGCAAATTTGAATTTACTGAAATCAGGAGTTGATTTTTTGCGGGGATTGCGTAACGGTGCTTGAAAAAAGGGCAAAAAAAATGGCGGAAGAAGAGGGATTCGAACCCTCGGAGAGTCGCCCCTCGGCGGTTTTCAAGACCGCTGCCTTAAACCACTCGACCATTCTTCCGCAGTCATTCTCTTAATTTAACCTGCAAAAGCTGTTTTTGCAAATAGTTTTGTTGAAAAAATATAAAAAAACACCGGATGAGATTCCCATCCGGTGTTTGAGATTCGAGTAACTCAGCGGTAAAGCGGACCGAAGTTCTCGCAGGCACGGTAATCGGCACCTTCTTTGTCCATGCCGAAAGCATTCCAGGCGGCAGGACGGAAGATCTGATCTTCTTCCACGTTGTGCATGCAGACCGGAATACGGAGCATGGCACAGAGGGTGATGATATCAGCACCGATATGTCCGTAGGAGATGGCACCGTGGTTGGCACCCCAGTTATTCATCACGTCATAAGCGGATTTGAAAGCACCTTTGCCGGTGATCCGGGGAGCGAACCAGGTGCAGGGCCAGGTGTAGTCAGTACGTTTCCAGAGGGCATCGGAGACGTTGTCCGGCAGACTGACGGACCATCCTTCGGCGATCTGGACGACCGGGCCGAGACCTTTGACGAGGTTGAGACGGATCATGGTCATGGGCATTTCAGCAGTGGTCAGGAAGCGTGAGGAGTAGCCGCCGCCGCGGAAATAACCGAGGTCGGCGTAGTTCCAGGTGGAGTTTTCCATGATTGCTTTCTGATCGGCTTCAGTGATCTCATACCAGGGTTTCATAACGCCGTTGCCGTCGGCATCTTTGGCGGCACCGTTGGCGTCGAGGCAGCAAGCACCTGAATTGATGAGGTGAATGAATCCGTCGGCATCTTTGGCTTTGCCCTCGATATCGTAACCGGTTACCCGTTTGACGGCATCACCGCTCCAGTAGGTACGGACGTCGGCGAACATCTGGGCACGGTTGGTCAGCAGCTTCATAAAGAGCATACCCAAGCCGTTAAGAACGTCGTTTTCAGTAGCGAGAATATAAGGTTCTCTGGCTCCATTCCAGTCAAAAGAGGAGTTCAGCATCGACTCCGGAAAATCGCAGTTCGGATAAAAGTCTGTCCACTGACGCTGCCCCTGAAAACCACCGGCAATAGCATTGTGTCCGACCATTTCCTCTTCGCATCCGGCGGGAAGATCCGGATTGCCGTTCATCAGATCCTTAATGATGATCATCATTTTGACTACAAATTCCCAATCGGCATCCTTTTCTTCCCGGGTGCGCTGTAACTCGGGCGGATTTTTATCAAATCCTTCGATGCAGTTCGCTTTCGTCCATGCCAGAGCTTTTTCAAATTCAGCATGATCGTAGATGCCGTTGGTCATTCTGCGGATAACTTCAACTTCATCAACCGATTCGACCCGCATGCCCAGATAATCTTCAATAAACGCCGGATCAATGATAGAGCCTCCGATACCCATACAAATCGAACCGATCTGCAAATAGGATTTTCCTCTCATTGATGCTACAGCCAGAGCCGCTCTGCCGAAGCGGAGCAATTTTTCTTTTACATCTTCCGGAATTTCTGTGTCATCACAATCTTTTACATCATGCCCGTAGATGCCGAATGCCGGCAAACCTTTCTGGGCGTGAGTTGCCAACACAGAAGCCAGATAGACGGCTCCCGGACGTTCCGTGCCGTTGAATCCCCAGACTGCTTTGATTGTATCTTTTTCCATATCCATGGTTTCTGCACCGTAGCACCAGCAGGGGGTGACGGTAAGGGTGATATTCACGCCTTCGCGTCTGAATTTATCGGCACAGGCGGCAGCTTCTCCGACTCTGCCTATGGTGGAGTCGGCAATGACCACTTTTACTGGAGTGCCGTCGGAATATTTCAGATTTTCCTGAAAAAGTTTAGCGGCACTTTTCGCCATGTTCATTGTCTGTTCTTCCAATGATTCCCTTACTTTCAGCACGCCGCGTCTTCCATCTATAGTCGGGCGGATCCCGATGCACGGCATAGAGCCATAATAACGGCCTTCTTTGGTAATACTCATTTTATTTCTCCTCCTTTTTTTTGTTGTGCATAAAACACTTTTATGGCATTGTGACACCTTTTTTTATTATAATGTTGCCATAGATACGGCTTTCTCCGGTGGCAACGACGGCAAAACTTTTCTTTGCTCTTTCGTAGAATGCAAATCTTTCAATATAGTCGATCCGGTCACTTTTTTCGCCCAGAATTCGTTTTATTTCTCCGAGAAGTTCAGGATCTACCTGATCTCCGGGAACAGGCTGCATCAGCATCACCGGCTTATCCACATATTGGTCAAGTTCGATCAATTTGCAGATTGCTTCAAGCATTGCGGGGGAGGTTACCGCATCAGCATGGATAACATTGCTGCTGATTGAGTGAGCGGGGAAATGGGCATCGGAAATCACCAATTCATCTCCATGTCCCATACATGCAAGAACCCGGAGTAAATCCGGCGAAATAATTGCAGGGATACCTTTTAGCATGACGATCCTTTCTTTGTTCAATTTACTGCCGACTTAAAAAAACAGTGTTTTGTATTAATATATCCATTGAATTGTTTTTTTAAAGCATTTTTATCGTCTGCGGTGAAAAAAGTTTGATTTTTTTGTATGCGGTAAAAGATCGGAGAATCGCAGTGCGTCCCGGGAAAAAGGATAAATGTTTTTTGGGGAAAAACGCCGGGATATCTTGATATGAGATGGCTTTTGATTTATATTATTAATGCGACGTGGCAGATGGCAGAAAAAAAGAAGAATAACAGGTGTATATGAAAAGACAGATTTTAAAATTGCGTATTGACTGGGGGGATATGGATCTGCTCGGTCATGTGAATAATGTTGCGATAGTCCGTTATCTGCAGGCGGGCAGGGTAATGTTTATGGGAAATATCGGTTTGCCTGCTTTTGCGGGGATGAAAATCGGACCGATCGAGGCGGCAACTGAAATACAGTTCAGAAAACAATTGCATTTCCCCGGGTATGTGGAAGTGCGAACCGGTGTGCGGGAAGTGAAGAATACCAGTATAATTCTGGATCATCAGATTTTTGATGCTTCCGGAGAATTGGCAGTCAGTGCCATGGAAGTGATCGTCCACTTTGACTTTGTCAACCAGACCAAGATCCCGCTCACCGATGAACTGCGGAAAAACATTGCCGCATATCTTGATTCTCTTGAGGAAATAGATTGAATCAGAGATAACCCCTCCGGAAAACTCCGGAGGGGGTGTTTGAAATTACGTTATTTTATGAAAAGATAAGCAGTGTAGCCGATGTAGAGCAGCAACAGGAAAGCTCCTTCACTGCGGCTGATCTTCCAGCCGGTACGCATGATTGGAAAAAGAGCAATTGTTACCAGAAGCATCGTCAGCAAATCCACAATATCGATTTGCGGCGCATGGATCGGGGAGATCAGCGGAGCAATTCCCAGAATGCAGAGGATATTGAAGAGATTGGAGCCGATTACATTACCGATGGCAATATCCTGTTCCCCTTTGATCGCTGCAACCACACTGGTCGCCAATTCCGGCAGACTGGTCCCCAAAGCAACTACAGTCAATCCGATAACGGCATCTGATACTCCGATGGCTTGAGCGGCAAATATTGCGGCATTGACAAAAAGTTTTGCTCCGGCAACCAGCCCGAGCAGACCGCCGATGATAAAAATCACCGCCAGCCATACCGGATAGTTTTTATTGCCGGAAACTTCTTCGCAATCATCGGCACCTTCTTTTTTTCCGGAGTATATGCTGTATGCGGTATAACCGATGATACCGGCAAAAAAGATTGCTCCCTGCCATCTGTTCACTCCTTGGAAAAAGTAGCAGAACAGTGCCATTAATACCGATGCCGCAAGCAACAGCGGCAAATCAAAACGCAACAGTTTTTTCTGTACAACCAGCGGGGAAATAGCCGCACTCAACCCCAGAATCAAGGCGATATTACAGATATTTGATCCCAGCACATTACCGATACTTATATCTCCGGAATTTTTAAGAGTCGCATCGATACTGACAACCAGCTCCGGTGCGCTCGTTCCGAAAGCGACCAGAGTCAAGCCGATTATCAATGATGGGATCTGCAATTTCATGGCGATGCTGACACCGCCTTTGATAAGATATTCTGCTCCGTAATAGAGCAATGCTATACCGGCGATGCCGCTGATGATTTGAAGAAAAATTTCCATTGAAAATAATCCTTTGTATTATTGTGTTATGCTATATCAGGAAGTTTGGTGTAAAGCATTCCTGCACGGTCATTGATATTTTCCAGGTGCCGGGCAAGTTTGCGTATTTCCTCGAGCAGTTCCAGATAGAGGATCCCTACTTGCGGTTTGCAATTACCGTTATTGATTCTGGCTATGTGTTCGGCTTCTGAACGGTCAAGCATGGAGAAAATTTTTTCTTTCAGCATTTTTGCGTGATTGATGGAAACAGAATCATTTTTTGCCAGCAATCCGACAGCGGCATCTGCAAGATCATTCAGCAGAGCATGAAGTTTTTTCAATTCCTCTTCTGCTTGCGGACTGAAACGTATTTTTTCTGAATTCAATTTTTCTGTGATCGCCCTGATTATTTCAGCATGATCACCGATCCTTTCAGTATCATTGGTACAATGAAGCAGCAGAGGGATCTGTTCAGCTTCTCTGGTATTCAGATCTTTTTGCATCAACTGTGCGAGGTATCCGGTAATATCTTTCTGCCGTTCATCAATATCAGCTTCCCTCTTTTCCAATTGCTTTACAAAAGCCTGATTTTTTTCATTGTTATCAAGATAGATGTTCAATGAGCAGTCAATCATTTTCCACGCTTTTTTCAACATCTGCCGCAAACTGCTGGTTGTTTGAGCTAATGCGACCGGAGGTGCATCAAGCAGATGCGGTTCCAAACGCTGATATTTGATCCCGCTTTCTTTTAACGGTATAAGTTTTTCGCAAATTTTTGCAAACAAAGGTATGAGTGGTAACAATATCAATGTTGTGAATACATTGAAAATCGTGTGAGCATTGGCAATCTGGCGCGGGAGATAATTTTCCGGATCTCCTTCCGGAGGAGTCAGTTTTTCAATGATCGTGAAAAATACCGGCTGCCCATTCATGGGGATCAGAAATGTCAAGGCAATGATAACAACTCCGAATATATTGAATAATGTATGTGCCAGTGCCGCCTGTTTTGCCACCCTGTTGGCGGTGATTGCCGCCAATTGTGCAGTGATTGTCGTTCCGATATTTGAACCCAGAACCAGCGCAACAGCAGTGTAAATATCTACCAGATTACTGGCTCCGAGGGCAATTATTATACCGGTACAGGCTGAACTGCTTTGAATGATGAATGTGGCGAGCATACCGATTGCGATCGCACCGAGCAGAGCTCCTGCCGGAAGCATGTAACTGCCATCAGCCGGTGCGCACTTGAAAAGCTGGAATGCATTATGAAAGGCCGGATTGGAGGATAAACCTTTTAATGCTCCGCTCATCATCTGCATGCCCAGAAAGAGGAAGCCGAAACCGAGTACAGTTTCACTCCATTTGGATAATTGCTGACGTGGAATGAAGCTTAAAAGCAATCCCAATATGATCGATGGCATAATGATCCAGTTGATATTGAATGCCACCAATTGTGCAGTGATCGTTGTTCCGATATTGGCACCGAAGATTAACCCGGTTGCCTGAACCAGCGTGAGCAGACCGGCATTGATAAAGCCGATGATCATTACAGTGCTGGCACTGGATGATTGAATAACGCAAGTTACTGCTGCTCCGGAAAGCACTGCCACAAAACGGTTGTTTGAAAACATCCGCAGAATAGAACGCATTTTTTCTCCGGCTACATGATGAAGACCATCGCTCATCATTTTCATACCGAAGATGAAAATTGCCAGACCGCCGAATACAGTCATGGCAGTTTGAATATGTGTCATGAAAATTCCTTTTTTATTTTCTGGTTATTTAGCTGCATTTGGCAGTTTTTCGTAAAACATTCCAGCGCGGTCATTGATGTTTTCCAGATGACGGGCAATTTTACGCAATTCTTCCAGAAGCTCAAGGTAAAGGATTCCAACTTGCGGACGGCATTCTCCATTGTTGATACGGGAAATATGTTCCGCTTCCGACCGGTCAAGCATGGAGAATATCCGTTCCTGGAGTTCCTTTGCTTTTCCGTGGGATGCCGAATCATTTTTTGCCAGAAGGTCGATGGAAGATTCTGCCAGTTCCGAAAGAGTACGGTGGAGGAGTTTGAATTCATCTTCCGCTTCCTGGCTGAAACGCAAATTGTCCTGATTGAGTTTTTCTGTAATAGACCGGATTATTTCGGTGTGGTCACCGATACGTTCAACGTCATTGGTGCAATGCAGCAACATCGGGATCTGTTCAGCTTCCCGTTGCGTAAGATCTTTCCGCATCAACTGCGAAAGATACTCTGTAATATCCTTCTGGCGTTCATCAATATCAGCTTCTCTCTTTTCCAACTGGCGCACAAGAGATTGATTTTTCTCATCATTATTGGTGTAAATTTTGATGGAACAATCGATCATTTTCCATGCCTTTTTCAGCATCTGCCGCAAACTGCTGGTAGTTTGAGCCAAAGCGATAGGCGGGGCATCAAGCAAGTGCGGTTCGAGCCGCTGGTATTTGATTTTTCGGTCTTTGACCGGAAGTAATTTTTCGCAGAGTTTTGCAATTGCCGGAATGAATGGCAGCAGCAACAATGTATTCAACACGTTGAAAACGGTATGAGCATTTGCGATCTGGCGCGGAGTTTCCCCGCCTATCCATCCGATCAATGCAAAAAATGCCGGTGCGTCGCCACACGGGATGAGCAGAGAAAGGCAGAGCAGCGATACGCCGATCACATTGGATAAAGTATTTGCCCATGCAGCCTGTTTTGCCACCCGGTTGGCGGTTATCGCTGCCAGCTGTGCGGTTACTGTGGTTCCGATATTGGAGCCAAGAACCAGTGGCACGGCGGTATAAATGTCGATCAAGCCGCTTGATCCGAGAGCAATTATTATACCGGTACAGGCTGAACTGCTTTGAATTATCATGGTGGCGATCATGCCTACTGCAATTGCACCGAGTACAGCACCGATCGGCAGCAGATAGCTGCCTTCTGCCGGAGCGCACTCAAAGAGTTGAAAAACTTTTTTGAAAGAATCATTTTCTGCCAATATTTTTAAATTATCACTCATTTCCTGCATGCCGAGGAAAAGGAACCCGAATCCAAGCACTGTTTCACTCCATTTTGCCAATTGCTGGCGCGGAACGAAACTGAGCAGCAATCCGATAATGATCGCCGGCATAATGAGCCATGCGATTTTGAATGCAACCAATTGGGCGGTAATGGTTGTTCCGATGTGGGCTCCGAACATAAGTCCGATTCCCTGAGTCAGATTGAGCAGACCGGCGTTGATAAAGCCGACAACCATAACGGTAGTTGCACTGGATGACTGGATAACACATGTCACCGCTGCTCCTGAAAGGATCGCCATAAAACGGTTGGCTGAAAAAATCCGCAGAATTGAGCGCATTTTTTCTCCGGCCACACGGTGCAATCCATCGCTCATCATTTTCATACCGAAAATGAAGATCGCCAGACCGCCCAGCACATGGATCGTTAAATTCATTTTGTTTCCTCGATTAAACTGAATAAAAAGTGATGATTATATTTGTGTCAAAAGAATATCAGCAGCAATCCGGTCCGGCGCGGACAAATGTTGCCGGAGATACCGCCGGATGCAGTGCAGGGGTGGGGGGAACGGCATTTGCCGTTCTGCATGGGGTGATATTCCGGATTGCCAAAAAAGACGACGCAGGAAGATACATATCCATTCGCCGCACGGAAGTTTGATTGTGACGTTTTACAACAACCCCGGGAATGATTTGACAGTTCGGAAGCAGAGCATAGGATTCTGAAACAACCGGATCAGCAGAACTTTTTTGGCAGCAGCTTACCGTATCATCCGGCTGGATGCACCACAACCACAGCAATGCGCCTCCGAAAAGGAACACCGCCGTGCTGGAGCTGATAATCTGTCTGAATTCTGACTGTCTCAAAATCTTATTCCCGGAATTTGAAAAATTTAATCGAAATAATATACACCATGGAGGCGAAAAATACAAGAAGAAAAGTCGCTTTTTTGCTGTGTTTTTCGCGGAGATCACGCCTTTTTTTCTTCCCGGGAAATACCGGTTTCCCGGCAGAAAAAGCATCCGGTCATGGAGATGATCCCGGTGATGCAGAGGAATATGAATACCGCACCGTATGCTTCCGGCGGATAAGTATCTGAAGCCGCCGGAGCGGTCAGTTGCAGAATTTTTCCTGCGACGTTTTGAAATGCTGCAATATAAACGAAACACCAGAAGTTGAGCAGAGCTACCGATAGTCCGGTTTCTTCCGGCGGATTCAATTCTTTGGCAACTGTACTGAAGACCGGGAAAAATCCTGCCGGTATGGCGATCAGTACAAATGCTGCTGTGACTGCAATAATAGAGTTGGTATGGATGAACGCCCAGTACCCGGCAATGCTTCCGGCGGCAGAGGAAAGAAATGCAAACAGCATGACCGGTTTTCTGTGGTTGCCGGAAAGTTTAAGAAAAACATTGCCCAGAATGTTATTAAGTGCAACCAGCAGTGTAAGACACATTATTATGGTTGCAGCATATTCCGGTGCAATATTGCAATGGTCGGTCAAACTTTTCTGTCCCAGCAGCGAGGTCAGAATATAGTATGCCCCGAAAATGGATGAAGTGGTCAGGTTCAGTAACCACATATGACCGTTTTTTAGCATTTTTTTCAAAGGCTGCAGTGTTTCTCCGCGCTTCACCGGTTTTATGGTTCCCGGAGAAATCAGCAGACTGATAAGTACTGCAAAGAGAGCAACTGCTCCGGGGATCATCATTGCGATCTGCCATCCGGTTGCCGAGGTGAGCAGTACCATCGGTGTTGTGCCGAATGCCGGACCGAAATATGAGAAGAACATGATCGTTCCCAGTACCATTGCAAATTTATCGGAATAGAGATCTCCTATTAATTTAACGCCGCCGAGGAATACGGTTCCGGCTCCGAACCCGGTCAGTATCCTGAAAAATATCATCAGCGGATAGAATTTTGCAACAGGAAATCCCAGGCAGCCGATGGCGAACATCCCGCCGCCGGTAAGAAGGATGCGCACTCCGCCGTAACGGTTTGAATAGATCCCCGCCAGAAGCTGACTTGCCGCATAAGCATACATGAATGCCGCACCGGTTCCGGCAATCATTTTTTCATCCATTCCGCTTTGCAGCAGATTATTGTATATTGATCCGGGGATCAGGACTTTTGACATACAGGTGAGAAAATAGAGGATAACACCGCACAGCAGTATGGCGAATTTTTTTTTGCGGATGATTTCCGGTGAGTTGGTATGGGAAAATATATTCATATTGCTTTTTCCGGATGTTGCTGGATTTATTTTGTAATTTATATAATATAGTGGAAGAAACAGTTTTTTTCAACGTATTTTATGCGGATATACTTGAAAAAGGCGCAAGCGGCGGTATCTTATACAGAAAACAGGCGACCGAATTGTTTATAGAAAGGTGACAAATATGACAGAACCGTTGAGAGTTGCAATCGTCAGTGATTCGCAGGCATACCCATCATCAACCGATTGGGGAATGAGCAATCTGGAAAAAGCATTCAAACTTCTTGCATCGAAAAATCCGGAAGTTATGCTTATGGCAGGAGATTTGGCGGATGGCACCAATTATGCGACATTTGATTTTTACAAAAATATGCTTGATCAATATTTTCCCGGAATCATTCATGTCGGTTGTGCCGGAAACCATGATTACTGGGTCCCGCGGGGAAAAGAGCGTGATCCCATCGGTATTTACAAAGAATTTTGTGCCCGGTTGGGACAACCTCATGCCAATCCTTTGCATACCGTGGTAAAAGGTATCTCTTTTATAGCTTTTTCCGAAGATTTTTCTCTGGAAGATGGTCACAGTAAAGGGATGCTTGATCTTCTGGAAACTGAAATCCAAAAGGCCATTGCCCGTGATCCGGAAAAACCGGTTTTTGTGATCACCCACTTCCCGCCCGCCGAAACCATGTCCGGCAGTTTCAGTTCTTCCGGCAGACCGGAATTGCGGGAACTTTTTGACCGCTATAAACAGGTCGTTTCTATTTCCGGACACACTCACTATCCTCTGGAAGATGAACGCTGCATGTGGCAGGGGAATTTTACTGCTTTTACCACAGACACCCTTGCTTACTGCTGTATGTCCGATGGTTTTTACAATGCCTGCGGAAAAGTGATTGTGCCTTTTGCCCGTGAGGGTATTCAGGTACTCTTTATGGAAATCTACGATGATCACTTTGATATTCACCGTTATAATGTTGAAGATCAGCGTGAAATAAAACCGGATGCTCTCTGGAGCGTGCCGATCCCGTACGATCCGGAAAAAGCCGAATATACCGATGCCCGCAAAGACCGGCGGCCGGCTCCGCAATTCCCGGCGGCGGCAAAAGCGGCATTCCGTTATGATTTCGGGTATTTGTATTTGCTTTTTGATCCTGCTGAACATCCGGATTTTGTACATTGGTATACTGTGAAAATTTTTGAGTGCGGTGAAACAGAAACTTTGATTTCAGAAGAAAAATTTGTTGCCGGTTTCTACCGTCTTGAACGCTTCAGCGGAGAAAAAGTTGTTCTGCGTCTGCCCAGTGAAGTGATCAAACCTGCTTCTCATTGCCGGTTTGAGATTTATCCGGTGGAGTCTTTCGGAAATACCGGTTCTCCGCTGGTTATCGAGGCTGATATTCCCAATGCTCTGAAATTCCGTTGCGGTACTCCTGATTGCCCGCAGGAATAAGGTGTGCCGGTTATGAAACAAACTCTTTGGCAAAATGCCTTGCCCGGCTACCGGGCATATCTTCCGGTGGATCTGCCGCCGGAAGCCACCTATGTTTACCGGGGCAATAACTGTATGGGCAGTGCTTTTATCGCTCCCAATGTGCATACGATCCATGGTTGCGATGAGATGCTGGTAAGTCAGGATGTGGTTGTTCTGGGGGATAACAGGAGCTGTAAATATATTCTTGCCGGAGCTTTGACCGCCAGACGTTCACTTTCATATTTTACGGTCATCCGCCGGGGGCGTTTGCAGGGGGTGGAGGTTTTTATGCCTCACATAACCGGGGATGCTGAACCGGAAGAGCTGGTGGTGCTTGAAGGATGTGATCCGGATGAATTGCTGGTGCAATATGCTGAACTTGCCGCCAAGGCAATGAATGTACCGCCGATCGATGCGGCAAAAAATGTTACCGGATACTGTACCTGGTATTATTATTACGCCAATGTTACAGAGGCTGATCTGTTGGAAAATATCGAAGCTGTCCGGAATAACCGATCGATTTACAGTGCAGGATATATCCAGATAGATGATGGTTATCAGCGGCATCAGGGTGATTGGCTGGAACAGCGTGATGCGTGGCCCACTGCTTTGGAAAGTATCGCAAAAAAAATTATTGATGCCGGAAGTATTCCGGGGATCTGGACTATGCCGATGCTTGCTTCCACTGCCAGCCGTGTCTATAATGAACACCCGGAATGGTTCGTCAGAGATGCCAATGGAAAAACGATGATCATTCAGGGCTGGTCTCCGGAACCGGATAACCATTGGGTATGTCTGGACGCCACTCAGGATGAAGTGCTGGAGCATCTGGCAAAAGTTTTCAAAACCTTCCGTTCCTGGGGCTTCAGGTATTTCAAAATGGATGGTTTGGCTTACGGCTTGATGGAAGGTATCCGTCATGATCCTGCTGCAACTCCGGTAAGTGCATTCCGCCGGGCATTGAAAGCGATCCGGGATGCTGTTCCCGATGCCACATTGCTTGCCTGTTGTGCGCCGTTTATGGCGTGCATGGGATTGGTGGACAATTGCCGGGTGAGCAGTGATACCAGCAGATATTTTACATTGCAGGTGAAAGGTGTGGTCAATACGGATATGAATGGAGATTGTTCCATTTCCCGTTCGGCGCATGTGACTATGGCAAACTGGTGGAAGTTTGACCGCTGGTTCCGCTGTGATCCGGATACGATGATGGCACGGTCAGATAATGCGTTTTACACCCGTGGTGAAGCAAAAATATCGGTGTTGACCGGTATTCTTACCGGAGTTGCCACAACCAGTGATCATCTGGGAAAAATTACTCCGGATCGTTTGGAGTTGCTGGGCAGAAGTCAGAATCTCCGGATGCGGGATGTCCGTCCGGTAAATTGGCGCGACGGTCGTTGGCCCCAGGTGTTTTCCGGTCGGGTCGATGGTAAAAAGGCTCTGGCTATATTCAACTACTCGGAAAAAGAAGTGGTTTACGATTTTGGCGATTTCAGTATGCCGTCAGAATGTGATGAGGTGTTGGATGTGCCGTCTGTGCGGAAAAACAGGATAGTTGTTCCTGCACATGATGCAGCGTTGCTCATTGCCCGCAGTTGAAATAGATATAAAATCCCGAGGTGGTATGCTGTGGTTCCTGATTTTTTTGCAAATTCACACAAAGAAAAACTCCCGGATTCAGACACTGATCGGGAGTTTTTTTGATTCAGAATATTTCAGAAACGTTTCTGAAACTGACGCGGTTCACGGGGGCGCGCTTCGTTGACCACCGCTTTACGACCACCGATGTCATTGCCGTTGAGAGCTTCAATGGCTTTTTTGGCTTCTTCATCATTGGGCATTTCAACAAAACCAAAACCTTTAGCTCTGCCGGTTTCACGATCATTCACGATTCTTGCTGCTGCGACTTCTCCAAATGCGGAGAAAACTTCCTGCAAATCATCCGGGGTGGTGCTGTACGGCAGATTGCCAACGTAGATATTCATTCCTGTTTCTATCCTTTTGTTAAAAACCTTTGTGTTGAAAGACCGTCCCTCAATGCAGGTTTTTTGTGTTACGCTTATAATTATATGAAAAATTTTTATTAATGCAATAGCAAAAATGAAAATTTTTGAAAAATATTCAAAAAAAAGTTGTTTTTCGCAGAAAATGTTGTAAATTAAACGGGTGCATGGAGGAATATATGGCAAAGTCAACAGTAAAAACCAATGCTTTGCGCCTGGCGGAAAGTGCCGGATTGGCTTTTGAGGCATTGGAATATGATATTTCAGATGGCAGAATTGACGGATGTGCCATCGCTGAAAAACTGGGGCGTTCGACGGAAGAGGTTTTCAAAACACTGGTGACGGAAGCTCCCGGTCATGAATATTTTGTTTTTGTTGTGCCTGCCGCCGGGGAATTGGATTTGAAAAAAGCTGCCAGAGTTTCCGGCAGAAAGAGTATTGAAATGATTCCGATGAAAAATCTTCTGCCTTTGACCGGTTATATTCATGGCGGTTGTTCGCCTTTGGGAATGAAAAAACTTTTCCCCACATTCATTGATGAAACAGCCCAGCTTTATGAGCAAATATGTGTTTCCGGCGGCAAAGTCGGATTGAATATGGCTGTTGCTCCGGAAGCTCTGGCTGAAGTTATTGGAGCGCATTTTGCTGATATTGCCAAATAATACAGAGGATTCATATCATGGAAAAGATTGCTGTAGATAATATTGTTTGTGATGCCGGCTGCTGGGATATGTTCGGTGTAAAGATCCTGCTGATAAAAAGTAAAAAGGGCGCATTGGGATGCGGATATATAAATATTGCCGCTGCAGAAAAATTCGATCATGCTCTGGCAATTGTCAGCGGAGTGTCCTCATATGAAGATATGTTGACCGCCGAGGTGAAAGCTGTCTCTGCCGCAGCTGCCGCACTCGGTGTTGTTCCGGGAATGTCCGGCAGAGACGCTCTTTGTAAGATGTCGTAAATCACCGCTTTTTGCGGAATGGGGTTCGCCGTTTTTTCAGCACATTTATCTGTGAACGTCTTTCCGCCAGTCCCCGGTTGACCTCGATAACAGTACCATCAGGAGCTTTCCCGGTATAATACATCGCTGCTCCCATCGTCATCGGCAGGGGGATATAATCCTGAACCTGCTGCAAACTCCAGTGATGTTTATTGAGAAAATCATCCACTGTTTTCATTTCCCGGTCTGTGCAACCGGGGAAATTGGAAATAAAAAGCGGAATGAGGTATTGTTCAAGACCGCACTCTTTGCTGATCCTTTCAAATTCCCGCATGAATTCATAAAACTCTTCCGGAGTTCCCTTGCGCATAAGTTTCATTACCTCCGGATGCAGATGTTCCGGGGCAACTTTCATATGACCTGAAACATGGTGCGCAATAAGCTCGTAGAGCAGCTCTTTCTGACGCAGACAGAGGTCGAGTCTGATTCCTGAATTTATATACAAGTGGCGGATCTTCGGCATTTTGCGCATTGTCCGCAACAGGTGTACCAATGCCTGCCCATCGCATTTGTATGAGGGACACGGTTTGGGGAAAAGACAGCTGACCCTGTGACATTTTTTACATTTTTCCGTATCGTATGAACTGCCGTAAATATTTCCTGCCGCGCCACCCACATCGGAGATCGTACCTTTGAATGCCGGACGGGCAGCAATGCTTTCAGCCTCTTTCAGAATTGATTTTTCACTGCGGCTCATTACAGTACGCCCCTGATGGGCAACCAATCCGCAGAAAGCACATCCTCCCGGGCAGCCGCGCACAGCCTGGATGGAATCGGCAATAGCATCGAAAGCAGGTATTCTTCCTTTGTATTTCGGATGAGGTTTTCTGGCATAAGGCAATTCGTGGACTTTATCCAATTCGTCACTGGAAAGCGGTTCTGCCGGAGGCTCGATCACCAGCAGGCGATCGCCATATTGCTGGATGAGACCGGAAGCACTGTAGTAATTCATGTTGGCTTCAACCAGTTTGGTTTCGGTCATCAAGGCATCTTTATTGTTCAGGATTTCTTCGTAAGACGGCAGTTCAACGTATCCGGTACGGTCAAATTCCAAGGCTGCTTTTTTGCCGAGCAGTCTGGCTGTGCCGCGTATTCCTGCCAGAGACTGACCATCCCGCATCCGGTTGAAAGCTTCCGGGGTTGGGCGTTCACCCATGCCGTAAACCATGATGTCGCATTTTGTATCAAGCATCATTGACGGGCGTATCTTATCCTGCCAGTAATCGTAGTGAGCAACCCGGCGCAAACTGGCTTCAACTCCTCCGGTAAGAACCGGTTTGCCCGGAAATGCCTGTTTTGCCAATTGTGAATATACCACCAGCGAATGGGGCGGACGATTACCGGTCAGTCCATTTTCGCTGAACATGTCATCCCGGCGCATTCTTCTGCCGGCGGTATAAATATTGACCATGGAATCCATATTTCCGCTGGTAACACCGATGCCGACTTTCGGAGTCCCCATTACTTTCAGACTTTCCGGTGTTTTCCAGTCGGGCTGGGCAACGATGCCCACTCTGTAACCACAGCTTTCCAGAAGTCTGCCGATTATTGCAGCTCCGAAAGATGGGTGGTCAACGTAACAATCTCCGGTGATAAGCAGAATATCCAGCTCGTCCCAGTTTAGTTGTTTCATCTCCTCTTTTGACGTCGGGAGAAAAGGGGCAGGCTGATTCATTCTTCCGGAAGCTCCAGCAGGCCGGTAGCAGGGATTCTGCCGGGGGCAGTCGGAAGACGTTTGCCGATGATCGAGAACGGCAGTATCATATCATATTTTCCACCGGAACTGTGATAGTTGTTTTTCAGTAAAATATCTATTGTTCCCTGTGTGGTTGCAACTTTGGCATCTATTACAAAGAGCAACTGTTGAATACCTTTTTCTTTGATATCGCCGTTGAAATACTCATATCTGCCATTGCGCCACACGGCAACGCACGGATAATCCACACCGTAGACATTGAGAGTGTAGTCAAATATACTGATGACTCGCATGTCGCCCAATTCTACAGAGACCACCGCGTAGGCTTTGGAAATCGGCAGATCGGGGAAATGGTAAGGTGCAAGATTGGCGATTTTTACATCCCCCAGACTGATTTCAGCTGCCAGAATCTTTCCGGAACGGCTGTGTCTTACTCCGGCGGCATCAAGCTGACCGGATATCACCAAAGCTGCGATGAATAAAAATGCAATTTTTTTCAACATTTCTCTTTATGACCCTGATAAAAGTTTTTACTGCAAATATTTCAATTACTATACTATACCGTTATCCGGCAGAAAAGTCAACTTAAAGCCTGAAGTTTTTCCATTAAATCTTCTGTTCCGGTGAATACTCCGGCATGCCATTGCCGTTTGCCGGCTGCTTCGATCAATTCAATCCGGTCATCGACATACAGATCCGGTTTGCCGTAACGTCTTTCAAAAGTTTCAAACATTTCATCAGATGGTTTCCAGTTCCCGCATTCAAAACTGAATACTCCTCCGGCAACGGCATCAAATGCGCTGAAAATTTCTTTTGTACGCTGCAGATGGGTCGGAGAAATGTCTGAAAAAAATACAGCTTGAATATTTTTTGCCTGAAAGGATCCTGCCAGCTGCTCCATTCCCGGAACCGGTTCGATGATGATTGCATTGAATGCCTCTTTTATCTCTTCTGCGGAAAATTTATTGTCAAGTATTTTTACCGCCCGTTTCAGAAAATCATCCTCGCCGGAAAGATGTCCCAATTCAAAATCCCTGAATAATTCCCGCACCGCTTCCGGTGTGTGTGGAATTCCTAATTTACGGTGAAAATTTGCATGATCGATCTTTACGCATACATTGCCGATATCCAGTGCCAGCAGAATTTTTTTCATAGCAAAACGATCCTCTGAATGAATTTTTCTTAATATAGCATCCCGGAGGAGCAAAAACAAGTTTGCATTTTTACAAGTTTAACAGTATGTTAAACAGTGACACAAATCAAATATGGTGAGAGATTATGAAAATTGCAGAAAATATTCTGGAAACTGTCGGTGCTACTCCGCTGGTCAAGATCGGAAAAATGAATAATGGCAGTGCCCAATTGCTGGCAAAAGTCGAATTTTTCAATCCCGGAGGTTCGGTTAAGGATCGGGTCGGTGTTGCAATGGTGGAAGCTGCTGAAAAAAACGGCGGATTGCTTCCCGGAGGGGTAATTATTGAACCGACCAGCGGCAATACCGGTATCGGTCTGGCAATCGCTGCTGCTGTCAAGGGGTATAAGCTGATTCTGGTCATGCCGGATAATATGAGTGTGGAACGCCGCAAACTTGCCGCTGCTTACGGTGCGCAGATCGAATTGACTCCGGCTGCTGATGGAATGCGCGGTGCAATTGCCCGGGCGGAGGAATTGAAAGCACAGATTCCCGGAGCGATAATTCCGCAGCAATTTGCCAATCCTGCCAATCCGCAGGCGCATTATGATTCCACCGGTGTGGAGATATGGGAAGATACCGACGGCAATGTGGATGCTTTTGTTGCCGGAGTCGGAACCGGAGGGACCCTTACCGGAGTTGCCCGTTATCTTAAAGAAAAAAATCCGGAAATCAAAATCATTGCAGTTGAACCTGATACAAGTGCGGTTCTTTCCGGCGGCACTCCCGGAGTGCATCTGCTGCAGGGGATCGGAGCCGGATTTATTCCGGATGTGCTCGATACGTCTCTGATCGATGAGGTCGTGCCGGTGAAAGCGGATGATGCCGGAAAAACAGCCCGGATGGCGGCAGCGCAGGAAGGCATGCTTATCGGAATTTCCGGAGGTGCGGCACTTTTTGCGGCATTGCAGATCGCTTCCCGGGAAGAGTTTGCCGGAAAAAATGTTGTGGTTCTGCTTCCGGATACCGGAGAACGCTATTTGTCAACGTGGCTTTTTGATTGAAATTGCAGGAGAGTGTTTTTATGAATATTGTTGAAGAGATCGCCAGACTCAAAGCTGAACGCAATGCTGTTATCATGGCGCACAACTATACCTTGGGTGAAGTTCAGGATATTGCCGATTACAGCGGAGATTCTCTGGAGCTTGCCCGGATCGCCGCCAAATGCAATGCCGAAGTTATTGTACTTTGCGGCGTGCGTTTTATGGCGGAAACCGCCAAGATTCTTTCTCCGGATGCGATCGTTCTGCATCCTGCACCGGAATCCGGCTGCCCCATGGCGGATATGGCAGATGCAGAAGCTGTAAAAAAATTCAAGGCGGAAAATCCTGATACTTTGCTTATAGCCTATGTCAATACGACAGCTGCGACTAAAAGCGTGGTCGATCTGTGCTGTACCAGCGGCAATGCAGAAAAGATCGTTGCGGCATTGCCGGAAGATCAGAAGATCATGTTTCTGCCGGATGCCAATCTCGGTGGTAATCTGATCAAAGCTCTTGACCGTCCGATGGGGTTATGGAATGGATGCTGTCCGATCCATAACCGGATCACAGTTGAAGATATTCAGGCTGCCCGCAATGCCCATCCCGGAGCTGTGGTGATGGTTCATCCTGAATGTAAGGTTGAAGTCACTGCTCTGGCTGATTATGCATTGAGTACCGGCGGTATGTTGAAACTTGTCAAAGAGAACCCGGCTGCAGAGTTCGTTGTCGGAACTGAAATCGGTATCCTGCACCGGATGAAAAAGGAAAATCCGGATAAAAAATTCTATCCTCTTGAAAATAATCCGGTTTGTGAGGATATGAAAAAGATCACTCTGGAAAAGATCGCCGCTGTTTTGCGTGACATGTCCTGCCAGGTGGAATTGGATGACGATACCATTGTTCATGCGCGCCGCCCGATTGAAAGAATGCTGGAGTTGTCGGTGTGATGATAATTTTTACGCTTTTGCTCAGTGTAATTGTTATCTGGCGTTGTATAGTTCTGCAGAAATGCCGCATCTCTTGGAAAATCGCATCCTCTGTCCTGGCTGTACTTGTCGCCGGCAAATTTTATGTACTGCGGGTTTTTGGCGGTTCATCTTCATTGTTCAATCCGGAGCTCCCGGCATGGGTGCTGTTGCCTTTTGCGTGGCTTTTTGCTGTACTGATGTTTTTCTGTGTATGGCTGATTTTTTATGATTTTGTTTATGGCATATCGATACTTTTGGGCCACTGGAAAAAAAAGCAGTTGCCGGAATTCTGGAAAAATCCGCTATGGCGGCTGTGCGGTTTGATTCCGGCTGTGATATTGGTTTCCATCGGTATTTATGAGGGAACGAAAATTCCGGTCGTTACGGAACGTACCATTGAGGTAAATAATCTTCCGGAGGAGTTCGATGGTTTGCGGATCGCTCATTTGACGGATATACATGCGGATCCTCTGACCGGTAAAGATAAGATAAGTCAAATTGTTGCATTGACCAATGATCAGTCGCCGGATCTTATTGTTATAACCGGAGATTTTGTCGATGGCAGGGCTTCTGTGCGGGGAAAAGATCTGGCTGTATTGCAGGATTTGTCTGCTCCGATGGGAGTTTACGGAGTGCCGGGAAATCACGAATACTATTCCGGTTATTATCAATGGATGGAGGTTCTCAAAAACAGTGGTGTGACCATGCTGGAAAATCAGCATGTCATGTTCGGCGAAAAATTTGCTCTCGGCGGAATATCTGATCCGGCAGCGGAAAAAATAAAGGGCAGGGGAGTTTTTGCCCGGCCTGATGTAAAAAAAGCATTTGCCGGAGTGCCGGAAGACAGTTTCCGGCTGCTGCTTGCCCATCAACCGAAAGTTTACGCTGAAGCGGCAGAAAACAAGGTCGATTTACAACTTTCCGGACACACCCATGGCGGGATGATTTGGGGAATGGATTTGCTGGTATCAGCTTTCAATGGCGGTTTTGTTTCCGGTGAATATGACATTGGAAATATGAAATTGTTTATTTCCAACGGCACCGGGATCTGGGGCGGATTCCCCATCCGCTTGGGACGCCGGGCGGAAATTGTGGTGATCACATTAAAAAGGAAGTGAATTTCCTTTCAGAAATCCACTCCGTGTTTTTTCATGGTTTTGCGCAAATTGCCGCTGAAAACATCTTTACACTGTTTTTCGGAATAATATTTCAGACAGCGCACGATGAAAGGCTGTGCATCGTATCCGGGATAATCGGTACCGAAAAGAAGCCGGTCGGTACCGAAAAGTTTTTCTGCTTCAACTAATGATTGACGGACTAATCCGCCATGCAGCCCGCTTATATCAATAAAAACATTTTCATGTTCCACCAGAAGCGGCAGCACTTGCGGATTCAAATGAGAACCGACAATGGTCAATTGCGGGTATCTGGCGGCAATGACAGCGACAGCTTCATGATTGTGCAGTTGTACGACCATGCCGTTATCACAGCAGAAACGGAAGAATGGTTCCCATTCCGGTTTGTCAAAATCGATCTCACTTTTATAAGAACACCATTCGCCAGCCCATCTGAATCCACGGGCATAAAATTCTTTCAGCGCATCCATAGATTCCTTTTGAAATGCCGGATGGACGCTTGCACCGGGATAGTAAAAATCCGGATGAGCTTCGTAACATTCAAGGGCTTCTTTGTTGGCTTGACGCAATTCTTCCACATTTCCGGCTAAAGCACCGAATAAGGGGGTGGAGATCACTTTACTTATACCAAGTGCGGTCAATTCCGCATAAGATTCATCAAAATTATCAACGCAAATATGCAGATGAGCATCAAAAATTTCCATTGTGATTTCTCCTGTCAGAAGTTTATTTTTACCCGGTGTCCGAGAATTTTTCCCTTCCTGCCGGACATAGCCCAGTGGATGAGCAGAAATGACCCGTCAGCCAGTGCCGCAATTGACGGCTGACCGAATTTCAGATTATCCCCCATGTCGGCTAATGAACCTATGGTATTGGCATTGGCACCATTCCATATTTTGACACTTTCAAGAGTCTTCCAGCTGCCGTCAACGATTTCTGCGTGATTGAGATATACTCCGCAATCGCCCTCTCTGACGCAGTGGATCGCCAGCAGAGTATTATCCGGCAGCGGATAAAGATTGGAAGCCTGGGCTGGCATCCCGGTATCGATGGCGGCAGACCAGCTGTAACCGTTGTCATCAGAATATACGATATGATTATTCAGACTTTTTCCGATATTTTCATCCAGACACCAGATCATGATCACGATCCTGCCGCAGGGCAGTTTGGCAAGCCGGGTTTCATAAGGAGCGATATTGCCTTTTTCTGACTGAAAAAATATACTGCTTTTATGCCATGTTTTTCCTTTATCGCAGCTGCGCAAAATATAACCTTTGCGGCATGACGGCATGGAACCATCCCACATGGGAAATGGGGTACAAGCTGAAATCAGATCACCGTTGTCAAGTTCGAGGCATGGACCGCTGGTTTCTACGACTTCAGGGAAACCGGTTTCAATTTTCTGCGGCATGCTCCAGTTTTCTGCGTTGCCGTCTGCGAATGCTGCATAGTTTGCACCGGGAGCAAGACCGCCGGTTTCCTTGTTGACCAGCATATCATCTACCGGATTAAAACCGTATCCCACAGCGATAAGAGAACCATTCCGGAGTACGGTCGGTTTCATATTGCCGCAAATTATACCGTTGAACATAGTTCCGGAAGCTTGCCATGATTTGCCATCATCATCAGAAAAGGAGCATGCCATTAGATGCTTTCCTTCAAATTCTTTCCCCATCGAATATGTGACCAGCAGTCTGCCGGATGGAAGTTTTACGATCCCGGGAAACCATGCCCCGTAATTATCCGCAGAGTGATCCTCAAAAATGATCATACTTTCAATAAGTTTGACAGCCATTTTTTTCTCCTAAAACATATTTACTCCGGCAAGCAGTTGAATGAGAACCGAGGCGTATACCCGGTGACCGTAATCATTGGGATGATTGACTCCGTTGCCGGAAAGATCGTAAAAATCTTTGCGTTCCAGAAGCATTTTCCACACTCTCTGCACATCGGCAACAGCGATCGAATTATCTGCTTGACCGGCAACTTCATGGAGTTTTGCCGAATATTCCACATCAATACCGGGGACTGTCGGTGTCCAATAGGGGTTGCCGGTCATGGTATCTACCAGCACCACTTCGCATGCAGGGGAATATTCCCGCATTTTGGCAATGATTTTCTGGAGATTATCTTTGAATTCCGGAGCATTGCGTCTGCCGTAGTCATTCATTCCGAAAGATATTATCAGCAGATCGGGGGAATCATGTACCCATTGTTCAAAATTTTGCAGGGCAAAGTTGCATCCGACACCTTCCACGGAGCGGTTGAAATGTTGAATATTCACCCGGTAACGGTCAGTAAGATAGCGGACGACCTGATCGATATATGCCGGGGCAAAAGGTTCACTGTGTGTGAAACTGGTCGCATTGAAACCTTCGCTGATGCTGTCACCGATAAGGGTGATGCGTATATCTGAATTTCGGGCGGCAAGTTTTTTCCGGAACAACGGCAATTTTTCCGACTGAGCCGGCAATCCCGGATCGAAGTCGATATATTCAGCCCGGTAATCTATATATACCTGATTTTCTGCAAAGTAGCTGCGGTTGTCAAAAAGCAGTCTGCCGCCATCGACTGCACCTTTTACTGCTCTTGCCTCCGGATGGGGAAAACACGGAACATCTTCACCGGGGTGCAGAGCTTCCTCCGGGAAATATGGGATCCGGCTGCCGGGGAGCAGTTTCAAGCAGGTTGTTTCCGGCAGATATTCAAAATCTTTTCCTTCAAAAAACTCCATTCCGGTTGCCGGAGTGGTGACTCTGAAAATTTTTTTTGCAGGAAAAAGCAGTTTGACCTCTTTTTTTCCGGCGAACATTCCACTTTCCTGTTGCACGAAACAATTCGGACGATCCCATAATTTCAGCATTTTTTCTCCTTTTACGGTATTATGTCTATGAGTTTTTCTTTAATTTATATGGAATATGCTTTTAATTCAAGTCCTTTTTTTCTCCCGCAAATAAAAAACCGGAATCTACTTTTTGAACAAAAAACATGCAGGTTTCAATTATTGTATTATATCTGTTTCTTCTGTGTGCGCTCGGCTGTTTGCAAATTAAAAAATCAATGCATATATTATACATCAAATGAGATTTTTTACCGACGATACATTCGAGGGAAGATTAACTGATGCCAAAAACATTTATCTCGGCTTTGACATCTGTGTTGCATGATCAGGTGCAGTTCACTGTTGCGGATGCATTGAATGATTCACAGCGTGCTGCGGCTTTGATTCCACATTCCCATAACGGTTGGGAATTACTGATGTTCAGTGATGAAAAAATCCAGCTGAATCCGCCTAAAGTTCTGCATGATTCTCCGCCGGATGTGATACTTTCCATTGAAATAGATATGTTGAAAATATCCTGCAGAGATTATGCCAGCGGTGAAGTGCGCACATGGGGGATCCCTGCGGATCAGTGTCATTATGCTCCGGATCTTCTTACTATGCTGATGCGTGTTTATCCGGCTCAGCCGTTATCGAAAGAGCTGTTTTTATCGATCATTGCGTCTCTGATATATGTTATGAAAAGTTTGAGCCGCAGTGATCAGGAGCATTCTCCGCAGAATTCGGTGGAGCAATTGGTGAATTTTCTGCGACAGCACTACTTTAACCAGGAGTTATCTCTGGAAGGCATTGCGGAAATTTTCAATCTTTCTCCCCAGTATATGAACCGGATATTGCAAAAAAGCGGGTTGCCCTCGATCCATGCTTTATTGAAAGATATCCGTCTGGAAGAAGCCGGCAAACTGTTGGCATCCGGAGAATATAAAGTAAAGGATGTTGCCCGGCTGACCGGTTGGCGTTCTGCGGCATATTTCCGCAGTTGTTTTGTGCAGAAATTTCACATGACACCACAGGCGTACTTGAACAGAAGTGAAACTGGAAACAGTACCTCAATAAAAAAAGGATAACTTGAAAATGAAAAAGTTTGTGATCAGTGCCACCATTACCCCGCTGTTGGAAGATGGCAGTTTGGATAAAGCGGGGTTGAAAAATATTTTTGAGCGCAACATCGCTCATGGTGTGGATGGTTTTTTCATCCTCGGCAGTATGGGGGAATGGGGCAGTTTCAGCGACGACTTCAAAGAGGAACTGGTTGCTGAAAGTTGTAAAATCGTTGGCAAACGGGCGAAACTGCTGGTGGGAATCAATGCTACAAGTTTGCATTTGTCGCTGAAAAATATGGAGCGTTACAAGAAGTATGATTTTGACAGTTTTGTTTTCATGCTTCCGGCACGGACCAGTTCTCTTGCTCCGGTGAAATCCATTCTTACTGTTTTGGATGCTTCTGACCGTCCGGTATACTATTACCATGTTCCGCCGAATAACGGTCATGAGTTGTCTCTGGCGCAATTTGCAGAAATTATGGCTCACCCGAAACTGGAAGGTATCAAAAATTCTTCCAGCAATATGTGGCTGCGTCGCGAACTTCTGAAGTTGCGTGAAGAAAAAGGCTTCAAAACTCTGCTGCTGGAAGGGCAGGAGTGGGCAATCGATGAAGCTTTGATCGTCGGTAACGACGGCATGGTGTGCGGCATGGGAGCTTTGGCATCCAAAGTAATGGTCAATCTGGCAAGAGCGGTGGAAAACGGCAACATTGCCGAAGCGGTAAGATTGCAGAATGTTATGATCGATGTTTTCCACGGTGTCTACGGGATCGATCTTGCCAATGTTTTCAATGGTCAGAAATATGCTTTGATGAAAATGGGACTCTGCTCCACGCCGTATACTCTGGCGCAGGAAATGAGTACGCTGACAGACAGTGCAAAAGAGCGTATTGAAGCTGCATTGGAAGCTTTGAAAGGGGAGCTGGATTGATATGCTGCGCTATCAGGAAGATAATGAACTGCACCGTGATTTTCACGGTACGACCAATACGACGCTTGATTATATTGCCGATAAATACGGTGTGGAGGCATTAAAAGAAATTTTGCAGACCACCGGTGAAAAGGTTTACAAGTCGATCCATGACAAACTGGCAAAAGGCGATGCTTCGGAACTTCTGGAACATCTGAATTGGTTTTACTTCCGGGAAGGAGCGAAATATCAGTTGACCGTCGATAAAAATGAGATCACACTTGAAGTCTTTGAGTGTCCGGCGATCCGTCATCTGCAGAAACTGGGATTGAAAATTTCCCCGCATATATGTTTGCAGACCAGTGAAGTCAATGCGGGAATGTGCAAAGATACTCCGTGGAAATCATCGGTTGAAGTTCTTGGCACCGGACACTGCATACAAAAGTTCCGCAAGGAGGTGGAAAAATGATCCCGTCTGATCACTTCGTGCGCTTTTATAATGAAGTATTTAAATTTCTGGATACAAAAAACGGTCTGGAAGAGTACTATGCCCACATCAGCAAGCATCAGGAATTTCACTGTTTGGAAATGTTTTCAAAGAACGGGCTCGCCGGAATTTACGAATATTATTTAAAGATCCGTAAAGAAGAAAATTGTGAAATGACTATGGAGCTGAATGAGGATTTCCTGTTTTTGGGGATGACCGGCTGCCCGAGTCTTTCCAAAAATCTGGATAACGATGCCGGTTTGTGCATAAAGTATTGTGAACATTGTCCCGGTTGGGCACTGCCACTGGCAAAAAAAGCCGGTATTTATGAGATCATTGACATAGTTGCTCCGGATGTTCCGCAATGCCGCTCATATTATTTTGAGAATCCGGCAAAAGCGGAAAAGAAATATCAGGAGCTGCTGGAAACGATTCCTGCGGACCGGTTGAGAAAGAATTTTTAAGACTTCGCTTTTGAAGTAAATGTAAAAAAATCAACATGAAAGGATTGGGCTAATATATAAAAAAATATGTCTCCGGTTTTACAGTTTGATGATCAGCAGAAAAAATTAACCAGAAAGGACGTCTCTATGAAAAAACATTCTTCACAACATGTTGTGAGTAAAGCTTTCAGCTTTACTCTTATCGAGCTTCTTGTCGTCATTGCCATTATCGCAATTCTGGCGGCTATTTTACTGCCCGCACTCAATGCTGCCCGTGAACGCGGGCGCACAGCCAGTTGTATAAACAACTGTAAACAGGTTGCTACTGCAAAGCTTATGTATATGGATGATTTTGATGGGCATTTCTATTGCGGTCATCCGTCATGGGGAGGGGATATTAGAGGATTGGTTCGTAAAATTTACCAGTCTGGATATCTGGGGGATGTTAATGCCGGGATATGTCCTTCCGGACCGATCCCGGAAGGTATTACATTTGCAGCTGAGTCTGATCTGAATTACGGCTATGGGGCTGATATTGTCAACTGGAATGGAACAACTGCAAATTCTCCAAAAAGTGAAAGCTACAAAAATATCGAGCGTTTTGTGAATAACGATCTCGGTAAAACCCCGGTTACTCCTACTCAATTGATGTTGTTCGGCGATTCTTATAATCCGACCAGCAAAGGCACATGGGGATGGATGGAGACTTCCAACGGTAATCCTGCATCTCTTCATTTGAGACACAATGACAGTGTGAATTTAGGATTTCTTGATGGTCACGCCGACTCTGTTGCCCGGACAACTCTTTTTGATAAAACAACTGTCCGGACGATCAGAAGTTACGGTTCTTACGGTGTCTGCGGTCGTCCTATCGGTGTGGCGTTTGATATGGCAGGAACATCGGTTTCCCAGTAAAAAATATTCCGGCGGTAATATGCCGGAGTGGAAAGTATAAATGCAGAAAAGCGATCTGAATTATTTGCACCGTAAGACATTGGATGAGTTGAAAGCGGCGATCCTCAATGGTACGCTCGTGCCCGGAGAAAGATTCTATTCCCGGGCAGAGCTGTGCCGCAAATTCCGGATCACCGTCAACATGGCTCACCGTATCCAGACAGAATTACAGGATGCCAATTTGATCCTGCCGCAGAGCGGAAGTAAATTTATCATCAATATGGTGAGTAATTCTGCATCGGTTCCTCCCCGTAAATTGAAAAAGATTTTGATGATCGGTGATTTCAATGCCATCTGTGATGACAGTTACGGCGGCATGATCGTCCGCGGGGTGCGGGAAGCCTGTCAAACCCACGGTCTGGAATTTGAGCGGGAATTTGTTTCAGTATTGAATAAATCAGCCAACTACATCAATGTCCGGCGGAGTGTCGATGCTGATACCGGTGTGATCCTGACCATGAATATGGAGTTGGGCAGAGAGGTCGTTACTCTGCTGCTGGATAACAATGTCCCATTGGTCACGGTCAACAGTTTTTTCCCGCAACGCTCGGCTGTGTTGCCGGATTTCCGTCTGGCGGCACGGCAGCTGCTGGAAGAAGCCGCTGCCAGAGGAGCAAAAAAAGCGATGTACTGTTCCGGTTTTGAGCTTGTGCCGTGCCCGATCATTGCCGAAGAAAGAGAAAAAGCCTTTGCCGAATACAGTATGTTTCTCTGTCTGGAACATCTGATCGCCAACAGCGGCAATTTTCACCAGCTCTGCCGCAAAGCAGTAAATTTCAAACCGGATGCAATGCTCTTTCTCAACGATAAATGGGCAAGCCATTTCAAGGCTCACTATCTGGCAAAAATAGGTTTTTCACCCCGGGTGCTGGGGTGCGATAATTATGCCGAAAAAGATGAAGTGTGTGACTTTACCACATGGGACACCAATCCGGTCATGCAGGGACGTACTGCGGTTGACGTCCTGCTCGATCCGCTTTCCACGGTAAAACCGTATGTTACCCGGATAAAGGGTAAACTTATAATCAGAGACTGATGCAACGCAAAAAAGAAAGGAATTTATGAAAAAATTTTTATCAGTACTGATGCTGATTTGGGCATTTATCGCCGGATGGGCGTTATTTGCCGGTGAGGCATTGGAAAAATTTACAGTTACTCCGGATAAAATCGCCGCGTCAGTCGGTGACAAGATCGTTATTACTGTTGACTGGAAAGCAGCAGATGGAGTTTATCTTTATTCATACTATGCTCCGATCGAGCGCAAAAATTCTCCCAAAGGATTTTTTGAAAATACCAAACGCAAGATCAATAAAAATCCGAAAAACTTTGTCAATTATGACAATATCTATCTTATTCCCTATCAGATACAGAAAGATAAAAAAGGTGAGGGGCAGCTCAAATTGACTGTTGACCTGGCGGATTTTGTGCCGGGGACATACAAATTTGACATGAGAGCAAAATTTATGCAGCAGGATGGTAAACAGATAAACCGTTCTGTGCCGATCACACTTACTGTCAGTGAAGATGTGGAAAAATTTACCGTTTCCCCGGTCGACGTCAAGGCAGTGACCGGTGATGATGTGGTATTTACCGTCGAGTGGGAAGGTGCTGAAGGAGTTTACCTTTACTCATATTATGTCCCGATCGAACGCAAAAATTCACCCAAAGGCTTTTTTGAAAAGACCGGCCGCAAGATCAATAAAAATCCGAACAACTTTGTCAATTACGACAATATCTATCTTGTTCCCTACCGGGTGATGCCGGAAAAAGAACGCTCCGGAAAGCTCAAATTGACTATTGACCTGTCTGACTTCGTGCCGGGAACATACAAGTTTGATGTGAGAGCCAGATTTATGAAAGGCAGCAAAGTGATAAACCGCATTGTGCCGGTCACTGTCACCGTTGCCCCCCCTGCGCCGAGGGTAGTGAAAAACTATGCTCCCGGCGAGAAGGCGCAGCTGCGGGATTACATCATCTATGTGGATAAGAATGTTCCGCCCAGCGTGAAAAAAGCCGCAGCAAGAATGCAGAAGATCATTTTTAATGCTTCCGGTGTCAGATTGACCGTTTCGGATGAACCCGGCTCGCCGATGATCGCAGTCGGGGCTTCTCCGGCGGCGGAAAAAGCCGGTATCAATGCCGGAAAGATCGGTTACGACGGCTATGCCATCAAAAAGGTCGGCAACGATATTTTTATCGTCGGCAGAGAGATGCCCGGTGATGGCATGACTCCTATGTACGGTCAAAGTTTCGGAACGACTTACGGTGTATTTGCATTTCTTGAAAAACACATGGGTATTTATCATCTGCTGCCCGGTGAAAAAGGGTGGTATTACCCTGAGATCAGCCAAAATTATGTTTTCAAAGATGTCGATGAAACTTTTGTTCCCCGTTTTTCCCGCCGTTTTTTCTGGAAGATCAGCGGCAGCAACAAAGCCGTTGAAGAATGGATCGATTATAACGGCAATCTTTCCAATCATATCGGTTCCCGGTATGTTCTGACTGCTCATGTCTGGATCTATCTCTATCCCGCTGCCTATCAGTGGCAGGCTAAATATGTGCCGACCCGTGAAGCAACTTTTCGTAAAAATCCTGAATTATTTGAATTATCCGGTGAAGGCCGCCGGGTCATGCCCGGAGACGGCGAAACTTTTTCTCTTTGCCTCGGCAATCCCGCTACCACCGATGATATGATAGCCCGTATCCCCAAAGTCATGCAAGGTACATGGGAAAAGTATCCCCAGTACAAGGGGATGAAAATGTACTCTCTTACTCCCAATGATAATGCTCCTTATTGTGCCTGCGAACGGTGCAATGCGAAAAAACGTCCGGTTACAAAAGAGATGGCTGGCGATGCAGCTTATGATTTGAACTTCAACTGGACTGAATTGTGTTTTGACTCTGCCCGCAAAATCTGTGAAGCTTTGCCGGATTATCAATTTGCCTGTAATCTTTACCACAGTACCCAGTTTACCTATCCCGGGATAAAACCCATGCCCAAAAATTTTATCGGGGCATTGGCTCCGCTGCACTGCGGTTACGGTCCGGTGCGTTACTGCGACAAGGTGAATGCCACCTGGCACAAGTGGATCAAATCGTGGGATGGACTTCTTTCTGAACAGGTCTATTCCGGTTTGGATTTCTGGATCCGTCAATACTACGGGGCTCCGCAGGTCCCCGGCTTGCGTTTGATGAATGAAACATTCAAAGTTCTGCGTGAACGTCCGTTTTTTGGAATCGGTTTTTACAGCAACACCGGTTACGGACAAAGCGGTATGAGTACGTGGGTTTTATCCAAAATGATGTATGATCCGTATCAGGATGCAGAAAAACTCGGACAGCTCTACATGGAAAAAGCCTACGGTGCCAAAGCTGCCGGGTATATGAAGCAATTGTGGCTTCTGGTGGAAAATTCAGCCCGGGATTTTTACAATATGTATAACGGTAAAAGCGGATGGGATATGAATACGGAAATGCTTGCCGATATTTATGCCCCCATTTATCCGGAATTGGAAAAACTCTATCTTGCCGCACTTGCTGATGCCGGTGATGAAAATCAGAAGTGGCGTTTGGAAATGTTCGGTGCCAACCTCAAACTGCTCCGTTTCTATCTGGTCAGACTCGGTTTTATGCCGGATAGTGAATCTCCTTTGCGTCTGACTGAAGAGGCGTATGATGAACTCAACCGTGCCAGAATGCCCGGTCAGCCGCTGCATCATATTCTTTCTCCGGCACCAATGCCTTTGGGCCAGACACTTTCATCCAATGTAAAAGCTGAGATCACCACCGAACTGGCCGGAAAATCTGAATTCAAACCCGTCGCAATGCTGGCAAATGGTGAAATGCTTATCATGCCGGAAAAAGACGGCATTGTGGAATTGGAATTTTCCGGTCATACCGTCCATTACAATCAGGTCAAACAACGGCAGTATCACAAAAGTGTTGAGTTTTTCAATATTTATGATGAGAACCGTAATCTGCTCTTTACCGGGATGACGGATAAAGGCATTGCCCGCTTCAAAGGTGAAAAAGGCAAATTGTACCGTTTTATTTTTTTGCACGCCGGAGATTATGCCGTGCGTCCCTACTGGTATTTGAAACGGTGCAGTGAGCCTTTTGCAATGGGGCATTGGCACGATGGCGACGGATTCCGGGTGTATGATCTTAAATCGCCGGTATACTTTTATGTGGAAGAGGGGACCGAAAATGTTGACATATACTGGAGCCGTATGTTCCGGAATGAGTGTTTTGTCAAATTGTATGATCCCAGCGGGAAAATGGTGGATTCCATCCAACGCAGCAAAGCGACCAGCGATGAACTTCATGCTAAAGCTGTCCCCGGCTGGTGGAAACTGGAATTCAACGGTGAAAAAGGCTACAACGGCAGATTGCGTTTCGGTTACGGGCTTACCAAGTATATGGTGGTAGATCCGTCCAGAGCACTTAAAATAATTACAAAAAAATAAACAGGTACTCTTTGAGAGGCGTTAATACAAAAATAACCAGAGAAAGGAAAAGAGGATGAAAAAATTTTTATCAATCGCAACCATGCTGGCAGCTTTTGCAGCTGTTTTTTCAGTCAGGGCAGATGCCGTGCTGGAAAAATTCACTGTGACTCCGGCAGAAACCACCGCCGCCGTCGGCAGCAAAGCGGAATTTACTATTGAGTGGAAAAGCAGCGACGGATCATTCCTGTATGCTTATTTCTGCCCCATGGAAAGACGCCGGGCTGCCAAAGGATTTTTTGAGAATACCAGACGGCACATCTACAAGAACCCGAATAACTTCAATTATGACAATATACGGCTGGCTCCTTTCAAGGTGATGAAAAATAAACAGAGTGCCGGTCAGGAAAAATTCATCATCGATTTAAGTGATTTCGTCCCCGGCAAATATACATTTTATGTCAATGCCAAGTTTATGAAAGACAATAAGCAGTACACCAAAGTACTGCCGGTCTCATTGACGGTCACTCCCAAAGTCGATCCAATGTTCAATAAACTGGAAATTACCCCGAATGTGGTTGAAGCTTTGCCCGGAGATACTGTTGAAGTAACCTTGAAATATGATTCCAAAGACGGCTCTTATCTTTATGCGTGGTTCGTTCCCATAGAACAGCGCAATGCTCCGGCAGAGTTTTTCGCCAGAACCAAGCGAACCATCCGCAAGCATCCAACCAATGCCGGTTACAACAATATTTTCATCCTGCCTTACACCCTGACCGAAAAACAGGATACTGCCGGTGAACTTAAAGTTTCCATCCAGCTTTACGATTTTGTTCCAGGTGAATACAAAACGATGATCAATGCCAAATTCATGCAGAATGGCAAACAGATCACCAGAATCATCCCCTTTTCCATCAAGGTAAAAAAGCCTGCAGCCCCCCAGCGGCGGGAACTTGCCCCCGGCGAAAAGGCACAACTGCAGGATTATATCATTTATCTGGATGATAATGCCGAACCCAGTGTGAAAAAAGTTGCTTTAAGATTGCAGGATATAATTTTCAAAGCATCAGGGGTCAAGTTGCCCATTTACAATGAACCATTATCACCGATGATCGCCGTGGGAGCATCTCCTGCGGCGAAAAAGGCAGGAATCGATGTCGACAAAATTGATTATGACGGCTATGTGCTTAAAAAGATCAATAACGATATTTTTATCGTCGGCAAAGAGATGCCCGATGACGGCATGACTCCCATGTACGGTAAAAGTTTCGGTACATCTTACGGTGTCTATGCTTTCCTTGAAAAATATATGGGTATCTATCATCTGCTTCCCGGTGAAAAAGGTTGGTATTATCCTGAAATTACCAAAAACTATGTTTTCGGCGACATCAACGAATCTTTTGCTCCCCGTTTCTCCTACCGTTTTTTCTGGAAAATAGGGGGAGCTAATAAAGATGTCAACGACTGGATCGACTACAACGGCAATATAGCCGGTTCTTTCGGTGCAAGATATTTCCATTCTGCCCATGCCTGGGTCTATCTCTATCCTACTCCCAATATGCCGCAAGCCAAAGCTGTTCCCACCCGGGAACAGACATTCCGCCGTAATCCCGATTTTTTTGAATTATCCACTGAAGGCCGCCGGGTGATGCCCAATGACGGTCAGGCTTTCTCTCTTTGCCTCGGCAATCCCGCTACTACTGAAGATATTATTTCCCGCATTCCGAAAATCCTTGAATATCAGGGCAAAACTAATCCCGCCTACAAAGGATTGAAATTTTATACTCTCACCCCCAATGACAATGCCCCCACTTGTGCCTGCAAACTCTGCCGTGCCAAAGTCCGTCCGGTTACAAAAGAGATGGCTGGCGATGCAGCTTATGATTTGAACTTCAACTGGACTGAATTGTGTTTTGATTCTTTCCGCAGAGTTTGCGAAGCTCTGCCTGATTATGAATTTGCCAGTTATCTTTATCACAGTACTCAATTCACTTATCCCGGTATCAAACCTATGCCGAAAAACTTTACCGGTACACTTGCACCGCTGCATTGCGGTTATGGACCTGTGCGTTACAGTGACAAGGTCAATGCCACTTGGCATAACTGGGTGAAATCGTGGGATGGTATTCTTGCCAAGCAGAGCTATTACGGGCTTGATTTCTGGCTCCGCCAGTATTATGGCGCACCGCAGGTTCCCTGTCTGCGCCTGATGAATGAAACATTCAAAGTTTTGCGTGAACGCCCCTTTACCGGAGTGCTTTTTTACGGCAACACCGGTTTCGGGCAGTCCGGTATGGCAACGTGGGTGCTTTCCAAAATGATGTATGATCCGTATCAGGATGCGGAAAAACTCGGCCAACTTTATCTGGAAAAAGCCTATGGCAAAAAATCAGCCGTATACATGGCACAGCTCTGGGAACTGGTTGAAAATAAATGCCGGGATTTTTATAATATGTATAACGGCAAAGGCGGTTGGGATATGAATACGGAAATGCTTGCCGATATTTACGCCCCGCTTTTCCCTGAATTGGAAAGACTTTATCTTGCCGCTTACAACAATGCCGGGGATGCCAATCAGAAGTGGCGTCTGGAGATGTTCGGTCTGAATTTGAAGCTGCTGCGTTACTATCTGATCAGTCTCGGATTTATCGAAGATGGGGAATCTCAATTGCGTCTGACCTCCGCTGAATACGATAAACTCAATCGTGCCCGGATGCCCGGAGGGCCTTTGGACCACATTCTTTCTCCAGCAGTGAAACCTTATCCGACGACCATTTCTTCCAATATCAATGCAAAAATTACCTCTGATCTGGCGGGAAAATCTGAATTTAAGCCATTTTCCATGCAGACCACCGGTGAATTTATCATCATCCCGGAAAAAGATGGTATTGTAGAATTGGAATTTACCAACCATACCATGCGTTATAATCCGGTCAAAAAGCGCAATTATCTTAAAAATGTTGAATTTTTCAGTGTATATGATGTAAACCGCACTCTTCTGCTTACCGGAATGGCTGATAAAGGTGTCGCCCGCTTTGAAGGTAAAAAGGGAAAGCTCTACCGTTTTATCTATATGCCGACCGGAGATTTCGCAAACCGTCCCTACTGGTACTTAAAGCGGTGCAGCGAACCTTTTGCAGTCGGTCACTGGCATGATGGTGCCGGATTCCGTTTCTACGATGTTTCCGCACCGGTCTACTTCTATGTTGAACCCGGCACGAAAAATGTTGATCTCTATTGGGAACACACCTACCGCCGGGAGTGCTTTGTCAAATTGTATGATCCCAGCGGCAAGCTGGTTGACTCTATTCAGCGTGATAAAGCGGATAGTGCTGAACTCCACGCCCAAGCAGTCCCCGGCTGGTGGAAACTGGAATTTAACGGAGAACGCGGTCTGTGCGGTTATCTGCGTTTTGGTTACGGTTTGACCAAATATATCGTAACAGATCCTTCGAAAGCACTCAAAATAACAGAGAAGAAGTAATTTTACAGGATTTTGTTTTATGAGCAAGCAGAAAAAGTTTATTGACTTCATGGCAAAACACTTCTTTGATAAAGATGGTGTAGTGTACAGCGGTTTGAATCGTTATACATTCGGACTTATCACCGAAGAGCTTTTTGAAGGAGCAACACCTTATTCCGAATTGCCTGCTGATAAAATCAGCGTCTGGGATGGTTATGTTCCCGGATTTTTGCGCAGTGAATTGTGGACTTATGAAAACAGCGGCATGGCAACCGGTGCGACGATGGTTGCCACGGTCATGGAATATAAACGCACCGGCAGTCCGGAAACATTGGCACGGGCAAAGAGACTTTTTAATGGCTTGAAAACCATTGAAGATTGCGGCAGACATTTTTATGATGGATTTGTAACCAAATATTACGGCGGCAGATTCACTTATCAGACCAGCAACGATCAATGTCTTTATCATATTTACGGATTGGATGCTTATTACGGAATCGCTTCTCCGGAAGAAAAGGCGTATATTGAAAAACAGATTCCTTCAATTGTCCGCTTCTGGGTGGATCACAATTACACTTACAGTTTCTTCCAATGGGAAAATATGAAGTGGCCGCCGTTGCGATTCCCCGCATTGCTGGCAATCGCATGGTATTACAGTAAAGAAGAACTCTTTAAAAGCGAATGTGAACGCATCCTTGCGGAAAATGTTGATTGCATTCCGGAATTCAACTGCATTGACCGTTACCGGAACCGCCGTTTTTCTGATTATGAAGAGGAGAAAAATATTCGTTATCTTCACCACATGGCAGATTGTGTGACAATGGACATCATGAATCTTTGTCTGCTTTTGCGGGTATTTCCGGATCATGAATATGCTCCGATATGGAAAAAAGGCATAAAAACCATGTGGGATCAGGGTAAAGGCGTGCTGCTGCCCGATGGCAGATATCTGACACTTGGATTTTATCAGATGGAGACCGGCAAAACAGTAGAACCTTATGAGGACTGCACCGTTCCCTGGGCAAAGTCTGCATGGGGTACGATGGTTGTCCGCGGCGGTTTGATGGGTTTGAAATATATGCCGGAGTGCCGGGACGAGGTCGTGGCGGCTGCCCGGAATATTATTGACAAACTTGATCCGGAAGATATGACCTACATTGAGGATCTGCGGGCTTATCCGGATAAATGGAAGCATAAAGAACGATTTTTGAGCGGCGATGCTATTGCCAACTATCTCTGGTCTTATGAGTTGCTTGAAGCTCTCAAAAATTAAGGATATGTGTTTTAGATGTTGTGCAATTGTTATGATAATTTTGATTTTTCAGCCCGGTGGATAACTTTGGCAGGTTCCGATGCGCCCAATACTGCATTGGAATTTTTTGCCAGTTTCAACGATAACGGGCAGGAAGAAAAAATATTACGGATATCCGCAGAAAGCTGTTATTCATTGTATGTCAATGGATCTTTTGTTGGCAAAGGTCCGGTTCGCGGCTGTTGGAATATTAACTTTTTTGATGCCTATGATGTAAGCAAAATTCTTCATCCCGGTGAAAATATTATTGCCGTGCGGGTTCATTCGATGAATGATTTGAAGAATTTCAATTATCATCCGGCTGGCTGCGGTTTGATTGCTGAAATTCCAGGCATTCTGTCTACTGATGCATCGTGGCGGGTGCGCCGTCTGCCAGGATGGCACAATACTCAAGAGGTTTATTCTTTTCAGCAGGGCTTCAAAGTCGAATATGATTTGAATTGTGCCGATCCGGAATGGTTCCTTGGAAAAGATGCGGAATCGTGGGAAAATGCGGTTATTTTCGATAATGATGCATTGGCGTTGAAAAAACTTTGTCCGAGAAATATTCCGCCATTGGTTTATACCCGGATCATCCCGGTGCTTCACAAGGCTGTTGATCCCGAACCGTGTGAACCGGAGGCTGATGAAACGATTGCCGATCTGCTTGACCGGGAAATATTTATCCCGACTGATCGGGTGACTTCCAGCGGCAACAACTGTTACAGCATAGCTCCGGGAGAGAATAATTGTACGTTGATCTTTGATTTTAAAAAGGTGTGTACCGGATATTTTGATATGGAAGTCACCGTTGATGAACCCGGCGTTGAAGTTCATGTGACTACCGGGGAAAATATCTGGAATGATCGGGTACGCAGCTCCTACCGGCGTAAAATCGATTATGCGGCGTTTGTGGACAGCTTTTTTCTGAAACCGGGAAAGAACCGTATTACCAATGAATTTCTCGCTCATGGCGGTAGTATGCTGCAAGTTTCTTTCCGCAATATACATAAAGAAGTTGTTATTGATTCTCCGGTATATTATGACCGGCGATATCCTTACTCCGGCGGTTCCACATTTCTGTGCAGTGATCACAAGCTCAATCAAATCTGGAATATGTGCCGGGAGACCATTTCCGCATGTACGACCGACACATTTGAAGATGGACCATGGCGCGAGCATGCATTCTGGGTAAATGATCTGGTGGTGGAAAATATTGCCAGTCTTGTTCTTTTCGGAATGTCGGATATTCACCGCCGATCATTGGAATTGACTTTTGCACAGCAGTATGACAGTGGATGGTGTCCCGGGGCGGTTCCTGCACAGCATGATCCGGAAACGCAGAAATTGGTTCTTGTACCGACCAACTTTTTCCTCTTTACGGTATTGGATGATTGTTACCGTGAAAGCGGAGACAGTGAAATTCTGCGCCGTTATCTGCCGAATCTGAAAAAAATTCTGGATGCTGCTGAAGCAACTTGTGATGCCGATGGTTTGATCAATCCGCCGGAAAAATTGTGGAACTTCTTTGACTGGGGATATGAATTGAATAATATCACATTCAATGACAGTCGTTGTTCAATGCTCAATTCTCTCTATATTCATGCGTTGAAACTGTACTGCCGGTTCTGCCGGATAACCGGTGTTGAATATCCGTCAGAGGAGTTGGAAATGCGTATTGAGCGTATCAAAAAAGCATTGCCGCTTTACCTGAATGATGAAGGAATCATCGTTGATCCTGCGCAGCAAATCCACATGGAAACCAGAACGTTTTCACCGACGGCTCTTGCTTCTGAATTGTCTATGGCATTTGCTCTGCAATGTGGAGCCTGGGGCATTGAATGTGAAAAACGTTTTGTCGAAGCGATTATTTCCGGCAAATATCTTTCTCCGGAATTGTATCTTTCATCCGTCATATTTGATGAAATAGGCAAACGCGGCGGTGCGCAGGAAGCTTTGGATAGAATCCGTAAATACTGGGGACAATTCATCAGGATGGGATTGTCTACGATCCCGGAAAGCGGAGTTCATCTGGTTGGCAAGGTCGGTTATTGGGAAAATGGTTCATTCTGCCATGGATTTACCACCGGACCTGCCAAGTTTTTCAGACAGGTGATTCTGGGGATCAGAGATGTTGATGCCGGTTTCTCTTCTTTTGTTTTTGCTCCGCAATCTCTTGATCTGGAATATGCTTCCGGAAGTGTTGCAACTCCGCATGGGGAAATACTGGTCAGCTGGCAGCGTAATGGAGATTCTCTGGATGCCGAATTGACTGTACCAGCCGGTTCTATTGCTTCTTTACCGGATGGCAGAAAGTTGACATGCGGCAGGCACAAAATGACACTTGAAAAACTTTTTTCATAATGCTATATTATGCCCAATCGTTTATTCAGAGCTTTTATTATGGGGAGAACTGGAATGGTAAAAATTGATCTTTCAGGGCGCGATGATTTGTTTCACGGAATACACCGTCTGCAAAGTTCTGCAGATGGTGTGATCCCGATCCGCTTTTCTGAAAAATTACAGGATTTTTACCGGAGCAAAAGTGCCGATTGGTTCCGGTATTCCAGAGGCAGTTCCGGAGTTTCTTTACAGTTCCGTACCACGGCAAAAAAGCTGACTGTGCAAATAAAATTCAATTCATTTGCCCGTTCATATTTCGGCTTTGATGTTTTGTGTGATGGTGCATTGGTCAAGCGTGTGACAGAAAATTCAGAGATGGAAAAATTTTCTTTTTCTGCTGATTTGCCCGGTGAAGGTATGCGTCACATTACGGTTGCATTTCCATGGCAGTCGGAATGTGATATTACCGGAGTATTTCTTGATGATGCTTCTGTGGTTGAACCAGTTGTGTATTCCGGTAAAAAATTGCTGATGCTGGGTGATTCCATTACGCAGGGATTTGATGTTTTATATCCGGGGGAAAGTTATGCTGCCCGGGTTGCCGCTGCCTTTGGCGGTGAATGGTTCAATCTTGCTGTCGGCGGCACGGTTATGGATAGCAAAGCCATTGCCGGAGCTATGGATTATCCTTGGGATATAGTTACATTGGCTTATGGAGTTAATGATTGTTCAAAAAAAATTCCGCTGGAAAAATTCCGGGATGAAACGATGAAATCGTTGACTCTTTTGACTTCCCGGGAAGGCGCGGAAGTTTTTGTTTTTACACCATTACCGTGGTATGGTTGTCCGGTTGATCATCCGGAAGAGTTCGCACTTTGTAAATACCGGGATATTTTAAAAGAGTGTTCTGCAAAATTTCCGCAGGTACATTTGCTTGATGGTACCGGATTGCTTGATAATGATGGGCAATATTTTTACGATACAGTTCATCCCAATGCCGCCGGAATGAATATGGTCGCCCAACGGGCGATTCCGCAACTCGGATTTGGTAAATAAAACAGAGCTTATATCATATAATTGTTTTGCCGATATACAAAAGCCGCACCTTGAGTTTTCAAAGTGCGGCTTTTTTGAATACTGCTGAATGAATTATTCAGTAACTTCCGCCGGGGCTTCCGCAGCGGTTTCATTTTCATCCGGAAATTCGTAGCTCAACAAACCTTCGGCAATTTCCAGCAGAGCGATATCAAGCAGATTTTCGGAGTCGCATTTGATCATCGGACGTCCGCCGGCAGCCAACTGTTTTGCACGTTTCGCGGCAACAACAGAAAGAATCTGCGGATCGGTGATCTGCTGTTTAGCACGTTCCAAATAACTGTTATTCATGTGAATAATCTCCTTTTATCAGTAGTCGATGATGTCACGGTGATTGGCGATAAGTTTCGTGTCACCGGAGCAGACGTTGAGATAGCGGCGTTCAAATTCAGCCACCGCATCCAGAACATAGCGTTCAGCTATCGGAGCACGATCAGCACAAATGGATGCATCACGCAGCAGCAGCAGACCGACAAAAATGTAGGTTTCCATTTCCACCAGATTGCGTGCCATCAAATCGTGATAGGCAGTATCTTTGTTGCCGTCTTCGGTACGTTTTTCTGCGACGAATTTGACTGCTTCAAGCTGTTTTACATGAAGTGCAGCAAGTTTTTCACGCAGAGCGGCGAGATTTTCCGGCAGTTCCATGGCAAAAAGTTCTGCCATGCGTTTGTCAGCATCACGCTGCATTACGCCACCGATGGCAGCAACGATTTGCAGCTGGGTGGTTCCTTCGTAAATATTGGTGATGCGGGCATCACGGTAGTAACGCTCGGCGTTGAAGTCACGCATGTAACCGGTACCGCCATGGATCTGGATTCCGTCATAAGCGATGGAGTTGGCACTTTCTGTGGCAAGAGCTTTGCACATCGGAGTCAACTGTGCCGCCAGCTTGGTATAATACTTCTGTTTTGCACGATCTTCATCAGTGGGGGTGCCGTGCTCAACGATGTGAGTGTAAACATTACGCAAGTCAACAACTCTGGTTGTTTCGTAAAGCAGGGTACGGGCAGCGGTCAGACGGACTTTCATTGAACTCAGCATTGAGTAGATCGCCGGGAATTTATCGATGCTGCGTTTGAATTGTTCACGTTCAGAAGCATATTTACGTGCCTGACGGTAAGCCGCTTCGGCGATACCGACAGCCTGGGCACTGATTGCAACACGGGCTCCATTCATCAGGCTCATGACATAGCGGATCAGACCGAGACGGCGTTTGCCGCAGAGCTGCGCAGGAACATCATTGAACTGCAGTTCGCAGGTCGCCACGCCGTGGATACCCATCTTATCTTCGATGCGGCGCACCACCAGCTGCGGGCAGGCCTCGCAGATGAACATGGAAAGACCGCGGCCGTCAGTAGTGCCTTCTTCGGAACGGGCGAGAACCAGATGCACTTTGGAGCAGCCGTTGGTAATGAAACGTTTCATACCATTGAGGTACCACTGACCGTTTTCATCCTGATAGGCACGCAGACGGACAGACTGGAGATCTGAACCGTAATCAGGTTCAGTCAAGTCCATGGAACCGTCAAATTCGCCATTGGCGAAACGGGGCAGGTAGAAATTCTTCTGCTCATCGTTGCCGAAAAAGTTGATGGTTTCAGCAATGTCCTGCAGACCGAAAATATTCTGCAGAGAAGCATCGGCACGGGAAACAATTTCAGTCATCATTGTGTAGACAGAGCAGGGGAAATTCAAACCGCCGTACTGATGTCCGAGCATAACGCCCATAAGACCGGCCTGTTTGAGATCTTCAAGGTTCTGCAGAGTCAGAGGATGATAGATGACTTTGCCGTCTTTGAATTGAGCTCCTACTTCATCGACTGTACGGGAACGGGCTTCGATACGTTCACCGGCGATTTCACCGATGACTTTCAGGGCTCGTTCATAGTTGTCAAGAGCATCTTTGAAGTCAATGGGGGCAGACTCAAATTTTTCTGCATTTTTATAATTATCTTCCAGCATGCCGGTGATTTCGGCAAGCTCAAGATTCTGCAGAGTAAACTCAAGATCCTTGTTGTCAGAAAAATAGTTCAACATCTTAAGAAAAACTCCTTGTTACTGCTGCTTTGCTTTGAAAGCTTTGATCATCTGCGGGATGACCTGATTCAAATCGCCGACGATCGCATAATGGGCACAGCTGAAAATCGGTGCATCCGGATCAGTATTGATCGCAATGATCTTTTTGGATTCACTCATACCGGCAGTGTGCTGGATCGATCCTGAAATACCGCAGGCAATGTAAAGACGGGGACGGACGGTGACACCGGTCTGACCGACCTGATGATCGTGACTGATCCAGCCGGCATCGACTGCGGCACGGGAAGCACCGACTTCACCACCGATGGCTTCGGCAAGATCATAGATCAATTTGAAGTTCTCTTTAGAACCGACTCCGTAACCTCCGGCAACAATGATCTGTGCGCCCTGCAAATCGACTTCCTTGTCGGCACGGACACGCTCAATGACCTGAATAACAGTGTCTTCTGCGGTCAATTCCACCGGAACTTTGAGCAGCTCGCCTTTACGGGTCGTATCTGCATCTCCGAGTTTCATTACGCCCTCACGGACAGTTACCATCTGCGGGTCATCCCAGGTGTTGACGATGGTGGCAATAATGTTGCCGCCGAATGCCGGACGGATCTGCATAAGTTTGTCAGTGTAGCTTTTGCCGTTTTTCTTGTCTTCAAAATCATCGATCTGCAAATCGGTACAATCTGCGGTAAGACCGGCAAGTTTTTCTGAAGCGATACGGGGGGCAAGCTCACGACCTTTGAGAGTTGCACCGAAAAGCAGAATATTCGGTTTATGCTCAAGGATCAGTTTCATGATGACTTTTGCATAAGGCAGCACAGTGAAAGGTTCCAGGCGGGGATCTTCGGCAAGGATGACCCGGTCGCAACCGTAGTGATACAGAGTGTCGATACATCCGGAAAGATTGTCACCCAGAAGGATACCTTCAAGTTTCACACCAAGACGGTCGGCAAGTTCACGGCCTTTGGAAACCAGCTGCAAGCTGACTCCGGCAATTTTGCCCTGTTCCTGCTCGATAAATACCCAAACATTTCCAATATTAGCCATTTTTTACCCCAGAGTATGATCGCTGATGAGTTCATGCATAAGTCCGGCGATACCTTCGGCATCGGCGGAAACGGTTTTGGCTTCTCCGGCGGTAAGCACCACGCTCATGACCTGTTTGACTTTGGTCGGGGAACCGGGGAATCCGATACGATCCGGCGCAGCATTGATGTCAGCAGCGGAGTATTCTTCGATCAGCAGACCGGCGGCCTTGAGATCAGCTTTGCATTTTTCCGGATCGGCGATCTCGCCTTTTTTTGCAGCTGCATCGATTTCGCCGGGAGTACGGGCGCGTTTGTATTTCATGATGAGCTTGACATTCATCGGGCGGGGATCGTTGGCATCGATAACAGTCAGAAGTGCGGGGAGCGGGGAGGAAAGAATTTCGTAACCGCCTTCGATAGCACGGCGGGCAATGATTTTGCCGGCTTCCAGTGATTTGACCTCTTCAACATAGCAGATCTGCGGGATGTTGAGCTTTTCTGCGATCTGCGGACCTACCTGTGCGGTATCTCCGTCGATAGCCTGACGACCGCAGAGAACCAGATCGATATCACCGAGTTTTTTTGCTACACAACTCAAAGTGTAACTGGTTGCCAGAGTGTCGGCGCCGGCAAGAGCGCGGTCGGTCACCAGTACGGCACGGTCAGCACCGCGGTAAAGTGACTGGCGCAGTACCTCTGCGGCGGCGGGCATACCCATTGTCGCAACGGTTACATGGGCCTGATAGCGGTCCTTCAACTGAAGAGCCAGTTCCAACGCATTCAAATCTTCCGGATTGAAAATTGCCGGCAGAGCAGCACGGTTCACCGTGCCTTCGGGAGTCATCGCATCGCCGGAAATATTCTGTGTGTCCGGCACCTGTTTGACGAAAACCAACAGATGAAAACTCACGGGGTTACCTCCATTTTCCATAAATTTAAAAGCACAAAGTGTGCAAACCAATGTATTAATATAGTACATCTCCGGATAAAAATCAAATAATATGCAGCTTTTTTTCTGTGATTGCAGTCGTTTTTTTATTTCTTTGCTGTTGTTGCGATCTTTTGCTGTACTTTTTGAGCATATGGCATCTTAATGGGGTTGACTTCACCGGTTTTCTGTTGTATTGTATGGCAGGGACATTTTGTTTTTTTATTTGAAGTTTCAGAAAGGATGTATTGTATGACACCGGATGTACCTTTGGAAATTCAATGGTTTGTTTATGCCTTGGTCGATAATGAAGTTATGAGCATTGAAGATGGTCAGGCTCTGTGGGAATCTCTGGATAAAACGGAAGATGTCGGCGTTTTTGCTGAAACAGTACTCGAACAATTGTGCGAAACTCTTTCTCCGGAGGATCAGGAAGCTTGGACAGCCCAGATCCAGACTCTGCTGAATTATGCATGCGAACAGGCGGAAAACGGTTATTCGCCATTTGCTGAATATGAAGAAGAAAGTGAAGATGACGGTGAAGATGCCGATGCCGATGACGATGACGATGAGGCGGAAGTTCCTGAATACAACGAGTATATGACCGCTGCTCCGGGGTATGAGGAACTGCCGGGGTTGAGTGACGTTTCTGAATTGTCCGATGAGGAAGTGCAGGAAAAAATGCTCATACTGCTGAACAGTTTGCGCGATCTCGGATGCAGTGACTTGCATATATCTTCCGGCTCTCCGGCTTTTGTCCGCAGATTGCAGCAGATAGAGCGGATCGATTCTCATGTGCTTAATGATAATGAAGCGCGGCGTTTGAATTTTGCATTGATCAGTGAAGAAAAGCGCAAACAGTTTGCTGAAGCGCAGGATATGAGTTTTGCTCTGGAGGTCGGCGAAAACCGTTTCCGTGTCTGTCTGATGGAGCAGAAAGACGGTATCGCCGGCAGCTACCGTCTGGTTCCTGATCATATCAGTTCGCTTGAGGATCTGGGGTTCCTGGATGAGGACATTGTGAATATCAAACGTCTGCTTGATTATCACAACGGTCTGATTCTTGTGACCGGTCCGATCAGTTGCGGTAAAACCACCACATTGGCGGCGATGATCAACATTCTCAATGAGAAGCGTCAGGATCATGTTATTTCTGTTGAAGATCCCATTGAGATTTTGCAGCTGTCTTATAATTGTCAGGTTTCGCAACGGGAGGTCGGTAAGCATACCAATTCCTACCGTTCCGCGTTAAAGGCTTCTTTGCGTGAAGACCCGGATATCATCGTTATCGGTGAAATGCACGACCTTGAAACGATTGAAAATGCGATTACTGCATCTGAAACAGGACACCTGGTTATCGGAACATTGCACACCGGAAATGCTCCGAATACATTGAACCGCCTGCTTGATGTGTTTCCGCCGAACCAGCAGCCGCAGATCCGTGCCATGACCTCCGGCAGTATGCGTGGCGTTATCTGTCAGAAGTTGATTCCGAATGGATACGGCGGATTGGTATTGATTTACGAAATAATGCTCAATTCCATGTCGGTGGCGAATATTATCAGCGAAGGAAATACGTTCCGTTTGCATTCTACGATGACGACATCTTCAAATCTGGGAATGTGTACATTTGATCAGTGCATTTTGAAAAAATACTCCCTTTATCAGATCACCAGGGAAGCGGCTCTGGCGGAAATGAAGGATCCGACAATTATTTCTGAACTTAACTCCATCTGGGCCCGGCGTGAAATGCAGGCTGATATGGCGGCAAATCAACAGTGAAGGATGAATTGAATCATGGCTAAAAAAGAACCGATAATCAATGCTTATCTGCGTCAGATGCTTGCCGGCGGCGGCTCGGACTTGCACCTGTCGATAAATTTTCCTCCGAAGGCACGTTTCCATGGAAATATTTCTCCGTTGAATGATGAAATACTTACACCGGAGTATATGGCGGAACTTATGGAAGAAATCTGTCTTCCGAAAAAACGCTGGGAAGTGTTTATGAAAAATCATGACCTTGACTTTGCTCATGAGATTCCCGGACTTGCCCGTTTCCGTTGTAACTTTTTCTACAATTATCACGGGATGGCATGTGTGTTGCGTCAGATCCCCAGCAAGATACTGACCCTGGAAGATCTTAAACTTCCGGAAGTGCTTAAAACTATTTGTGCATATAAATCGGGGCTGGTATTGGTTACCGGACCTACCGGAAGCGGTAAATCTACCACGCTTGCGGCAATGATTGATTACATAAATACCTATACCAGCAAGCACATTATTACGATTGAAGACCCGATCGAGTTCGTGCATAAGAATAAAAATTGCACTATTGTACACCGTGAAATCGGTATCCACAGTCACTCCTTTCCGGAAGCGTTGCGCGGAGTGATGCGTTCCGACCCGGATATTGTGCTGATCGGTGAGATGCGCGATAATGAAACGATCCGTCTCGGTTTGACCTGTGCGGCGATGGGTATGCTGGTATTTGCAACATTGCACACCAACAATGCTCCGCAGACCATCGACCGTATCATTGATGCATTTCCTGCTGATGAGCAGGCGCAGATCAGAACCATGCTCGCTGAATGTTTGCAGGCTGTCGTTTCCCAGCTGTTGTGCCGTAAACTCGGCGGCGGCCGGGTAGCTGTTCATGAAGTGCTGCTGCACACAGATGGTTTGCCCAATACTATCCGTGAAGGTCAGATATCCAATATCAGAACCATCATCGATGCCGGTGTCGGCAGAGGTATGATGGCTATGGATAACTCGATCCAGAAACAGTATGATGCCGGTAATATCAGTGCGGAAGAGGCGTATATGAAGGCCAGTGATAAAGCACGTTTTCAGCCGTTGATGGAAGAAGAACGTGCTGCAAGGGAAGCTCAACAGTTAGCCGAAGCACAGCAGTAAACTGAATTATAGATAATAAAAAGTGTAAATGAACGGAAAAAAGAGTTGGCAGGGAAGTATCCGTGATTTTGTGCTGCCGCGTTTTGATCGGGTGATGATCATCCGTCTGCTGGTGACAGCGGCGGTTGCCGGGTTCTTTTTTCTGCTTTTTACGCCGTGCGTGATTTCCGGAAGCAGTATGGAACCGTCGTGGCACGATGGAAGTATCACATTATCTTTCCGATTGCGTTATCTTTTTTCAAAACCTGCAAGAGGAGATGTGGTTACGATCTCTTTTTTCGGTAAAAAGAAGCTTTTGAAAAGAGTTGTTGCTTTGCCGGGAGATGTTGTCGAATTCCGCAATGGCAGATTGTTTGTCAATGGGGAAATTCAGAAAGAACCATATGTAAAAAATCCATGCAGTTGGTCGATGGATCCGGTGGAAGTACAGCCCGGATACTGTTTCGTTGTCGGAGATAACCGGGATCAGGCAATGGATGAACATCTTTTCGGAGAAGTTTTGCAAAGCCGTATAAGTGGAGGAGTTCTGTTTTGAAAAAGAAAATCATTGTCTGGGGATCGGTTGCACTGTTGCTTTTGATCTCTGCCGGGATATTCTGGTGGTGTTGTAAAGATGAATGGGCTGTAAAACGTTTACTTACTGATACGGCAGAGTGGGTGAGCTGCAAGCCGCGGAAAGTTGCCCATGAAGGAGCTTTGAAACATACCAAGGCAAAAAATTTTTTCTGCGATTCGTTGTCGGTCAAAGTGATCAAGCCTGAATTGGAATTTGATGTTGACGGTGAGGCGATGGAGCGTTTCTGGATGCTTTATTTCCGGGAGGCTGACCAGATAAGTGTTGAAACTGAAAATATTGAAGTCGAAATTTCCGGTGACAGTGCCACATTTTCCATGGATGCACAGATCAATGGTTCATTCAGTAAAAAGAAATCTGAATTCAGCGGGGTTTATCTGGTTAGCGGCAAAGCAGAAAAAACAGAAGGAAATTGGAAGATTTCTTCTATAGTTATTGAGCCTGTAGTAAAATAACTGCTTGTATTAATTGCCAAGTTGTAATATATTATAGGATTGTCATTTTTTGTTTTTTTATTTGCCGGGGGGGTAGTTTTGAAAAAGTATCTGTTTTTGATCATCGCGGTCATCATTGCATTGGCTGTTGCCGGAATCTGGATGTGGAACAAGCATTCTGCGGCAGCTGAAGAGAGTGCCGCACGTACTTTTACGGTCGGTTTTGATGCCAATTTTCCACCATACGGTTATCTGGAGAATAACGAATACAAAGGATTTGATCTTGATCTTGCCCGTGAGGTTTGCCGCCGCAGAGGCTGGAAACTGGTTTTGAAACCGATCAACTGGGATGCAAAAGACAGTGAGTTGAATAGCGGCATGATCGATTGCATCTGGAATGGCTTTACCATCAACGGCAGAGAAAAATCTTATACCTGGAGCGATCCTTACGTTATCAATGAACAGGTGGTGATGGTCAAAAAGGATTCCCCTGCCGGTAAACTTTCTGATTTGAAAAATTGCCGGGTCGCCGTTCAGAATGACACACCGGTTCAAAAGGCATTGCAAAGCGGAGGAGAATGTCAGGAGCTTGGAAAAAGTTTCAAAGCTCTGATTATTACCGAAAACTATGAAAATGCCGTGATGATGCTGGAAAGCGGCGATGTGGATGCTGTGGCATTGGACATCGGTGTTGCCAAAGTCAAGATGAAAAGCGGTTCTTTCCGCATACTTGATGAGATCGTTATGAAAGAGATGTATGGCATCGGTTTCCGCAAAGGCGATACATCGTTGCGTGATCAGGTGCAGGAAACGTTGCTTGAAATGGTTGACGATGGTACTGCCGCAAAAATATCCGCCCGTTATTTTGACGGAGAAAATAAGATGGCTCTCGGGCAATTGCAATTGCCTCCGGAGGCAGAAGATGGAAATCAATCTGATAAAAGTGATATTGATTTTACCGGTATGATGCAGCAGTTGGGGGATGGATTGCTTATTTCAGTGATGATATTTTTTCTGACACTGGTTTTTGCCATTCCGCTCGGGTTGCTGATCGCAGTTGGAAGAATGAGCCGTTTTTTTGTTGTCCGTAACTTTTTCCGCGTGTTTATTTCCATTATGCGTGGAACTCCGCTGATGCTGCAATTGCTGATCTGGTATTTCGGACCATATTATCTTTTTGATATCAAGCTGTCATCTTTGAGTGTCGGTTCTGTCAATTACAGTTTTATTGCTGTTATCATCGGTTTCTCGCTTAATTATGCTGCATATTTTGCCGAGATCTATCGTGCGGGGATCGAATCCATGCCGAAAGGACAGTATGAAGCGGCAACTGTGTTGGGATATTCCAGATGGCAGACTTTTTTCCGGATAATTCTGCCGCAGGTATTCAAACGTATTCTGCCGCCGATGACCAATGAAACGATTACTCTGGTTAAGGATACATCACTGGCGTTTTCGCTTTCGGTATTGGAAATGTTTGCTATTGCCAAGCAGATGGCGAGTGCTACCTCATCCATGATTCCGTTTATTGCCGCAGGAATATTCTACTATGTATTCAACTTCCTGGTTGCGGGGACAATGGCGATGATTGAAAAGAAACTCAACTATTACCGGTGATAAAATGACTCTTCTTAAAATAAGTGATCTTTCCAAAAGTTTCAAAGACAAACAGGTGTTGCGCAATATATCCTTCTGTGTAGAGCAGGGGGAAGTCGTTGCGGTCATCGGTCCGTCCGGTTCAGGGAAAACTACTTTGCTGCGGTGCGCTGCAATGTTGGAAACTGCCGATGGCGGTTCTATGACCATGGGGGATGTTGAATTTTTTTCCGATGGGCATTATGCCGGTAAAACAGTTTTGAAATCAGTCCGTAAAATGAGCGGTATGGTATTTCAGAACTTCAATCTCTTTCCTCACATGTCTGTGCTTGATAACATCATTGATGCTCCGGTTCACGTTGCCGGTATTTCTCATGCCGATGCTGTCGAAAAAGCCATGGATCTGCTGGGTAGAATGGAGCTGGAAAATTACGCCGATGCTTATCCCTGTGAATTGTCCGGCGGTCAGCAGCAGCGGGTCGCGATCGCCAGAGCTCTTGCACTTGAGCCGCAAATACTTTTCTTTGATGAACCGACTTCGGCTCTTGACCCGGAATTGACCAAAGGGGTATTGCAGGTGATCCGTAAACTGGCTGATGATGATATGACCATGGTGATCGTTACCCATGAAATGGATTTTGCTGAAAAAGTTGCAGACCGGATTGTTTTTATGGCAGATGGTGTTGTTGTGGAAAGCGGCAAAGCGGCGGATATTATTCACAATCCGTCCAATCCGCGTACAAAAGCGTTTATTTCCGGTTTGAAATTTGATAAGGAGTGAATATATAAATGAAGCGTTTACTTTTATTTTTAACGTTGATGCTTCTGCTGCCGCTGGGGGCGGAAAAGGTTGTCAAGGTAATTACATCTGCCAATTTTCCGCCTTATGAATTTCATAAGGAAGGCGAAATTGTCGGCATCGACATTGACATAATCCGGGAAGTTCTCCGGCGCAACGGAATGGAGATGACGGTCGAAGATATGAAATTCGATTCGATCATTGTTGCCATTCAGACCGGCAAAGGTGATATTGCTGCATCCGGAATTACAATCACCGATGACCGCAAAAAGATGGTCGATTTTTCCATTCCTTATGTACACGCCCGGCAGGTGGTGATTGTCCGGGAAGATTCCAGTATAGAATCTGTCGGTGATCTGACCGGCAAAAAGATCGGTGTGCAGGGCGGAACTACCGGTGATTCGTATGTAACAGAGAATATCTCTGAACCGCAGCGGTTTGATGATGCCAGCACTGCGGTGGCGGCGTTGAAAAGTGGAAAGCTGGATGTCGTGGTTCTTGATTATGAACCGGCACGTGTTCATGTCGCAAAAAATCGCGGATTGAAATTGCTTGATGAGCCTCTTACGTCTGAAAAATATGCATTCGCATTTGCCAAAGGTAATAGTGAACTTCTGGATATGGTAAATACCACTCTGGTGGAAATGATGGAAGATGGAACCATTGACCGGATCCGGGAGGAATATGTGAATGTGACTGATCTGGAAGTCAAAGAAGCAAATGACGATGATTCTTTCAAGGATGAATTATATACCGTTTTTGTGAAATATGACCGGTGGCGTTATCTCTGGGATGGATTTCTGGTAACATTGATGGTTGCATTCTTTTCCGTAATGCTTGGGGTATCTATCGGTTTCTTTGTTGCCATTATCCGCAGTACCTCTGATCTGACCGGAAAACTTAAAATCGCCAACTTGATTTGCAAAGCTTATCTGACCATAATCCGTGGAACTCCGGTGGTGCTGCAGCTTCTGATAATCTACTTTGTTGTTTTCGGTTCCATGGATGTGGATAAAGTTTTGGTGGCGATCATTGCCTTCGGTATAAATTCCGGTGCTTACGTGGCAGAGATCATCCGTTCCGGAATCATGTCGATCGATCGCGGACAGATGGAAGCCGGACGCAGTTTGGGATTATCATACAACCGGACAATGGTGTTGGTTATTCTGCCGCAGGCATTGAAAAATGTGCTGCCTGCTTTGGGTAATGAGTTTATCGTGCTGCTGAAAGAAACCAGCGTTTGCGGGTTTATTGCACTGGAAGATTTGACCAAGGGCGGCGATGTCATCCGCAGTCAGACTTACAATGCATTTCTGCCGCTGATCGCAGTGGCTCTGATTTATCTGATCATGGTGATTATTTTCTCCAAAGCTTTGGGGATGCTGGAAAAAAGGTTGAAGAAGAATGAGTGATAATATTATTTTGGAAGCCAGATATCTGGTCAAAGATTTTCCGGCGTTGCGGGCAGTAGATCATGTTTCGTTGCAGATAAAACGTGGCGAAAAGGTTTTTATTGTCGGTCCTTCCGGATCCGGAAAAAGTACTTTTCTGCGCTGTTTGAATATGCTGGAAATGCCTACTGCCGGTGAGGTGTTGTTTCATGGGGATGTTGTTAAACAAAATTCCCGTTCCATCAATAGTTACCGTTGTAAAGTAGGAATGGTTTTTCAGCACTTCAATCTTTTTCCGCATTTGACGATTCTTGACAATATTACATTGGCTCCGGTTTGTACCGGCGCAGTGAAAAGTTCAGAAGCAAAGAAAGAGGCACTGGAGTTGCTTGCCCGTATCGGTCTTGAGGATAAAGCCGGTGCTTATCCGATGCAGCTTTCCGGTGGTCAGAAACAGCGGGTTGCTATTGTGCGGGCATGTGCGATGCATCCGGAAGTGCTGCTTTTTGATGAACCGACTTCCGCTCTTGATCCGGAGATGGTCGGTGAGGTTCAGCTGCTGATGAAAGATCTGGCAAAAGACGGAATGACCATGGTCGTTGTCACTCATGAAATCGGTTTCGCCGCGGAGGTGGCAGACCGCATGGTATTTATGGATAAAGGTGTGATTCTTGAAGCCGGAGTTCCTGAAGTGCTGATGAATTCTGAAAATACCAGGATAAAAGAATTTTTCAATAAAGTCCGTTGATAAAGTAAAGGAGATAGTGAATATGTTGAAAGTTTTATTTCCGGTTCTGGCTGTTTTGTTGTTTTCCGGTTGTGCTTCTGTTGTGTCTGTGGAGGAGCAGAGTGAATTGCAGCGCAGCATGGCAAAAGAACAGAAAATGGGAGAAGATATGCTGGAAGCTTTCCGCAAGCGGGATCTTGATGGTTATACCAGATATATTCCAGCCGGTGGACGACAGGTCTACGGCAAAGCGGAATTTGAAAAGGAACAGCGTGAGATGGCATCCCGTATGGGGCAGATAGAATCCTACCGTTTTTTGACCCGTCTGGAAATGGAGCCTGTCCATCAGCTGGTTTGGGCGGTCAGATTCAAAAGTTACAATTTAAAAGGAGAAGTTGTTTACAGGGAAGCTCTTTATTGTATCGTTGTCGGAGAGGTTGATGAAAGCAGAAGAGTTTTTCTTTTTGGATTTAAATGAAAAAGACTTGCAAATAGCAAAAAATATGCTACATTATATTGAAATAGTTAAGTCAACCATATAAAATGGAGAGTAATCAAATGATAAACAAAAAACAGTGGTTGAGCAGGGGAGTGGCAGCGTTGCTGGCGGTTGCTGCTGCCGGTTGTTACAGCTACAAAGAACCGGCTGCTGCCACATTCGGTGACAGCTACACTCAACGCAAAAAGGATGCCGCAGAGAATCTTTTTAATGACATCACTGTGCTTTCTTTGCGTGATGCCCAGCGTATTGCGATACGCAACAATCCCTCTTATATTGCGGCGTTTCACTCTATGGAAGCAGCCAGGCTGAAATATTTGCAGGCTTGGGGAGCGTATTCTCCGCAGATTACTGCATCTTTTGATTTGAGCGGCGGTACCGATTGGACGATCCATGCGACCGGATTGCATTCCAGACAGCGTCATCCGAGGACGGAGAGTATCAGAACCCAGACCGGAATCAATGCTTCTCTGTTGATTTTTGACGGTTTTGCCCGTATGTTCCGTTTGAAAGCTGCCAAAAGCGGTTTCGATTATCAGGCCCGTATGGAAGAGGATGCCTGCCGTACGATGATGTTGGCAGTTTCCTATGCGTATAATACCGTGCTTCTGGCAAAAGAAAATCGCCGGATCGCTCTGGAAGATAAAAAATTCCAGGAAAGCTCTCTGGAAAATACCAAACATAAATTTAATGCCGGTGCGGCTCCTTTGAGTGATGTGCTGAACTTTGAAATCTATGTAAAAACTGCTGAAGTTAACTTGATAGATGCTGATTATCAGTATGAAGTTGCCATTTATGCGTTGGCGCAGTTGATGGGATATCCGGATGGCACACTGCCTCCCCATGTAAAGTTTCCCGAGGGGTACTCTCTTGAGTTCGCAGCTCTTCCTCCGGTGGAGATTTATCTGGATGCTGCACTTGCCAACCGTCCTGACCTGAAAGCTTATCGTGAACAATTGAATATTGCCAAATATCAGGTGTATCAGTCCTGGGGTGCTTACAGCCCGACGATTACCGGAAATGTGGGATGGAATATTTCTACCCTGGACAACAATGGTTATGCCAACGGGTATCATTGGGACAGTAATGATACGACCGGATTGTCCTACGGAATTTCCGCCTCCTGGACTGTATTTGACGGAGCGATCCGTTTCAATCAGCTGCGTGAAGCTCAAGCTACTCAAGCAATTGCTGAATATCAGGTGGCTTCGAAATGGTTCGAAGTTATCAGTGAAGTGCGTACGGCATACGCCAATTATGTGCAGAATGTCAAAAAGACCGATTTGTTCGCTAAAGTAAGACAGCTTTCAGCCAAACAGCGTGATTTGGTGAAAGAGGAATACGATGCCGGTAAAGCAGAATTGACCCGTCTGAATGAGGCTCAGCGTGACCTTGTGGAAGCGGAAACCTCACTCGCGTCCAGCTATATCAATGTTCAGAATGCCAAGGCTCAGCTTATTTCAGTTGTCGGCGGTACTACCGCAGAGTATTACTTGAGTGAAGCCGGTACCGGACGTTATCCCGGATTGGATGGTGTTGCCGTCGGAGAAGATGGTAAAATCACCGGAGAACAGACTGTTCCGGTTTCTGCTCCTGATCTTCAGCGCAAGCCGGCAGATCCGAATGCTCCGGAAATCAAAGCCAATCCTGCAGAAAAATAATATCTGATAAAAATGTTTTTCAGAAACAATAAAAACGATTCCTGTGTTGTCTATACAGCCGGTGCGGCGGTCTTGAAAAAGGTCGCCCAGCCGGTTGGCGTTGTTACTGATGAAATCCGGGAGCTGGCCGCAGATATGCTTAAAGCTATGCGCTACTTCAACGGTATCGGTCTGGCTGCGCCGCAGTATGGAAAGTCTTTGCGATTGGTTGTTTTTGATGTTCCCGGAGAAAACAGTACCGGAACCCCCGGCGAGGAGTATCTGCTGCCGCGCATGCCGCTGACTGTGATAAATCCGGAGATTATTGGGAAATCCGGACAACTTGTTAAGCGGGAGGAGGGGTGTTTATCAGTTCCTGATATTTATGCTCCGGTTGTTCGTCCTGCCAGCGTTATTTTCAGAGCGCAGACTTTGGATGGGGAATTTTTTGAATTTGAGTGTGGTGGTTTGCTTGGTCGTTGTATACAGCACGAGTTGGATCATCTTGACGGCTTTTTGTTTACGGATCGATTGACACCGGAAGATGAACGGCTGATACGGGGAGACTTGAAACGGTTGGAGCAAATCGGGAGGAGCTGTAATTACCGAAGGATAAAAAGATGAGTTTTTTTCGTTCTTTTTTTGGCACATGTTGTGGGCCTTATATATTCAATTCATTGCGTAAAAATTCTTCAGGCAGAGTTTTATGGCATCTTTTTCTGCTCTGTCTGTTGTGTGCTATCGGTGTCGGTATCGGTAACTTTTTGATGGTTCGTTATAAATGGCGTGCTGCATACAACGATTTTAATGACATTTACGGAACCGGAGTGGTTTTTACTGAACGTGGAATTTTGCCCAAAAAAGCTCCGGAGATCAGTCGTCGTCAGGAATTGCCTTACGAAAGTTTGATTATTTATGTTTCTCCGGATTCCAAGGCGGAAGAGTATTCTGATGAAACTCTGGAAAAACGCAATATTATTTTCTTTTGGAGTTCTGCGTGTATAGCTGCGTTTATCCGCAATGGTGATCAGTGGCAGAAAGTTATTCAGTATGATCCGGATGGAAATATTGATCAGTCTTCCAAGCCTATGAGTTACAGCGAAATGCGTAAAGAGTTGCAGCGGTTGTGTGATTTGGAGCCGAGTGATCAGTGGAGTTTTTCGGAAGATTTCAGTGACGGCATGAGCAGTCAGCAGCTTTTTTATCTGGCTCGATTGGGATTTGCTTTCGGTAAGGGAGTGATCTATTTTCTGGTCAGTTTGATAACAGTATTTTTTGTGACACTGGTATTTTCTGTGATATTCAAATTATTTTCTGCCGGTGGATGCATATTCAGTTTTTCAGAGTTGTGGAAAATTGCGATTTATGCGGCGTTTCCTGTGGTTTTGGTTGTCAATGCATTTCCGGCGTTGCAGCTGCCGGGAACCGGATATTTCAGCTGGTTGTTTATGTGTGGATGGATTGTTTATCTTTTCTTCGTGTTAAGGTATCTTTTCCTTAATCCGGAATCCGAAGATGATGAGAGCAATGGAGGAAAAGAAAATGGGATCGCTTGATAAATTTTTCTATGCCCCTGAATGGTATGTCGCTTTGGCTCCGTATACCTGGGAGACCAAGTTTGTAAAGCTCCGTGCGGAGAGCATCAAAGCTCTGTCTGTCGGCATGGATGAAGGTCAGGCGCAGGATTTTCTGTTTTCTCCGGAAGGAAAAGCATTGATGAATGAGTTGGCTTTGCCGATGGCAAATATTCCCGGTAATACATTTGCTTTTGTCGATACTTGTGCGCCGACAGATACTGAACGTTTTGCAAATAAAGGCGGAGCAGTTTATTCTCCGCGCAGTGCATTGTTTTATCTGTTGCAAAGCAAAAAGGTCGCAGCTGCCGCTCAGCGTGGAGAGGTGAATTATATTTGTTTGCGTCCTTTTCGTAAAATTACCCGGGCAAGGGAGTTCCGGCTTTTTATTTACGAGGGCAAATTGTCTGCGATGAGTCAGTATCATCTGATCCGTCACTTCCGCCGTCTGGAGGGGGTGAAGGAGAAGTATTGGCAAATGGCAGAGGAATGGGTCGGTGAACTTTTCTGGAGATTACCGGTGAAAACTCTGGTAATGGATGTTTATATAACTTCCGGAGATGAGTTTTTATTGATTGACCTGAATCCATGGGGCGGGGAAACGGATCCGTTGCTGTTGAATACATGGGATCGTGATTGGAGCAAAAGTTCCGGTATTCAATTGATGGCTCCTCCGATTGCGATTTCCGGAGATGTCAAGGTTTCATTTTAATCCCATTCCGGTAATTTTGCGGCAAAACTGTTGAGCAGCTTCCGTGTTTTCCGGTAGTCCGGGATGAGTTTTTCAACGTGTTTCCAGAATTCCGGAGAGTGATTCATTTCCTTTATATGCGAAAGTTCGTGTCCGATCACATAATCGACACACTCGACCGGACATTGTATCAATTTCCAGCTGAAAGAAATATGTTTATGTGCGGAGCATGATCCCCATCTGGTATCGGCTGCAGAAATTTGTATTTTTTTCGGTATTACCCCGGCAGCTTGCTGTAATGGGATCAGTCGTTTGCGGATTATCGATGAAGCAAGTTCCCGGTATAGAGTTGTCATGGAAGACCGCATTTCCTCATGGCTTCCCCGGGGAATCATAAATGCATTATCGAAAATGCGCAGGCGATGGGTGAAATGAAGCGGATATAATTTTCCCAAAAGCATAAAATTACTGCCTTCTGTAAATTGCAGTTGCTGTCGAACCGGAGTTCTTGCCCGCAATTCAGAAATCTGCTTTGTATTTGCAGAGATCAGCATTTCGATCAAACGTGGATCTGTACCTTGAGGGGCAAGAACTTCCAATATTCCATCTGCGGCAAAGCGGAAAGCTGTTTTCCTGCGTTTGGTTGAATATACTATTCTGTATTGAAAGTTGTTATTCTGCATCTGCAAGAAATTTTTCAGCATCCATGGCTGCTTTAGCTCCCATTCCGGCAGCGATCACCGCCTGCCGGTAACGCGGATCGGCGCAATCACCTGCGGCAAATACACCGGGAATATTGGTAAGAGTGGTATCGGGTTTTACTTTGATAAAACCTGAAACATCTGTTTCCACTCCGGCATCGTGAAACATTTTACTGCACGGTGTATGACCGAGGGCAGTAAATACAGCAGAGCAGGGGAGCAGAATTTCTTTGTTGAACACACGATCCATCATCCGCACTCCGGAAACTTTCTGATCTCCGACGATTTCAGTGATCAGACAATTCATGTGGAATTTTATTTTCGGATGATTTTTTGCCCGTTCTGCCATGATCACAGATGCCCGCAATTGATCCCTGCGGTGGATGAGATGGACTTCAGAGGCAAATCTGGTAAGAAACAGAGCTTCTTCCATTGCAGAATCGCCACCACCGGCAACGACCACCGGAACATCTTTGTAAAATGCTCCATCACAAGTGGCACATGCTGAAACTCCATTTCCGTAAAGCCGGTCTTCTCCGGGGACTTCCAAACGTCTCGGGGTCGCTCCGGAAGCGATGATCAAAGCCTGACACTCTATTGTGCGACCATCGGAAACCGTGAGAGTATGATGACCACCTTGGGAAAAGGTTACTCCGGTGATCTCTTCGTATTCAAAATATGCTCCGAATTTTTCCGCTTGAAATTGGATATCCATAACCAGGTCAAAACCGCTTTTTCCATCCGGGAAACCCGGGAAATTTTCCACATCTCCGGTTTGGGTGAGCAGTCCGCCGGGGAGTTGTCCGGCAAAGACGATCGGTTTCAATCCGGCACGGGCCGCATAAATTGCAGCGGTGGATCCGGCAGGGCCATTCCCGATGATAACGATTTTTTCCATAAACAGGTTCCTCTGATTAAAAATATTATTTTGTTTACTGTGAATATACACACAATAACTATACTTTTCAAGCATAAAAGTCCATTGTGAAGTAAGAAAAATAGTAATTTACTGAAAAAATATTTTTTACAGCTTGAAAAAAAGACATGTGAAAGTTACATTAAGACAGTGTGTGAAATTGGAGAAAGATTCCAAATGCAAACTGATGGAGAAAAATCATGCCTGATATAAAACATGTGCTTTATGATGAGATCCGGCGGCTCGCCAGAAAAGAGTTTAAGAATCTCCTGCCTCCGTTGGCAAAGCAGCTTGCTGATGAGAAAAAGCGGGTTGCGGAGTTGAAAAAGCAGGTTGCGGAACTTAAAAAAGAGCTTGCTGCGGTAAAAAGTGGTTCTGCTGCCGGTTGCAGCAAGGCTGATGTTTCTGCCGGAAAGAGTGAAGAATCAAAAACATTGCGTCTCAATGCTGCCGGGATTCTTCGTATTCGTAATAAACTGAAAATTTCCCAGAATGAGCTTGCCAGATTGATCGGAGTTTCCGGTCATACCGTCAGCTTGTGGGAAATCGGCAAAGTTTCTCCCCGAGCCAATGCCAAGGCTGCGATTTGTGCTTTGCGTACAGTCGGGAAACGTGAGCTGAAAAAAAGGTTGGCTTCTTCAGAAGAGCCGGCTGCCGAGTAACAGCAATAAACAGTCAATAAAGATTTGAGCAAAAAAAAAGAAAGGAAAAATCAAGTTATGGCTTATACAGTTGACACTCTGCTTGACACCCTCGAAGAAAATATGATGAAAACCGAGGATTCTTTGACCACCTCATTTGCCGCTATCCGTACCGGTAAAGCTTCTCCCTCGCTGGTGGAAAATATCACTTTCGAGTATTATGGTACCCAGACCCGTATCCGTGATGCAGCCGGTATCACCGCTCCGGAACCCCGTTTGCTGGTTATTCAGCCCTGGGATGCAAGTGCCGTTAAAGCTATTGAAAAAGCACTGCTTTCGAGTAATATCGGCATTACTCCGATGAGTGATGGTAAAACTCTCAAACTGCCGATTCCGGAACTCAGTCAGGATCGCCGTTCTGCATTGAGCAAACAGGCAAAATCCATCGCCGAAGATGCCAAGGTCGCTCTCCGTAATATCCGCCGTGATGCCAA